>NZ_CP113920.1:1800000-2100000 GCF_029395535.1 Bifidobacterium sp. ESL0732 | reverse complement strand
AAAGTACCCCTACCAGCCGGCTCCGCTGCCCGTAGATCGTCTCCTCGACGGCACCATGCACGAGTGGTGATTTCTGCTCGTACTAAATAAATAAAGAAGGCCTGCCGAAACTCGATTGTTTCGGCAGGCCTTCTTTATTTATTTATTGACTAGAAAATGCGCTCGTCGTGGTCGTCGGCGGGGTGCGGGGTGTAGGTGATCTTGAAGTTATCGTCCGCAGGGGCGACGCTGACGTTGATCGGCGAGTACGAGAGATGGAAGGTCACTGTTCCATAGGCGGGGACGATGACGTGTCGCCAGGCCGCGCCTTCGCCACCAAAAGTGACTGCCGCTTCAATCGGCTTGTCGGTCGGATTGTAAAGGAACCCGGCGAATCCGCGTCCGTCCGGCTCGATGAACGCGACCGAGCCCAAACCGCCATGCCGTCCGTCGGGGGTGTGGTTGGTGGAAGCCACGCGACGAGAGCCGGGGCGCACGTCCTGGCCGAAGTTGCGCAGCATGAAGTACTCGAGGTTGCGCTTGACCTTGCCGGTGGCGGAATCGATGGTGATGACCCCGCGGCGCCCGCGCGTTTTGGCGTAGCTCGGGAAGCCCTGTTCGTCCAGCGCGATGTTCCACAGGTTGATGAGTCCGACGTTGTTGCGCACCAAGCCGGTGCCGATCTCGCCGAACATCACGTGGCTGGCCTCGTCCACCGTCTCGTCGAGCATGCAACGGCGCTCGCTCATGCAGGCCTTCCAGCCCGGGAACTGGCGTGTGCCGTTGAGTACCCACTTGGGCAGGCCGGAGTAAGTGTGGAACGCCACGCCGGCGAAGCATTGGGCCTGGGCTGGGGTCATGTAATCGGTCACTGGGCGCTGGAAGAAGCGTAGGCCGTCGTCGCCGAAGTAAATCTCGACGTCTGGGAACGTGGCATCAAGGCAGGGCCGCAAATATTCGCTGCCCCACTTGGTCAATTCCTCGGGTGTCCAGATGGCCATGGGCCATTGCGGAGAGTTGCCGGGCTCGTTCTGCATGGTCACGGAGGCGATGGGAATGCCATAGCTTGCATAAGCGGCGATGAATTTCACGAAATACTGTGCATAGGCATAATCCACTGTGTCCTGCCGACGGTAGCCGTTGCCCACGTATTCGCCGAGCCGCAGCCTTCCGTCGCCTTCGAGCTTGCCATTGGTCTTCATCCAGGCCGGCGGGCTCCACGGCGAGGCCATCACCTTGACAGCCGGGTTGATGGCCATGATTTCCTGCAGTACGGGGATGATGTTTTTGAGATCCTTAGTGGCGTCCGGCGCACCGGGCTGACCGGTGCCGATGGAGAAGTAATCGAGGTTCGGGTCTGTGCCGATGCCCTCGGGCAGCTCATCGTAGCTGTAATACTTTTGGCTTACGAAATCGCAGGAACCGATGGAAATACGCACCGACGAGAAGCCGCCCTGAGCGGGGCTGAACATCTCTTCGAGAATCGCGTGACGCTGTTTAGCGTTCATGCTGTTCATCAGAAGCGAGGCGCTGGAATCGGTGATGGCCGCGCCGGCCCCTTCCCACATCTGGTATTGCCGGGTCGGATCGATGACCACGGTGGTCGCGTCGCCCGCCTCGCTTGTAGGTACGGGTGTTGCGATCTTTTCTCGGCGCTGGCTCAGATCACCGCTGGTTGCTGTCCACAATTGCTCCGGTGCTTTACTCGCAGAAGATGGAAAGTTCTCTGCATCCTTTTGCGACGATTGCTGACCTTTGCTTGCTGTAGCCATGGGCTGATACTCCTTTGCTATCTGTCCGATGCTTCATTCATCCCCTAAGAGGAAAACTATCGGTGCGGATGGATTCGATTTCATGCTGCTGAACATGGAATCTGTTGCCATCCCATGGCTTCGAGCCTAGCAGTTTGTAAGGGGTATCGAAGGAAGAAAGCAGGACTCGCTGAAAGCATAAATGGCGGTCATTGGCTGTTTTTCGCGGTTCCGCCAGTAATTATAAAAGAATAGCTGCTCTATCAATTCTGACAAATAATGGCAACAAACACTTTCTTTGTTGCCATTTGTGTACTCTCAAAATTGAAGGACATCGCGGGTTACGCTAATGTAGCACGCTAGTCCTTGCAATAGGCGAGGAAGCCTTGAAGAAAGGATTTGAATATGAAAGTCTCACGTCCAGTAGGCGCCTTAGCGGCGGTCTCTGCACTCGCAATGCTTCTCGCGGGCTGCGGTGGCGGCGGCGGCAATGCGCAAAAGAGCGGTGCCAGCGATGCAAACGCATTTGATAAGAACGCAAAGACCGAAATCACGATGGGTGGTTGGTCGTTGAAGATGACCCCCGAATTCCAGAAGCTCGTTGATGGTTTCGAAGCGGAATATCCTAACGTCACCATCAAGCTCAAGGAATACAGCGCAGATGATTATGACAAGCAGCTCACCGCTGATATCTCCGCCGGTGCACAGCCTGATGTCTTCCCGCTGAAGAACACCGTCAAATACAATACTTATGCCAAGTCCCAAGGCCTGGCCGATATCAGCGATATCGCCAAGAAGTTTGCCGATCACAAGAACTTTGACGACTCCATGTACAAGACGAAGGACGGCAAGTACTATGCGCTGCCGTATCGCGCCGATCACTGGGTCCTCTTCTATAACAAGGACATGTTCAAGAAGGCCGGCGTGAAGACGCCTGACGCCACTTGGACGTGGAATGACTACACCAAGGCCGGCGAAGAGCTGAAGAAGAAGCTCCCCGATGCCGGATATGACGCCAACACCGTCTATCCGATGTACCAGCACAACTGGCAGTCGGTGGTCCAGTCCTTCGCTCTTGCCCAGGCTGGTCAGCCGGCCGAGAAGACCTATCTCAAGGGCCAATTCGGCTACATGAAGCCTTTCTATGAGCGTGCTTTGAAGTGGCAGAATGAAAAGCTGACCATCGACTATAACACCTCCTTCACCAACAAGGTGCAGTATCAGGCGCAGTTCGGTACTCAGAAGGCCGCCATGATGCCGATGGGCACTTGGTACGCCGCTTCGTTCCTGAGCCAGCAGAAGACTGGCGATGCCCAGAAGTTCGATTGGGGCATGGCTCCGATTCCGCAGAACCCGAGCAAGAAGGTTCCTTCAACTCCAGTCACTTTCGGTAGCCCGACCGGCCTGATGGTTTCGGCTAAGGCCAGTGGTCAGAAGCTCGCAGCGGCCAAGAAGTTCGTTGAATGGTCCGTCGGCGAAGGCGGCGCGGATGTGCTCGCCAAGCTCACCACTACTCCTGCCTACATCAACGACAAGATTACCAAGGACTTCTTCGCGGCTGATGGCATGGCCACCGATCAGGAATCCAAGGACGCTTGGTCCAAGTTCGACATGAAGCTTGAGGCTCCTGTCAGCGACGCCACCGATACGGTTCAGACTCTCCTGAAGACGATGAACTCCTCGATTCTTACCGGCACCTCGAAGACCGACGCGGCCATCAACCAGTGCCAGGAAGATGTCAAGAACCAAGGTGTGCTCAGCAGCGAGTGAGCATTGTAAACCGTCTGAATCGTCTGTCGCGGCTACGGCTGTTCGCAGCCGCCGCGACGGATGGACGGGAGACCGGCAGGTCCGTATCGGGTTGGCAGGTTTGATTGCCGGATAAGGGCCGTCGGTCTTTTTATTGTTAAAAATATTTTGTTGTGACATAATAATTATTGACAGAGTGTAACGAGCCAGCTTCGATGCAGCAGTTGACGGCTTGTGTGCATTGGCTGCATATTCAAAGAGGAGGCAGCGATGTCGGATTCTTCTAGTTCGGATGTTGCCGCGGTGGGTGCCGATCTCGCCGCAGTGGGGGAGGCGGGTGCCGTCGAGGCGCGTAACAAACCGCCGGAACCACAACGGCAAAAGGGCGGAAAAATGGATGCGAAGGCGATTTCGCATCGTAATCTGCGCAATGGCCTGATTTTCATTTCGCCGAACTTCATCGGCTTTATCCTGCTGACGCTTTTGCCGGTGCTTTCGCTCTTCTATATCGCGTTCACCAAATGGTCGGCGTTCGGTATGCCGGTGTTCAACGGCCTGGTCAACTGGGTTCGTCTGGTTCATGACCGCATCTTCTGGCAGACCGTGTGGCACACGTTCTACTACTCTCTGGTGCACATTCCGCTGACGTTGGCGATTGCCTTCGGCCTGGCGGTGTTGCTCAACTCCAAGCTCAAGGGCCGTGGCTTCTTCCGCACGGTCGCCTTCATGCCCTATGTCACCTCGATGGTGGCGGCGGCGCAGGTCTGGTCCATGCTTTTTGACCCGAAGTCCGGCCCGATCAACCAGTTCCTGAAGATTTTCGTTGGCGACGGCAACGTGCCTGGATGGCTCGGTTCGACCAAATGGGCAATGCCCGCGGTCATCATCGTCGGTACCTGGCGTGAAGTCGGCTACTACATGATTCTTCTTCTGGCTGGGTTGCAGACGATTCCCAGTGAGTTGTATGAGGCAGCTGAGCTGGATGGTGCGAACGGCTGGAAGCGGTTCTGGCACGTCACGGTTCCGTGCATGCGGCCGACACTGTTCTTCGTCATGGTCACATTGACCATTGGCTCGTTCAAGATCTTGGACCTGACATTGATTATGACGGATGGCGGGCCTGGAACGACCACAGAAGTGCTGGCCCAGTACATCTACTCGGTAGCCTTCGACAACGGCGATTACGGCTATGCTTCGGCAGTGTCTTTGGTGCTGCTGTTCATCTGCATGGTGGTCACGCTAATTCAGTTCTGGTACAACAATTCGAAGGAGGACTAATATGTCTACGCAAGCAGTAGCTCCTCAATTGGCTGAGGCTGGTGCGGTGGCACCTGAGATCCCCTTCAACAAGAAGCGCAAGTCCCCGTTGAAGATCGTTGGCACGATTATTGGTTATATCGCCATGATCGCGGTTGCGGCGTTCACTCTGTTGCCGTTCTTCTGGATGATTCTTTCGTCCCTGAAGCCCAACAACGAAGTCTATACGGTTCCGATCAAGTGGTTCCCGTCGGTATGGCAGTGGCATAATTACGCGGCCATCTGGACGAAGTCCAACATGACCACGTGGATTCTGAACACTCTGTTCTTCGCGATTATCGTCACGGCCTTGCAGGTGTTCACCGGTTCGTTCGCCGCCTACGGCTTCTCAAAGATTCCGTTCCGTGGCCACAACGTCCTGTTCCTGATCTACATCGCGACGATGGCTGTGCCGTGGCAGGCCTATATGATTCCGCAGTTCAAGATGATTGCGGCGGTCGGACTGTCCGACACCCGTTGGTCGATTATCTTGCTGCAGGCGTTCGGCGCGTTCGGCGTGTTCATGATGAAACAGTTCTACGACACGATACCGGAGGACCTGTCGGAAGCGGCCCGTCTCGATGGTTTGAGCGAATTCGGCATCTACTGGAAGATCGTGCTTCCGCTTTCCGGCCCGTCCATCGCGGCGTTGGCGATCATCACCTTCACCAACACCTGGAATGACTACATGGGCCCGTTGATCTACTTGCGCTCCGCAAACCTGTGGACCATCCAGATCGGCCTCAAGCAGTTCATCTCCCAGTACAACGCTGATTATGCGATGATCATGACCGGCTCCGTCATTTCGGTGCTCCCGATCATCATCGTCTTCCTCATCGGTCAGAAGCAGTTCATCGAAGGCATCGCAACCTCCGGCATGAAGGGCTGATGCTACCGGTTTAAGTGAATATAAAAATCCGATGTGTGACGTTCGTAGTGGTTTCATTGCGACGCACGCATCGGATTCTCGTTTACTTACCTATATATTGCCTATATATTGATAGACGAACTCACAAGGCGATAGACTTTACGATGATGGATTACCTAGCGGTTACAGGTCAGGACGGAAGGGAAGTGCGTGATGGCGGCAACGTCAAACGGCAAGAATCACAACCTCGGTGAGGCTTTCGGCCTGATAGCCAACAGCGTCTACGTCCTGCTGATGGCGGGCTGGTGCATTTTTGTTGGCATCATCCCCCTGATCGCCATCTGGGTGGTGGTTCAGAATCTTGACTATTACCCGGCGTTGACATTGGCTCTGGTCCTGAGCTCGCCCGGCATTGCCGCTGGATTTGCGCTTTTCCGCGACCAACCGACCTTATTCGGACGCGCGAGCAAACGCCGCGTTCGTATGCTCAATGAAGGGTACAAGCCTCCGGATTGGATCGCCGGCCCCTACGTCCCGCCTGACGACAGCGCGGCCTGTATCCGCCCGTATTTCCGCGCTTTTATCCGTCTGCTGCCCCGGGCGATCGCGCAGGGGGCGATTTACGGGTTCTTTATCTTTACCTTCTCCTATTCCATGCAGATTATGATGAAGCTCGGTTTCGGTGCCCTGATGGTGCCGGTCCTTTCCATCTGCATTATTTTCCTTATTCAATCGCTGCTGGTTTCGCTGGTGCTTGTGGTGGAATATCCGAATGCCAAATGGTACGCAGTCGTCAAAAACGGCGTGCTGCTTTCCGCCCGGCGGATTTATATGATCGTGATCAGCGGCATCGCAGTCTTCGGCTACTTCTGGGGGATGGCGAGCTCGCCGATTGTCACCGGTCTGCTGTTTACCGGCATCATCTGGTATATCGTCTGGGCTTCGGCACGTTGGCAGGCCGATGTGCTTTTCGAGGCGCTGGCCCGTGAATCCGGCGATAAGAAGCTGATTGAGCTTTACACCGGTGACAGCGAGAAGCCCGCTGGCGGTGGTGGTGGCATGTCCGGCCTCTTCTCGTCGATGAGCGATTACCGGCAGTGAGCGATTGTGGTGATATGAGCGGTTTGGCAAAGACGATATGTTTGAGCAATCATCGGTGCGTGACCGGTGGCGTAAGCTTTCTTGTTATCGGACGGTATCGATGTGAGTTTCGAAAATGGCGCAAGGCGGCGATAGTCTGTGATACAAATTCTCATCAACGATAGGGTAAATCCGGTTGATCTGGCTTGTGGTTCGTCCCCGGTGCTCCGGTGGCGTGAAAACGGGAGCAAGGCCGGGGCTCGGGATGTTGACGCATATCAGGTCGTCGTTGCGAGCACCTCGGCAAAGGCCGCCGCGGGTGTCGGCGACATCTGGGACAGCGGCAAGGTGCTTGACGACGGTTTCGAAGGCGTGCCGCTGGATGGAGTCCGGATCGTACCCGGCAAAAGGTATTGGGCCACGGTTCGTTTGTGGCGCGAAAACGCAGAGCCTGCGGATAGATTCGGCACCGCCTCTGGTGACGAATCCGGGTGGGCTGCTCCCGCCACATTCGGAACATGGCCCGGTTCGCAGTGGCAAGCGGCACCGATCTGGGCCGATACCTCAAATATCCCTGAACACACTGGCAACTCTCGTGGATGGGCTTTCCTCCGTACTGAAATCACGTTGCCCAATAAACCGATATTGTGGGCCAGCCTATATGCCACGGGAGCCTCTACGCGTCCGGCCAGGCAGTTTGTCTATCGGATGTGGGCCAACGATTCGTTCGTCGGCTGCGGCCCGGTGTTCCCGATCAGCGATGAAGCGCGCGTTGACGGCTATAACGTTACGGCTTCGCTGCATCCGGGAGCCAACGCGATGGGCGTGCTCGCGTATACGCTCGAAGACCAGCGCTTTGCCGCCCAACTCGATGTCGCATTTACCGATGGTGAAGTGCGTCATTACACTACTGATTCCAGATGGAAGGCCATGCCCGGCACCGGTGTCTATCCCGACAGCGCTTCGATAGGGACACAATATTTCGAAGCTCCCGCTGAAAACATCAATTCATGGGATTATCCGTTCGGTTTCGCCTCTTCTGGATTCGACGATTCCGCATGGTCTGATGCCGTCGAAAAGCCTGATTTCAGAAAGCTTGAGCCGACCCCGACCGACAAATTGCAGCTGTGCCATCACGGGCCGGTTGCCGTTTCTTCGTTGCCGGACGGGGGAATGGTGCTTGATTTCGGCGGCGTGCAGATCGGTGGAGTGCGGGTGCGCTCGCGTTGCCGGAGTTCGTTGGAATTGGACATCCGATACGGCGAGGTGCGCAACGACGACGGGACGGTGAAATATCGTCTCAACACCTCCAATGTCTATGAGGATTGCTGGCATATCGAAGGAATCGGCGATAACCATGAAAGCCGAACCGAGACCGATAACGCGTTGGAAACGTGGGGAGTACGTGTTTTTCGCTATGTGGAGCTTCATAGTGTGGGCAGCGATGGCTTGAACGTGTCCGATTTGCTGGACTCGGGGCAACTCGACGTCGAATCGTCGGCTCTGGTCTATCCGAAGACGACCGATGAAGCGAGTTTCCATTCATCAAACCAGATGCTCAACGACGTCTGGTCGCTCTGCGCTCGCACCATCGATGCCTGCAACGGCAGCATCTACGCGGATTCCTGGACGCGTGAGCGCGCACCTTACGAAGCCGATGCGTGGATTCAGCAGCAATGCCATTTTGCGCTTGATGACGCTCCGACGCTGGCTCGCTATACCGTCGACTATCTCATCACCAACCGCACTTGGCCCACCGAATGGCCGATGTACCTGATTCTTGCTGTCTACGATTGGTGGATGCATACCGGCGACTCCTCTCAGGTGAGTGCCGAGTACACGCGTCTTAAAACCCTTCTGCCGCAACGCTTCTGGAACGAGGAGTTCGGTCTGATTGTCAAAGATCCGGGCGAATCGAGCCATAGGGACGGCGACTTGGTCGACTGGCCGCAAAGCGAGCGCGACGGTTTCGTTTTCGGCCGCGTCAATACCGTCATCAACGCCTTGGCGTCGCAGGCGTACGCCGATATGGCGGTTTTGGCTTGGACCGTCGGCGAAGATGACGACGGCGAATTATTCGACACCCGCTCAAAACGTATCCGCAAGGCCATCAATATGTGGCTTTACGACGAGACGCAGGGCGCATATTGCGACGGCCTTACCGACGTGCCGGCCGAAGGCAACACTGTTCCGGATCAAGCTTCGATGGAATCTTGTCGTATCAAGCATTGCTCGCTGCACGCGTCCGCGTTCGTGCTCGAGTTCGGTGAAGTTCCGGAAGGCAGACTGCCCAAAGTAACTGATTATCTGCGCTCACGAGGCATGGCCTGCAGCGTCTACGTGGCGGCGGTCTATCTGGACGGGCTGTATCGTGCCGGTTATGGTGAGGACGCGGACGCGCTTATCGCTGCAAAATTGGGTGAACGGACCTGGGGTAACATGGTCCGCAAGCAAGGCGGCGGCACAATGGAGGCTTGGGATTCAGGGCTGAAGCCGAACCTCACCTATTCCCATCCATGGTCGGCCTCCCCGGTCTATCTCCTGCCGGAGGGGATGCTGGGTATCCGTCCGCTTGAACCCGGCTGCCGCACGTTCATGGTCATGCCGCAGCTCGGCGATATGAGTGAGGCCGAAGCGAAGGTGCCGGTGCGTTCGGGTACTATCGGCGTGCGGTGCAAGCGGGTCAATAGCGGCATGGTCTCGTTGAGCGATCCAATCGGTTTTGTGGACCCCACCCCTAGCGGTTGCCTGCAGCTGACCATCGACGTGCCGTCGGGTTGCGTGGCCGAGGTTGTTCTGCCGCCACAGAGCCAAGGGGCCGTGGACATGGTGCTCGTTGACGGACATCCGAGCCCGACCATGTCAGTCGATGAGCCCATGTGCAACGAGGCAGGCGTTCACTATCCGCCGGGCTCGATGGTCCTCTACGAACTTGGCCCCGGCCATCATGAGGTGCGCAGCATCGCTCTTTCGTAGAATCTGCGTCTCCCGTCAATCACGCGCGGCATAATGGTGACATGACTGAAAACGCTACTGAATCAAGACCTGAACTGCCCAAAGACGTTCGTGTTCGCTTCTGTCCGTCGCCCACCGGCACCCCGCACGTCGGCATGGTGCGCACCGCCCTGTTCAACTGGGCCGAGGCACGGCACACGCACGGCACCTTCGTCTTCCGTATTGAGGACACGGACAACGAGCGCGACTCCGAGGAAAGCTACAACCAGATTATCGACGCTCTGAACTGGCTTCATATCGATTGGGACGAGGGCATCAACGTCGGCGGTCCTGACGGCCCGTACCGCCAGTCCGAGCGCGGCGACATCTATAAGGACATCGCCCAGAAACTGCTCGATGCCGGCTATGCCTACGAATCCTATTCCACTTCCGAGGAGATCGAGGCGCGTAACGTCGCCGCAGGCCGGCCGAAGGCGTTCGGTTACGACGGCTACGATCGTAACCTGACCGACGAGCAGAGGGCCGCATTCAAGGCCGAGGGTCGCAAGCCAGCGCTGCGTGTGAAGATGCCCGACGAGGACATCGCCTTCGATGACCTCATCCGCGGCCACATCGAGTTCAAGGCCGGCAGCGTGCCTGATTACGTCATCGTGCGTCCGAACGGCGACCCGCTCTACACGCTCACCAACCCGGTCGATGACGCGCTCATGCGCATCAACGTCGTGCTGCGTGGCGAGGACCTGCTGAGCTCCACGCCGCGTCAGGTCGTGCTCTACCGCTACCTGATCAAGCTTGGTATCGCCAAGGAGATGCCGCTCTTCGGCCACATGCCCTACGTGATGGGTAAGGGCAAGAAGAAGCTTTCCAAGCGCGATCCGGAGTCTAACCTCTTCCTGCACCGCGAGAACGGCTTCATTCCCGAAGGCCTGCTGAACTATCTCGCGCTGCTCGGCTGGTCGATTGCGCCCGACCGCGACGTCTTCAGCATGGACGAGATGGTCGAGAAGTTCGACATCCGCGACGTGAAGGCCAACCCGGCCCACTTTGACATCGACAAGGCCATCTCCATCAACGCCGAGCATATCCGTATGCTCGAGCCGCAGGACTTCCTCAACCGTTCCGTGCCGTATCTGCACCGCGACGGCGTCGTTTCCGCCGATTCATGGGATAAGCTCACCGACCGCGAGCGCACGATTCTGACGTCCGCCGCGCCGTTGGTCCAGCCGCGTGTGCGTCTGTTGGGCGAGGTCTCCGGCATGGCCGGAAGCCTCTTAAGCAAGGACGAATACATCGAGCCCGCCGACGATGCACGCAAGACGCTCAAGGATTCCGCGCCCGAGGTGCTCGACAAGGCCATCTCCGCGCTCGCTGAGGTCGCCGAGTCCGATTGGAAGACCGACAACCTGCATGAGACGCTTAACAAGGCGCTGGTCGAGGACGGTGGTTTCAAGCCGCGTCTGGCGTTCGGCCCGGTGCGTGTGGCCATGTCCGGCCGCCGCGTCTCCCCGCCGCTTTTCGAGTCCATGGAAATCGTCGGCAAACCGCTGACCCTCGCCCGCTTGAAGGGGCTCAGAGAACATCTCTAAGGTGATTTTTAGAGAGGCTCTTGGTTCGTCAACATACCCAGATTTGAGTGAATGGTCCTTCAATTCTTTATTTTTAGCTATGTTGGTGCGCCAAGTTGTCTTTTTTAGCGAGATTGAAAGCCAAAGTATTGTTTTTGGGGTGTCTTGGTGCGCCAAGTACCCTTCTTTTCGGAGATTTGGGTGTCGATTATCGTTTTTGGAACAACTTGGTGCGCCAACAATCCCAAAAAATTGAGAATCAGGTAGATTATTCGCAAATCGGTCGGTTATGAGCCATTTTCCGCGTTGAATAGGGGTTTGCAACACGCCGGGTTGCGCTTATTTATGCTTTCCTATAGACTATGAGTTTGTTGCCTTGGGAAGGGCAGCAGATAAGTTAGCCTCCATCGTCTAGCGGTCTAGGACTACGCCCTCTCACGGCGCCAACACCGGTTCAAATCCGGTTGGAGGTACGAAGTGCTATAGTTGCTTTGCGGCTACGGCACCAAGCCAATTGGGGTATGGTGTAATTGGCAACACGGCTGATTCTGGTTCAGTTGTTCTTGGTTCGAGTCCAGGTACCCCAGCAAAGATGCAAAAGCCTCGCAGCTTCTTAGTTGCGGGGTTTTTTATTATTGTGGGATAATAATGCTGGTAATGATACCGGTGGGGTTGTCGACGACACAAAGGTTGGAATCATGACTGATCAGACACACGGAACGCATGACCTTTCGTCAAAGCCTAGGATTCAGCCCGTGCAGGAGGGTGACACCCGGCCCGTTTCCGTTTCAGTGCGTCTCGGTCGTTTGCAGTTCCATGATTCCGGTAAGTTCCGCGTCTTGGTATTGGCGGACATCCAGGATGGCCCCAAGGTCAATAAAGATACCATCAAGCTCATCGAAGCCGCGCTCGATAGCTCCCGGCCCGATATCGTGATTTTCCCCGGCAACCAGATTGCCGGTTACGACAAGGCATATGCCAGGACTTTTCGCAAGCGCACGTGGACGCCACAGAAATGGTCGATGGGAACGGCGGCGAGTAACCAGCGCGATGCCGAGCTCGAGCATACACGTGAGCTGGTGCGGCAGGAGATTTCGCAGTTCCTGGCCCCTCTGATCGAGCGTCATGTTCCGTGGGCGGTGACGTACGGCAACCACGATTTCCAGTGTGGCCTCTCCAACGCCGAACTTGATGAGATTTATCGCGAATTTCCCGGATGTCTCAATCCGGAGCCACCCATCAAACGTTCCGATAGGCCGCGAAAGCAGCCTGGGAGTGGCTTGCCGGACCAGTGCATTTACCCTTGCGAACCTGGCACATTCGCGTTGCCGGTCAGCGAAGACCACAAAAACGACAGTGTGCTTGGCCTGGTGATTTTCAATTCCGGCGATTACGGCAAGCTCGGCGGCTACGGCGCTCCGAGCCAGCGCGCACTCGATTTCTTGAAAACTGCCCCGGGGCTGGTTGGTGCTAAATCGATAGTCTTCCAGCATATTCCGGTGCCGCAGTATTACGATTTGCTCAAGGAAGTCCCGGCCACCGCAGCGCACGCCGTAGAAGGTTATCGCACATTCGCCGGCCATAATTACGTCATCGACGAATCCAAGACGCTGCCCGGCAGCTTCCTGGGGGAGGGCATCAGCTGCCCCGATACCGATACAGGCGAATTCGGCATTTTGAAGTCGAACGACGGCTATTTCGCGTTGCTCGCCGGTCACGATCACCGCAACCGTTTCGTAGGTACCACCGACGGCCTGACGCTTGTGGCCACACCGACCTGCGGCTTCGGCTCCTACGGTCCGGCCCCGGCCCAGCGCGCCGCACGTCTGCTCGAATTCGACATCCGCCACCCCTACGAACCGCGCACCCAGCTGCTTGAGTTCGGCGATCTGGTCGGCAAATCCAGTTCCAACAAGGCCTATACGTACGCCCTCAACGGCACTCCCGACGCTGCGAAAGAGGGGACGAACCTCCTGCGTCGCCCGCGTCTGCTGGCCCAGATCCTGCGGAAGATGCATTTGAAGAAGTAGCGACGGCTGCTCTGAGGTGCACTTTTCAGACGCTAGCGTGGGATTAGTGCGGTTTGGGGCTGCTAAGTTGCATTTTCATGACGGTAGCGTCTAAAACATGCATTTTGGGACTGCCAACTTGCATGTTTATGACGGTAGTGTCGCAATGGTGCACTTTGGGATTGCGAACTTGCGCATTGAAGAGCCCTACACCGTGATCAACGGTGTTTTTGCTTGGCGATTCCAGCATGTGAGCCATTGCGTCGGCATGGGAGAGGCAGGGAACAAATAATAAACCTCGTAGCCAAAGTTGCTGACTACGAGGTTACATGGTTTTATCTACTGATGTAATGCATATATGCGCGATGCGCTATCTGCCGGCGCTGGCCTTCATCAGGGCGTCGGTCAGGTATTTGCCGCCGGCCATCACATACGGGGCGTAACGGCGGCCCGGCGAGGGGCCCATGCGGCCGGAGGGGCCGGAGATGGAAATGGCGGCGATGACTTGGCCGGATGAGTTACGGATTGGCGCAGAAACCGAGCAGACGCCTTCCTCTCGTTCATTGACGGAATCGGCCCAGCCGCGGCGACGGACGGTCGCCAGCGTGGAAGTGGTGAATTTGGCGTGGCGCAGGCCCTGATGCAGCCGCTCGGAATCCTCCCAAGCGACGAGTATTTGCGCGGCGCTGCCGGCCTGCATCGAAAGCATGGCGCCGACGGGGATGGAATCGTGTAGCCCGCTGGCGCGTTCAACGGCGGCGATGCATACGCGCTGGTCGCCTTGGCGGCGGTAAATCTGTGCGGATTCACCGGTGCGGTCGAGAAGGGTTTGAAGGATTGGCCCGGCGGCCGTCAGCAAGCGATCTTCACCGGCGGCGGTGGCCAGTTCGGCGAAACGTGAACCGAGGATGAAGCGCCCATGCTGGTCGCGCAGAACGAAACGATGACGTTCCAGCGCGATAGCGAGGCGATGCGCGGTCGGGCGTGCAAGCCCGGTGGCGGCAACGAGTTGACCTAACGTGGACGGCCCGCTTTCGAGGGCCTCAAGAATCTTGACTGTCTTATCGAGGACCCCGACGCCGGAATGAATCTCGTCATGAATAGGGGCGCGATTCGAATTTTGGGCAGCATTGCCGGCTGGTTTGGGCGCGCGTGTATTCCGCGCCGCTTGGGGATCCTTTGATAATGAGTCCATATATGAATATTATACAGTGGGGTCTATCATTTCATTCATCTCACGATATGAAACAAAGATGTCCATATTGTTGACAAACGCCGATACTCGGAAATACACACCACCACAAAAATCCGCGCGGCTGAAGTATTGACGGAGGGACGGCTCCAAAACCAACGATAGGAGGTCGTATGGCAAGCACATTGGCTGAAAAAGTCTGGGCCGATCACCTGGTGTACCAGGGCAAAGACGGTGCCCCGGACCTGATCTATATCGACCTCATGCTCATGCACGAGGTCACCAGTCCACAGGCGTTCGAGGGCCTGCGACTGGCCGGGCGCAAGCCTCGCCACACCGACCTGCTCATCGCCACCGAAGACCACAACACGCCCACGGTCGACATCGACAAGCCCAATCCGGACAAGACCTCCGCCAAGCAGCTGAGTACGTTGGAGAAGAATTGTAAGGAATTCGGGGTGCTGCTGCATCCGCTGGGTGATGCCGACCAGGGTATCGTCCATGCTTTTGCGCCGAACCTCGGCTTGACGCAGCCCGGCATGACCATCGTCTGCGGCGATTCCCACACCTCCACGCATGGCGCGTTCGGGGCGCTTGCTTTCGGTATCGGCACCTCCGAGGTTGAGCACGTCATGGCCACGCAGACCTTGTCGCTCAAGCCGTTCAAGACTATGGCCGTCAACGTCGAAGGCGAGCTGCCCAAGGGCGTGACCGCCAAAGACATCATTCTGGCTATCATCGCCAAAATCGGCATCGGCGGCGGGCAGGGCCATGTCATCGAATACCGCGGTTCTGCGATTCGTTCGCTTTCCATGGACGCCCGCATGACCATCTGCAACATGTCCATCGAGGCGGGTGCCCGCGCGGGAATGATCGCCCCCGACGAGACCACCTTCGAGTACTTGAAGGGACGCCCTTACGCGCCGACCGGCGAGATGTGGGACAAGGCCGTGGCCTATTGGAAGACGCTGCGCACGGATGACGACGCGACGTTCGATAAAGAAGTCACCATCAATGCTTCCGATCTCGCGCCTTACGTCACCTGGGGGACCAACCCCGGCCAAGGTGCGCCAATCAACACCGATGTGCCTGATCCGGCCGATATCGCCGACGCCGAGCAGCGTCAGGCCACGCAGTCCGCTTTGGAATACATGGGCCTGAAGCCCGGAACGCCGATCAAGTCGATTCCGGTGGACACCGTGTTCATCGGCTCCTGCACCAACGGCCGCATCGAGGACCTGCGTGCCGCCGCGTCCGTGATGAAAGGCCAACACAAGGCCGATTCCATCCACCGCGTGCTGGTCGTACCGGCCTCGTCCCGCGCCCGCCTGCAGGCCGAGGACGAGGGGCTTGACAAGATCTTCAAGGATTTCGGAGCGGAATGGCGCAATGCCGGCTGCTCGATGTGCCTCGGGATGAACCCGGATAAGCTCGTGCCCGGCGAACGCTCGGTTTCGACTTCGAATCGTAACTTCGAAGGCCGTCAGGGCAAGGGAGGGCGAACGCACTTGGCTTCGCCGCTCGTCGCCGCTGCCACCGCCATCCGCGGCACGATTTCCAGCCCTGCTGATCTGTAAGGTCCTTGACGATTCATTCGTGCGTAATAGTAACAATTCGTTTTTAAATTTCAGAAGGTTTATCGATTATGGAGAAACTTACGCAGGTCACCGGCGTTGGCGTCCCGCTTCGGCGTTCGAACGTCGACACCGACCAGATTATTCCCGCGGTCTTTTTGAAGCGCGTCACCAAGACAGGCTTCGAGGACGCCCTGTTTTATGCGTGGCGTCGCGACCCGGACTTTATCCTGAACAAGCCCGAGTATCAGAATAAAGGCAAGATTCTGGTCGCTGGACCCGATTTCGGCATCGGTTCGTCGCGTGAACACGCGGTTTGGGCGCTGCGGGATTACGGATTCCGTGTCATCATCAGCCCGCGTTTCGCGGATATCTTCTATGGCAACACCGCCAAGAACGGTGTGCTGGCCGCCATCATGCCGCAGGAAAGCGTCGAGCTGCTGTGGAAGCTCTTGGAAGAAGAGCCCGGCCGCGACATGACCGTAGATCTAGAGGAGCGCACCGTGACTTGCGGCGATGTCACTCTGCCGTTTGAGGTCAATGATTACACGCGCTGGCGCCTGATGAACGGCTATGATGACATCGACCTGACCCTGCAGCATGAGGACGCCATCGCCGACTACGAAAAGATGCGCACTAAGCGCTTCCCGTTCAAGCCCAAGACTCTGCCTGAGCGCCATGCCCCAGAACAGCCGGTAAAGTCCGCTCGCCCGGTGGAAGATGGCTCATGGAATGGGCCTATTGGTGCGTAGCCCCCAACAATATATATCAGTAAAACTTTGCGCGGTTCCCAGACTTACTGGGGTCGCGCAAAGTTGTTTTTCCGTGATGGTTATCGCAAACAATGGGACAGTAAGAATAGCGCCGAATTACGGCTCTATATAAGGGTTTTACATATCTCTGCGAGCTCAAAATTGTGCAATGGAGGCAGGTTCGTTCGGCCTCGGGCGCATTTTCGGCCAAGCTTTACCGAGTCACCACAACCACTGTGGCACACTATGTAGTAGTAAGCTCGCTTAGTAAAGGGCCGACGGAAAGAGGTTGATTTTGGCAGATACTACACAAGACGTCCTACACGTCGAAGGCGGCAAACCGCTCAACGGTACGATCAAAGTACGTGGCGCCAAGAATTTCGTAAGCAAGGCCATGGTGGCCGCTCTGCTCGCGCCCGGCGTTTCTGTGCTCAAAAACGTCCCCGAGATTCGTGATGTCCACGTCGTATCCGACCTGCTGCGTCTACACGGCGCGACCGTGGATTGGGACGATTCCAAGGGCACTTTGAAGATTGACGCGACCAACGTCCGTCTTGCCGACGTGGCCGACGTGGACACCCTTTCCGGTTCGTCGCGTATTCCGATTCTGTTTTCTGGCCCGTTGCTGCACCGTTTGGGTGAGGCGTTCATCCCGCAGCTCGGAGGGTGCAACATCGGCGGTCGCCCAATTGACTTCCATTTGGAGACCCTGCGTAAGCTTGGTGCCAACGTGGACAAGGAACACCGCGACGGCATCCATATCACCGCTCCCAACGGCCTGCACGGCGCGAAGATTCACCTCCCGTACCCGTCCGTAGGCGCCACTGAGCAGACGCTTCTGGCTGCGGTTCAGGCGGAGGGCAAGACCGAGCTTTCCGGTGCCGCCACCGAGCCCGAAATCATGGATTTGGTCGCCGTGCTGCAGAAGATGGGCGCGATCATTTCCGTCGACGTCGACCGCACCTTCCGCATCGAGGGAGTCAAGGCGCTCAAGGGCTTCACGCACACCGCGCTGACCGACCGCATCGAAGCTGCTTCCTGGGCTTCGGCCGCGCTCGCGACTCACGGCGACATTTTCGTTAAGGGTGCTACGCAGCCCGAGATGATGACGTTCCTGAACGTCTACCGCAAGATCGGCGGCGAATTCGACGTCACCGACGACGGCATCCGCTTCTGGCATCCAGGCGGGGACCTGAAGCCCGTGGCCATCGAGACCGATGTGCACCCCGGCTTCATGACAGACTGGCAGCAGCCGCTCGTCGTGGCGTTGACGCAGGCCAATGGCCTCTCGATCGTGCATGAAACCGTCTACGAAAACCGCTTCGGCTTCACCAAGCCGTTGATCAAGATGGGCGCGACCATCCAGCTCTACCGCGAATGCCTCGGCAGCCTGCCGTGCCGTTTCCAGCAGCGCAACTATAAGCATTCCGCCGTCATCTTCGGACCTACTCCGCTAGAGGGGCGCGACATCGACGTGCCGGATCTGCGTGGCGGCTTTAGCCACCTCATTGCGGCGCTGGCGGCCAAAGGTCCGTCGAACGTGCAGGGCATCAGCCTCATCGACCGAGGCTACGCCGACTTCCGCGGCAAGCTCGCCGCGCTCGGTGCCGATTTCGACTGACGGTTCTGCGTTTCTGATTCTTTTTAATCTCCTCGTTAGATACATCAACGAGGAGATTTTATTTTTGGGTATCAGTCATATTTTTTGATTGCATTTTTGAGACAAAATAAAGCAAACTCGTCTCTAAAAGCGTTATGAAAAATATTCAACGCAGGGTTCCTTAAAAAAATGAATCACATATCATAGGATAAGATTTTATGCAAACCGCAAATCCTTAGAGGACTCTCTATCCCCACGTTGTGCACAGAGTTATCCCCATGGTGTGGATAACTTTGTGCGTTGTCCCCAGTGACACGCCCAAAATGTGGATAACATATTTTCTTATCCACAGATAAAAGCCCGTGCGTGTCGCCATGTGAGGCGGAAAGCGAAATGAACATTTTCGCTGTTACGTGTAGAGCTTTGGGGGGAAGCACGCGCGAAACGCTGTTTTTTTACGGTGATTTGGTTAAGCTTGACAGCATGGCAGACGGAAAATCTTGGGACTCAGCGCGTACGAACGGCGACTTCAACACAAGCAAGTTCAACAGTGATACTTCCGCAAACAACGCGACGCTGTTCGACCGCGTTCCTCCGCATGATGATGACGCGGAAATGGCCGTATTGGGCGGAATGCTGATGAGCAAAGACGCCATCGGCGAAGTCTCGCAGATGATTGACGTCTCTGATTTCTACCAGCCCAAGCACCAAACCATCTACGAAGCGATTATCACACTGTTCTCCGCTTCAGAACCGGTAGATGCTGTTCTCGTTGCCAACGCACTTCTGAAGGATGGCAACCTTGAAAAAGCGGGCGGCGTTGATTATCTGCACAGCTTGGTGGCTTCGGTGCCGACCGCGGCCAACGCTACGTATTACGCCGAGATCGTCCACCAGCGGGCCATCCTGCGCAATGTCATCGCCGCCGGCACGAAAATCGCACAGCTCGGCTATTCCGCTGAGGGCTCGCAGGCCGAAGACGTGGTGAACCTCGCCCAGTCCGAGGTCTACGAGATGAGCGTCGGCAAGGTACGGCAGGATTACGAGGCCATCGGCCCGGTGGTTCACGATGCGCTTGACCAGCTCGACGCCCTGCAGAACGGTACCATCGAGAAAGGCGTGCCCACCGGTTTCAAGGGCATCGATGACGAGACGCAGGGTTTGCAGCCCGGCCAGATGATCGTGGTCGCCGGACGCCCGGCGATGGGCAAGTCGACGCTGGGTGTGGATTTCGCGCGTTCGGCCGCGCTGCACAATAACCTGACCACCGTCATCTTCTCACTCGAGATGAGCAAAACCGAGCTGGCGCAACGTATCATCTCGGCCGAAACAGGCATTCCGCTGGTCGCTTTGCGTCGCGCGGACAACGACAGCCTGACGCCGGAACGTTGGAATACGCTGAACGATTTCTGGACCGCCATGCAGAACGCGCCGCTCTTCCTCGACGACAGCCCGAACATGAGCTTGATGGAAATCCGCGCGAAATGCCGCCGACTGAAACAGACCAACGACCTGAAACTGGTCATCATCGATTACCTGCAGCTGATGAGCTCGGGCAAGCAGGAGGAGAGCCGCCAGCAGGAGGTCTCCGGTTTCTCGCGTGCGCTGAAGCTGCTGGCCAAGGAGCTCGAGGTGCCGGTCGTGGCGCTTTCCCAGCTGAACCGTGGCCCCGAGATGCGTAACGACAAGAAGCCGCAGCTCGCCGATCTACGTGAATCCGGTTCGATCGAGCAGGACGCCGACGTGGTCTTCCTCGTCCACCGCCCTGACTTCTACAACGAAGAGGATCGACCTGGCGAGGCCGACATCATCCTTGCCAAGCACCGTAACGGTAAAACCGGCACGTTCCCGCTGGCCTTCCGTGGTGACGTTTCGCGCTTCCAGGATATGCAGACCGATTACAATCAGGGGGTCTGATGCACGGTATGTTGCAAATGGGTCTTTGTCATATCGCTCGATCAGCTCGATCATCTCGATTGGTTCAATCGGATCGATCAGCTCAACTGGCGTTTATACAAGGTCGGTGAATCGTGAATACTCAGGACAGCATCAGCGCAACGGACCCTGCCAGTAATAAGGAAGGCGACATGACGAACGGAACTTCATCGCCTCGCAAGCCGTGGAACGCATTCGCTACCCCGACCATCGGCAAGGCGGTCCGAGGGCTTTCGCGCCTGCTTCACCACGGCGGCAGCGCGTTCCCCGGCAAGGTGGTCGAGACGATTGACCCCGGGTTTCTGGCGCGCACGCTGGGCCAGCTGCGCTACGGCGTGGTGCTGGTTTCAGGTACGAACGGCAAGACCACGACCACGCGCATGATCGCCTCGATGCTGAAGGACCTGGATCTCAAGGTGTTCACCAACCCCACCGGTTCGAACTTCACGCGCGGCGTCGTCTCGGCCCTGCTCACGGAAGTCTCGGCTTCGGGCAGGCTCGATGCCGACATCGCGGTTTTGGAACTCGACGAGGCCTACGCGGTGCATTTCGTGCATCAGGTCAAACCACGCTGTGCTCTGCTGCTGAACGTCATGCGCGACCAGCTCGACCGGTTCGGCGAGATTGACAACACCGCGCGGCTGTTGAGCCACGTTGCCGAGGCCACGACCGGAACGGTTGTTTTGAACCGTGAGGACCGGCGAATCGCGGCGCTCGCAAACGTGGTTCCGCAAGGTACACAGGTTCGGTATTTTGGACTTTCCGACGAGCTGCGCAAGCTGTTCCCCTCCGATGATGACATGCACGCCGGTGATTTGTCGGTCGCTGAAAAAGCCGCGATAAAGGTAGAAGGCGTCAATACCGCGTTGGCCAGCGCCGTTGCGCCGGTGGCCACGTCTCTCTCGCAATCCGATGCGGCAATCTCGCACGATGTATTCGATGCCGATGGCAATAGAATTATCCCCAAACTTGATGCGCGGGAAACGGTTTCCGCCTCCTCGGCCATAGCGGATTCGCTCGCATCAAAACGTCATGCGGACGTGGTGCTGAGCCATGTGGGTGATCACGAGGCGGAATTCGTGATGGACGATGCCGAATTCGAGACCAGAGTTCAGCTTGAGGGAGTCTATAATCTCTTCAATGCGGCTGCCGCGCTCGCCGTGGTTCGCACGGTGACCGAGCACATCGAGAACGCCGATACCACACAGCCCAGGGCCCGTGATGAGAGACTTATGCGGGCGCTTTCACACGTCACCCCGGCATTTGGCCGTGGCGAGGTCATCACCGTCGGCAAGGCGCCGGTGGAGCTTTTGCTGGTCAAGAACCCGATGGGCTTCAGGATGTCGCTCGCGAGCTTCCGGCCCGAGGGACACAAAACGATGATTGTCATTAACGATGAATATGCCGACGGGCGTGACATGAGCTGGCTATGGGATGTCGATTTCACTTCGCTGCGCGGCGCAGGCGTCGAAATGGTTTCGGGCGTGCGGGCTTGGGATATGGCGTTGCGTTTGGAATATGAAGATGTGAAGGTCGCCCGGACTGACACAAATATCGAGGAAGCCGTACGCAAGTTCGTTACGACAGATCCGGGCAAGCCGAAACATATCTATTGCACGTATACCGCGATGCTCAAGGTACGCTCGGAGCTCGGCAAATACGCTAAAGTCGTCGATGCCGGGGTGGGGAAGTGAACGCTATGACCGAGAATCGTAACGAGAAGCAGAACGATACCGTGCAGACTCCGCAAGCTACCAGGCCCATCGATGTCATGTCCATCTATCCGAAGGATATGAACATCTACGGCGACTGGGGCAACGTCTTAACCATCAAACGCCGGCTTGCGCTTTACGGCTATGAGCCGGTCATCCATACCTACAATCAAGGTGATCCGTGGCCGGAGCACGTCGATATGATTCTCGGCGGCGGCGGACAGGATAACGGCCAGAAGAAGATTTCCGAAGACTTCTTCAAGCGCGCGGATATCCTGCGGAAGCTTACGCAAGAGGACGTGCCGATGCTCATGATTTGCGGTATGTACCAGCTGTTCGGCGAGTATTTCGAGACCATCGACGGCACCAAGCTCGACGGCATCGGCATTTTCGGTGTCTATACCGAAGGCCGCGAAACCCGCATGATTGGTAACCTTCTGGAGCATTCCGACCAGTTCGGCGACGTCATCGGCTATGAAAACCATTCCGGCCAGACTTTCCTGCGCGAGGGGGTCCAGCCGTTCGGTCACGTCGACCACGAGGGCTGGGGCAACAATGGCAAAGACGGCACGGAAGGTGCCCGTGTCCACAATGTCATCGGCACCTACATGCATGGCCCGCTGCTGCCCAAGAACCCCAAGGTTTCGGACTTCCTCATCCACGCCGCCGCCACCCATCGCTACGGCGAATTCCGGCCGCAGCAAACGCAAACCCAAAAAACCGAGCTCGCCCATATTGACGAGTTGGCAGCCAACGCTCGCAGGGTCGCCGTAACACGCCCGCGGTAGCGAAATGGTTTTCCTTCATCGTTGACAGATGCTTGGTCGGCGTTTGCCGAATCGACGTGCGTTTTGATTATCGAGGAACGGCTGGTTATCGATTAATAGAAGGCGAATAACGTGTCGATAAGCAAGAAATGGGATATGTCTTCTGTTTGTTTTTGATAGTTGTTTTTGGTAGCCGACCAATCACTCTGACAAACTGGCCTTGCCGCGTTCGTAATATTCCATCGAAGCGACCTTGCCGATGATTCTGAAAGTGCCGTTTTCATAGCACAGTTTGGTTACTGCCGTATTTTGCAGACCGGTGAAATCAGTATCAGGGTTGACGAGGAAAAGGAACTGACGGATGCTGAGTCCAGAACTGACCACCAAAATGTTGCCGGCGTGCTGCTTAACGGCGTCTTCGCCGATACGCCTCATCGCGCGGTTCATTCGTTTGCGCACGTCCGCTGAACTTTCCGCACGATCCTGATCAGCCAAATCCGTGTTGAGTGCGTTTTCGGCATCGAGGTCATGCCAGGCGTCCTGTAGGTCGAGATTGATCTTGGTGCCTCTGTCGGCCAGCGCGGTCGCCATGGAAGAGTATCCGAGGCGCTTCAATCCGGCGAGATTGGTTTCTTTGCTTTCCCTGCCCTCGAAGCTGCCGAAATTGTCTTCGCGAAGATCCGGGTCCTGCTTAACGGCGACAGAGCCATTGCCGGAGTAGTCAAGCGCTCCTCTGGCGGTCTGATAATGCCGTGGCAGCGAACCGGAATAGGCTGCGTTGAAAGTGATGCCCTTGAGGCCGAGTCCGAAGCATTTGATAATTTCATGTCCATGTTGCGTTATCGGGAAATCCGACCATCCTTGCATAAGCCCCATGGTGTTCGAAGTGGTTTCGGTATGTCGCGCCAAATAGATGGTTGGTGATGTCATTTTCTGTCTTTTCTTTCTTTGCTTTTCTCTATGTTCAGGCTTTGAAGATTTCCAAAATATTGGCTCAATCCTAATCTTTTGTCTTTTGGCCTTGATTATTGGTGGTGATGATTCGGACGCTCTATTGACATTGTCGGTCCGAACAAAGACATGCTTGAACACCTGAATAGCATTGCATTTGATGGATGATTCAGATTTTTATTCGTTTCTGGTTGCGCCACGGGTTGTTGTATTTTCCACTGCTGGGATATTCTCTCGGAATGGGCTAAATTAGTAGTAAGGGTGTCACTACTAGCGAAAGAGGAATCATGGCTGATTACAAACTGGGCGACGGGCTGCGCACCGTATTTCTGGCCGGCATCGGAGCATTGGCGACGACCGCTGAAAAAGGGCAGCAAATCGTCGACGAACTGGTCAAGAAAGGCGAGCTGACCGTCGAGCAGGGCAAGACCCTGAACACCGAGCTCAAGCACAAGGCGCAGGAAGTTAAGGACGACTTTAAGGCAGATGAGGCCAAGTCCGAGGGTGAAGACGCGAAGCCTTCTGCTGGCGCTGCTTCCGACGACGAAACCAAAGAAAGCGGAGACAAGGCCGAGTGATTTTGGCATGATTGCCGTTTTCGTTTTTGCTTTCTTTATTTGTTATAGCGACAGCGTGGCGGCGATGTGTCGTATATCTATGTTTGATTTCAGGTGACAATGGCCGATACAGTGCGCAATGCCGCTCTGAAGGGTGACTACGCCCAAAAATCCTCGACAAATGAGGACGAAGAGGCTGCCGTGTCCGATTCTGCCTCGACAACACTTGCACCAGATGATATTGCCGAAGTGAGGAACGCTGAAAATAATTCTCAGGGTGCTGAAAGCTCTGGAGGTGCTAACAGTTCCGCTGGCGAGACTGGCCAGACCCGCAGTTCCAACCAGAACGAAGGCTCTGACGGGGCTGATGAGAGCGGCGAGGCTGACGGGAACAGCGAAGCTGAAGGGTCTCATGAGAACGACGGGTCTCGCGAGGCCGACAAGGTCGACAGTGCTATCCGAACTGAAGATGCCAGTGAATTCAGCCTGTTCGGGCGTCGTCGTGAGTCTTTTGCGCAGCGCTACCACCTGACCCGACGCGGAAAAGCCAAGCGGCTCGGCCAAATCGTGCGCATCATGAGCCAGTTCGACGTCACGAAAGGCCTTACCCCTCGCAAAATGCGGCTGATGCTGGAAGCGCTGGGTCCTACCTTCGTCAAAGTCGGTCAGATGCTTTCGATGCGTTCGGAGATTCTGCCACAGCAATATTGCGATGAACTGGCGAAACTGCGCGCCGATGCCGACCCGATGCCTTATCAGACGGTGGTCGAAACGTTGGAACAGGAATACGGGCGTCCGGTCGATGAGATTTTCGCCGACATCGATCCCAAGCCGTTGGGTTCCGCTTCCTTGGCCCAGGTGCATCGCGCCACCCTGGTCACCGGCGAGGATGTCGCCGTGAAGGTGCAGCGGCCGGGCGTGCGGCAGACGATGGCGCAGGACGTCTCCATCATGCGTTCGATTGCCAAGGCCGCCACGCGCTTCATGGGCTCCAGCATGCAGGTGGTCGACCTCGGCGGTGTGGTCGAAGAGCTTTGGGACACGTTCGAGGATGAGACGGATTTCCTGATGGAGGCGCGGCATCTCGCGGAATTCAAGCGTTTCTGCGAACCGTACCGCTATATGGACTGCCCGAAACCGTATATGGACCTGTGTACCCAGCACGTCGTGGTGATGGATTATATCGACGGCATTTCGTTGAACCATACCGGCAAACTCATCGAGGAAGGCTACGATTTGAAGGAAATCGGCACCAAACTGGTCGACAACTATGCGGCGCAGATCCTCGACAACGGCTTCTTCCATGCCGACCCGCACCCGGGCAACGTCATCATTTCCGGCGGCAAGATCGTGCTGATCGATCTGGGGATGGTCGGCCGTCTCGACCGCAAAACGCGCCAGGTGCTGCGGCAGATGATCTTCGCCGTGGGCAAGCAGGATTCGCCGGCGCTCGCCGACGGGTTGCTGAGGTTTGCCGACGTCCAACCTGATTCCGAGGATTATCCGCAGCTGTTGAGCGATCTTGACGTGATCGTGGAGGAATATGGCAAGGTCGATCTCGCCGATCTCAACATCGCCGAGTTCGCGATGGCGCTGACCAATCTTGCGCAACGTCACGGCATCGAGGTCCCTTCGACCATTACGACGATGAGCCGCGCGATGGTCACGCTCGAAGGCACTCTGGACGAGTTCATTCCCGACGTCAACATGATTCAGATCATCACCGACCATGCCACCACCAGCAAACGCTTGGACGAGGTCGCCGCCGACGAGATCAAGTCGCTTGGCATCGAAGGCAATAAGGCGCTGCACGGGTCGCTCGATGCGCTTGCGGAGAGCAAGGTCGCCATGCGTATGCTCACCCGCGGCCAGCTGCGGATGAACATGGAGATCGTCGGCAGTGAGGAGCCGCTGAAGCAGATTTCCGACATGATCAATCGCCTGACCATGGCGCTGATTGTGGTCGGCCTGTTCGTCGGCTCTTCCATCGTGTATTACGCCGGTATGAAGCCTATCGTCTTCGGCATCCCCGTGGTCGGTTTCATGGGCTACGTCGTCGCGTTCATCCTCGGCGCCTGGATCGTCTTCGATATCTACTTCAAAGGCCGCAAAGCCAAAAAAGCCGCCAAAAACAAATAGCGGCGAACGTGTTCGCATCGAGTGAACCGTTGCCAATTTGTCGAATTTAGTAGACGTATCCGCTATATGGATGTGTGTGGTTATAGGCCAGAATACTTGGCTGATAACCTTCATCTTCAGATACAAGGAAAGCCTTTCCGAAACGTTGCTCGGAAAGGCTTTCTAAAAACGGATAAATCCAGCTGGATCTTGCCTCAGTCGATCAGACCATAGAGACGGTCGCCGGCGTCGCCGAGACCGGGGACGATGTAACCGTGCTCGTTCAAGTGATCGTCAACGGCGCAAACCACAACCTTCAGGTTGATGCTGGGGTCGAGAGTGTCTTCGACGCGCTTCAAGCCTTCGGGAGCGGCGATGATGTTGATGGAGGTGATGTCCTTCGCGCCGCGCTCGATGAGATAGTGTGTGGCCGCGATGGTGGTACCACCGGTGGCGAGCATCGGGTCGAGCAGGAAGACCTGACGGCCGGTGAGGTCTTCAGGCAAGCGGTTGGCATAGGTGATGATGTCAAGCGTGTCCTCGTCGCGCTTCATCCCCAGGAATCCGACTTCGGCGGTGGGCAGGAGCTTGGTCATGCCGTCAAGCATGCCGAGGCCGGCGCGCAGGATCGGCACCACCATGGGGCGCGGGGAAGCGAGGTATTTGCCGGTCATCTTGCACATCGGGGTCTCGATCTCCTTGTCGACGACGTCGAGATCTCGCGTCGCTTCGTAGGCTTCGAGCGTGACCAGCTCGCTGACGAGTTCGCGGAAGATATTGGAGGGTGTGTTCTTGTCCCGCAAAACGGTGAGCTTATGCTCGACCAGCGGGTGATCCAAAACATGAAGTTGCATACTTCTAGGATATGCCCAGCCGTGGTTTTTAGGAAATTGAGAAACGTAAATATTGTAAACGACTCGCGATATTGTGCCGAGAATAAAGTAAAACGCTGAACCGCGAAAGCGCCTGTCGGCGCGAACGCCGCTCGCAGCGGCAAAAAATGAAGCCCGGGGCTTAAGCACGGTCCAGCGCGCCTCTAAGTATAACGGGTCATCCTGCCTTTACACGCCGAGCGCGTAAAGTACGGTTTTTAAGCATTGCGCCACGCGGAATTACTCAAGTTTTCCTTGACGCCACAGGCTCGCTCCGTGGCGGAAATCCGCGGAAGTCGTCATCAGATTGCTGCCGGTGTGCAGGAGTCGTGCAGCGACTGTACGTGGGTCATTGGATGCCGGACCAGCCGAGCTTGCCGGACCTTTGCCCGAACGGTAACGGTCGTCGGCATCGTGCAAAGCGGAATTGTAGCGATTGGCGGCTGGGTCGTTGCGGTCGCTGTCGCCATAAGCTGTGCCATGCTTGTCGTAACGATTGAGCTCGTCTTGACTTGCGGAGTTATTGCCGGTTTCAGCTTGATTTGCGACGTGTGGAGTGCTGTTGTGGCCAGCGCCGCTGTTTTCTCTATCATCGGAACTATCGACGGCTTCATTGGCAACCCGTTGGGCCGCTTCTGCTGCTTCTACTTCGCGCTGCAGGTCGCGCATATGCGCTTCACGACGGGCGGCTTCTGCCGCTTCTACCTTGCGAGCCTTGCTGGTTAGCATCTTCGCACGAATCGCGAGACCCCTGGCTATCACATCGATGAAAGCGGAGGCACGTTCGAGCGCGACGGCGAAATCGCCGGTGAAAGCTCCGGAAAGTATCGAATCCGCAGTGTGCACGATATCTTCGGAAGTGGGGGGAGTGTCAACACCAGCGATGGCCGAAGCGGCCGTGTCCTCGGGCTCCGCGATACGGTACAGGCTTGCCAGCGATTGCTGATTCTTGCGCATCCACGTACGCAGCAGATACAACCGCCAAAGGATGCCGGGCAGGGAATCGGGCTCCGACCTGCTCCACAGCTCGGCGATGATATCGACACCTTCGCGGTCGACCAGCGTGAGCACACGCTGCACGATTTCAGGGTCTTGCGTATGGTGCACGCGGTCGAGCATGGCCTGCGCCGAGGCGTGGCTCATCTCGTTGATCTCCTCCGGGTCCATGCCGCCAGCCATCTTCTCGGTCAACGCCGGGTCGAGTTGGGCTGGACGGGCCGGACGCGAAGATCCCGTTCGCGCGGGAGCGAAGCCTGGATGCGCGGAATTAACGGAACCGGAACTGTAATGCACTGGGTTAGTAGACAACTGGAGCCATTCTTTGAATATCGATGATACGCGGGCCTTCCGCGTCTTTCACGATGAACAATGCTACCGCATTACCTGTGGGCATATAAGGCGACTTAGCGATAAGCTGCTTGGCCAATGATTTTGAGGCACACATGGCGCGCAGATGTTCAAAAATGTCGCCGATTACAGGTCGGTGCATGCAGATCGCGGTAGTCCGGCTGTATTGTTTTGGTGCGTTCATCGGCGCGGACGCCGCCTTTTGCCTCGATTCTGGAGGAACCGCAGCATTGCCGGCGGTATTCTCCGATTGAAGATCGGAATCACCGGTGTCGCTGATTTTGACCACGGCCTTGGTGCCGGCTTGCACCGCACATTTCGCAGCGGTTAAACCATCGGTTTCGGCAAACAGATCATCGATGACCTTACGTACGCATTGCCAGGTCGCCTCGGGGTCGGCCGCAAAGGCATCTTCGGTCAGTGCCGGAAGTTGAGTGATTTCAAGTCCCGTATGCCAGGCGTATGGTTCCAACGTCTCCATGCAGCGAAGCCAAGGGGATGAAGCGAGTTTTTGCGGAGCATAGCAGCCCAATTCCTGATTGAGTGCAAAACTTGCTGCAGCGCCGCGGGGGATGATAGGACGGTCAGCATCGGTGCCGTTCCACTTTTTGCGGGCCACCGCTTTGCTATGACGGACGATAATCAGTTTCTGAGCCTTGAGCGCGCCCTCCTGGATGCGGTCGACGAATTGGTCGAGGATATCGCGGTCAAGCGGGTGCGAAAGCAGTTTTCGGGCTTGGGGGATGGTCAGCCATCTCACCTCGTCGATTTCGCTGGTTTTCGCGTGCTTGATGGTGCCAACGACCTGTTCTCGGCTTTTCGCGGTTTCCGGCGCAATCGGATGGGCCATCCAATAAACAACATGCTTGGTGTAGATTGTTGCGGTTTTGGATCCTGTTTTGGTGTGTTTCGATTTTTTGCCTTCGGCGTTGAGCGGATACTCGACTTCACCGATGCTCGGGCCCAAGGCCACCGGTACTCCGGTTTCCTCTTCCATTTCACGTATTGCCGCATGACGGCTGGATTCGTGCTCTTCGAGTTTGCCTTTCGGCCAGCTCCAATCGTCGTATTTCGGACGATGTACCAGGCAGACTTCCAGTTGTGTGATGATGGCGCGGAAGTGGATTTCCGCTTCGCTCAAAGGCAGTTTGTGCTTCTGTCGCTTGCGTTTGCTGGTACTATGAGAGGCTCGTGCCTCGGCGAATTTGCTTGCTTTTTCGGCTCGTTCGTCGAGGCTTTTGGCCTTACCGGTGGCAATCCAACGGTAAGGTATCCCTCCCGCTGATTCAACGACATGTGATGGTTTGAGCTCGGAGGTCATCTACCGCCCACTTCTCGATTGTTACTTGCGGCCACGTTGATGGGTCTTGATCAGCAGCTCCTGGCAATCGACCAGAGGCTTACCGTCTTTATCATGCGAATGACGAATATAGGTGCCGTCCGGCTGCATGTGCCAGGACGAGGTGGTATCGGCCATCTGTAGATCGACGTAATCGATCAGCGACGCGACTTCCTCGGGGTCGGTGATGCGTACCAGTGCCTCCACGCGGCGGTCGAGGTTGCGGTGCATCAGGTCGGCGGAACCGATCCAGACTTCCGGTCCGGCTGCCGGCCCCTCGCCGATTTGTGGGCCCGCGGAATTGGCAAAGGCGTAGATGCGGCTGTGCTCAAGGAATCGGCCGAGGATGGAGTGGACGCGGATGTTCTCGCTCAAGCCCGGAACCCCCGGCTTCAGACCACAGATGCCGCGAACGACGAGGTCGATTTTCACTCCGGCCTGGCTGGCACGATAGAGTGCGTCGATGGTCTTTTCGTCGACGATGGAATTGACCTTGATTTTGATCCAGGATTCGTGGCCGGCGCGTGCAGCGTCTTCCTCACGACGAATACGCTGGACGAGTCCGCTGCGGCAGGTGCGCGGGGCGACCAGCAGGCGATGGAAGCTGGAACGCGGGGCGTAGCCGGAAAGCTGGTTGAACAGACGTGTCAGGTCTTGTCCAACCACCGGATCGCAGGTCAGTAGGCCGAGGTCGGTATACTGGCGAGCGGTCTTCGGGTTGTAATTGCCCGTGCCGACGTGGCAGTAGCGACGCAGACCGTCCGCCTCCTGGCGCACGACCAGGGAAAGCTTGCAATGTGTCTTCAGGCCCACAATGCCGTAAACCACGTGAACGCCGGCGCGTTCGAGCTTGCGCGCCCAAGCGATGTTGGCGTCCTCGTCGAAACGTGCCTTGATCTCGACCAGCGCCAAGACCTGTTTGCCGGCTTGCGCGGCGTCAACCAGTGCGTCAATGATCGGCGAATTGCTGGAAGTACGATAGAGCGTCTGCTTGATGGCCAAGACTCTCGGGTCGGCCGCGGCCTGCGCCAGGAAGGCCTGCACCGAAGTGGAGAACGAATCGTAAGGGTGGTGCAGAAGGATGTCGCGCTCGCGGATGGCGGCGAAGATGTCCTGTGCACGGCTGGATTCGACCGTGGCGATCTGGCGATTCGTGGTGGGAATGAAGGGCTTGTTCTTGAGGTCTGGTCGGTCGATGTCCTGCAGCTCGAACATCAGCTTCATGTCAAGCGGAGCAGGCAGACGGAAAATCTCATCCTCGCTGACACGCAGACGGCGTGCCAGAAGTTGAGAGAGGAACGGACTCGTGGCATCGCTGATTTCGAGGCGGATCGGCGGCCCGAAACGACGGCGCAGCAGTTCCTTCTCCATGGCGTTCAGAAGGTTCTCGGCGTCATCCTCTTCGACGTCGATGTCCTCGTTACGGGTGACGCGGAACGAGCGTGCCTCCTTGATGATCATGCCTGGGAAGAGCGATTCGAGGTGGGCGATGATGAGGTTCTCCATGGTGATGAAGCCATAACGTTCCTCGCGGCTTTCCTCGTCGGTCAGATCATCGACGGGAACCAAACGGTTCAGATTGTCGGGAACCTTGACGCGCGCGAAATGCGTCTTCCCGCTGTTCGGGTTCTCCACCAAAACAGCGAGGTTGAGCGAGCCTCCGGAAATGTAGGGGAACGGGTGCGCAGGGTCGAAAGCGAGTGGCGTCAACACGGGGAAGACCTGCTGGCGGTAATAGCGCGAAAGGCGTTCCTGCTCGGCACTGGTGAGCTTGTCCCAACTCAGCAAGACGATGTGTTCTTTCGCCAGCTCGGGAAGGATGTGTTTGATGGCCTCGTTGGCGTGCTCGGTCTGCAGCTCGTGAGCGGTCTCGCTGATCGAACGCAGTTGTTGCCGTGGGCTGAGACCAGAGGCGGAGGTCACGGCAATGCCGGTGTCGATACGACGTTTGAGGCCAGCAACGCGAACCATGAAATACTCGTCGAGATTCGAGGCGAAAATACCGGCGAAATTGGCGCGTTCCAGCAGCGGGACTTCAGGGTCCTCTGCCATCTCAAGGACGCGTTTGTTGAATTTGAGCCAGCTCAGCTCGCGGTCGAAATAACGGTCTGCGGGCAGCGGTTGCTCCTCCGGTAGCGCCTTACGCTTGTCGGACTTCTCGGTTTCGGCGATATGCTCGGCGATTTGGCTGCGGAGCAGGGCCTTCGAGGGTGCGTCAAAAATCTGTGCCATATCCCTACTCTAAGCATTGCCGTAGAGCTATGGAAGCATGGAAACGCAAAATTCACCATATTGTGGATAACTAATTTTTGTACACCGTCATTTGCCTGAACTGTGCATGAACAAAACATCTTATTTCGTCATTTTTCTTGCATATTTCCATCAGTTACGCTGCAGGAATAGCGGGGTGACAGAAACGCACAATCGATACTTTGAAAAGAACAAATCACGACATTTTATGTGCATTACAGGCGACAAGGAAACGTTAGTTACCAATAGTGCACAAATTGCGTTTTCGATTTGTGCGTGGCAAGCAGATGGTACATAATATGAACTACAAGCACAATTGAACAGAGCAGATCCACAAAAAGACAAGGTCTCGATGACTATTACGTTGAACGGGCCGATGATAAAGCTTTCCGTTACGACGATGGAGTTGTGAAGATATCTGCTTTTCAATTGGACTTGTTAGGAGACCCGCTTCGGCGGGTCTCCTTTTACGTTCAGCACAATTTCATGCGTCGTATAAGTCTTATTTAGTGTCTTGCGAACTTATAGTTTGAACGACTTGTAGATATTCCGACCGGAGATTCACAAGGTGGCGCGCTCGTAGTCTGTGCCATCTAAACTGAAAACCATGACTGACGATTCCAATGCGCAGGCAGTACCAACCGGCAATTCCGACGAACCCAGGCAGCACGATCAGAGAAAAATCGAGATTCCCGTGCCTCCTCGAGTTCAGGTTGCAACGCCGGCTTCCTCTCAGAGCGCTGGCCTAACCCCTGGTACAAAGCAGGAACAGGCAAGCCAATCCGCGGGTAGGTCATCTACGGATGGCCAATCCAAGAGGGACCCTTTATCTGCGCCAGCGAAAGAATCGCTGAATAGCTCTTTGAATCAGGTTCAGCCTATCTATGATTCGTTCACCGAATCAGCGACTTCCAGCCAGCCTGAACCGGTGAACTTTGTTGCTTTTGGCAATGAAAACGAGGCATTCGACGGCGATGACAAGGTCTCGGCCAATAGCGCTTTTGCTGTCGGCGCAAGTACAGGTAAAACCAATGTCGAATTTTCCGCTGCAATCTCGAGTGGAGATGCTTCCAAAGACGCTTCCGGAGGCGAAGACGAGATTGAAAAGGGACTTGCCCAGATTGACCCGCTGACCATCCATCCGCGTGTGTCCAGCTGTATTCTCGCGGTGGCACTTGCTTTGGTCTGCTTCGCGGCGGCGGCTGGGGTGTACTGGTTCGGCGTGCACACCTTGGAAGGTCAGAATTTCGATGAAATTGTATGGCAAAATCTCAAAGGTGTTGCTCCGTCTTGGATTGTCGGGGTTTCCCAGGTATTGAGCTACAGGGCTACGATCCCCGCAATCAGCTTGCTGGCGGCCTTGGTCGCCTTTATCGTTGCCGCGGTTCGCAAACGTTGGTGGTTGTTGGGGCAGATTGTGGTCTTTGGCATCGTCGCTTACGGCGCCTCATGGCTCAAGCGCATTTTGCCGCGTCCGATGATTACGCGCACTGCTTCTTTGCATAGCAATACGGCTCCGTCGGGGCATACCTTGCTCGCCGTTGCTTGTGTGTTGGCATTGCTCGTCGCGGTCCCGCGGGTCTGGAGGGCGTTGGTCGCGGTGCTTGGGGGAGTGTATAGCATCCTTGTCGCGGCTTCTGTGGTCATTTGCCGTTGGCACCGCCCGTCCGATGCGCTGATGTCGCTTCTGATCGGTGGAGGACTGATGATGCTTGCTCTCGCGTTCACGCGTAAATCCGGAATGGATAGCCCCGGCAGCCGTATGTCGTCGGCCAGCATACAGATTGTCGGCAGCATCATGATTACGTTCGGCGTGGTCTCCTGCGTTTATGCAGGCTACATGCTCTGGCAGATCTACCCGGGACTCGGCATGATGGCGATGTGGGCCAAGAACGGCGCGTGCGCGTTGACTATGGCCGCTATCCTCGGCGTGGGCTGCCTGATGTTCGGTCTCACGCTTGCCGTGCGCCAGCTCACTGCGTCACCGTTGACGCGGCTTGGACTGGTTGGTGCGCCTCCGGCTCCGCCGCAGAAGTAATCGCGCTTTTTACTGTTGTTCCTGAGCCTTTGAAGAAATGAGCATCGGTTGGTCGGAAAGTCTCTATTTTTGCCTGTTTGCTTGAGTTTACCAAGTAAAAAGACACAAATAGGTGCGCTGGCGATACCACTGGTTGAAGGTTGGCAGGCGTAGGGCGCTTTCTTGAGTTCGTCGCCCTGAGGCACAATAGGGGTCATGACTTCCAAAGGAAAACCGTCGCCGCGCTCGGCTGTTAAACCGCTGAGCGATGCGCAAGTGGAGCTGCTGGGGCGCCGCCACCATCTGGTGGACCCGACGCAATATCTCCCAACTGGCCCGCGCAAGGTAAACACCGCCGAAATCGAGGCGCAGAACCCGAAGGGTACCAAGCGCCTGCTCGATGCCGTCTCTATGGTGCTTCGCGCACATAGCAAAGTCTATGCGTGGGGGCTTGAGCACGTTCCCGAAACCGGTCCGTTCATCACGGCGGCCACGCACGTCACGATGTATGACGTTTTTATTCCGATGGACGCGCTGTTCCATATGGGTCGTCGCCCGCGCTATATGGCGAAGGCCGAGATGGCGCACTGGCCGATTATCGGGCGTTGGTTCCAGCTGGTGGGCATGCAACCAGTGCCGCGCCGCAGCGGCAAGGCCATCGAAATCGAGAAGGAATCCATCGACATCATCACCTCGGGCCGTCCGCTGACCGTCTGGCCGGAAGGCACGCTCTCACGCGACCCGCTCAAATGGCCGATGAGTCTCAAAGACGGCGTCGGTATCATCGCGCTCGAATCCTCGCGCCGGCTCGGCCATCAGGTGCCGCTCTATTGCGCGGTGACGTGGGGCGCGGCGAGCATCAACCATTGGTGGCCTTGGCCGCGCAAGAACGTGGTGATGTGCTACGACGACGCGCTGGATTATGGCGACCTGCTCAAAGACACCGATTCATGGGGTGTCGAGCCGCCGATGGAACTGGTCACGGAACTCACCACGCGTATCCGCGAACGCATGGAAACCATCATGGCTGAAATCCGCGGCGAGCAGCCGCCGGCCGAAGGCTATTGGGATTTTCGGACGATGAGTCGCAAGCCGCGTCGCTGATTCTTCATTTTTCGTACCTCTTGGCGCACCAAGAAGCCCAAAAAATGGAGATTTAGACGTAATTGTTGCAAAAATGGCCCACTTGGCGCACCAAGATACCCCAAAATTGTCACTTTCGACGTTAAAGTGCGTAAATCGGGCATCTTGGTGCGCCAAGAGGTGCAAAATGGAATGAAATAGACGGGCCGCGGAATTGACGAAGTAGTCTATACTGCGGCAGAATGGTTGAGTTCTTGACGGCAGGGCATACGTTCGGCGAATCCATAACGGTAGGCGATAATCGCCACTATTATGGAGGAAGTTAGCGGTGCAAAGGAGCAGATTATGAAGGTGACAGTACTTGGGGCAGGCGCTTGGGGGACGGCGTTCGGTCAGGTGCTTGCGGACGCAGGCAACGACGTGATGATGTGGGCACGCGAACCGGAAATCGTCGAAGGTATCCGCGACCGCCATTACAACGGAGTACGGCTCCCAAGTGTCAAGCGCCTTCCGGACAATATGACTGCGACCGGCGATCGAGCCGAAGCCGTCGAGCAAGCCCAGATCGTCGTTGTCGCCATCGCCGCCCAGCATGCACGCGAGGCGTTGGAGCTTTTTGCGCCGCTGATCAATGCCGATGTCATTGTGGTTTCGTTGATGAAGGGCATCGAACGCACCACCGGCAAGCGTATGGATGAAGTGGTGCGTGAGGCGTTGGGAGGTCTGCCAGCAGAACGGTTTGCTGCCATTTCCGGGCCGAACCTGAGCAAGGAAGTTGCCGACCGCCAGCCGAGTGCGACGGTGGTCGCCTGCGAAAATATCGACAATGCCAAAACCGTGGCGGAAGCCTGTAAAACGCCGTATTTCAAGGCGTTTGTCACCACCGACGTCATCGGCGTGGAGATGTGTGGGTCCCTGAAGAACGTCGTGGCGCTCGCCGTGGGTATGGCCCGTGGCGCCGGTTACGGGGAAAACACCGCCGCGATGGTCGAGACGCGCGGGCTTGCGGAACTTGTGGCGCTCGGCAAGGCCGCGCACGCAGAAGCCAAGACTTTCCATGGTCTTGCGGGAGTCGGTGACCTCATCGCCACCTGTGGTTCGCCGCTGAGCCGCAACTACACCTTCGGTGCGAACCTCGGCCGCGGGATGAGCGTCGAGGAAGCGACAAAAGTCAGTAATGGCGTGGCAGAAGGTGTGCCCACGACGGAAGCCGCGGTTCGTATGGGCGAACGTCTCGGCGTGCAAACCCCACTCGCCAGTGCGATGAACGATGTCCTAAAGCACGGCCTGACCTGCAATCAGATGCTCCATGAGCTGGTAAAAGGCAATATCACGGAAGAGTAACTGGACTTTCTTCTTACCGACACGCCCATGTTTCCGGCGTGCATCGGCTTTGTGAATGAGCAATTCATTCCCTTTGCCCGCAGTTCTTTGCCGTGTACGCTTGGGACTCAGATTCGGTTTTGGACCAAGTAAAGCGAGGGAATATGCGCAAGCAGCGTGTGGTGGTGTTGTACGGCGGCAGGGCGGACGAACATTCGATTTCCTGCATTTCTACGGCAGGGGTCTTGAAAGCCATGGATACCGAACGTTTCGAGCCGATTCCCATCGGCATCACCAAGGCCGGAGAATGGGTGATAGGCGGTACCGATCCGCGCGATTTCAATCTTTCCGATGGCGCGATGCCCGTGGTCGAAGGGACGGAAGCGAACGAGGCTGTCAAACCGGTCGTCCTTGATATGTCTCGTGGCAACAACGGCTTCTACGTTCGTGAAACAAACGGCAAACTTACTTCGCTCGGTTATGTGGATGCGGTGTTTCCGGTGCTGCACGGACCGTACGGCGAGGACGGAACGGTTCAAGGTCTTCTCGAGATGATGGGCGTGCCTTACGTCGGCTGCGGTGTCTTCGCTTCGGCGGCCTGCATGGACAAGGCGTTCACCAAGATTATCCTTGCGCAGGCCGGCATTCCCGTGGCTCCTGGAGTGACCTTCGATACCCGTGATTTCGACCCGTCAGACGAGTTCAAAAGCGATGCTGCCGAAGCGATGAAAAGTATTAAGTCGGCCAAGCTGCGTTACCCGCTGTTTGTCAAGCCTTCCCGCGCAGGGTCGAGTTTCGGTGTTACCAAGTTGGAGCGTGAGGGAGACACCGAGGAATTGGCTGCAGCGCTGTTCGAGGCGTCGCACCACGACTGGAAAGTGCTTGTGGAGCAAGGCATCGACGGACGCGAGATTGAATGTGCCGTGCTCGACCCGGTGGCTGGCGAGGAGCCGAAATCGGCGCTGCCCGGCGAAATCGTGCTCGATCTTCGCGCCGAAGGCGATGACCAGTTCTACGATTTCGACAGCAAATACACCGATTCCGACGCCTCCCACGTTGAAGTGCCGGCGAGCCTACCTGACGAAACGTTGAAACGTGCGCAAGAAGTCGCGGTACGTGCGTTCAAGGCCGTCGACGGGGCAGGGCTTTCGCGCGTCGATACGTTCGTTACGAAACGTGGCGAGGTGATGGTCAACGAAATCAACACCATGCCTGGATTCACGCCGATTTCGATGTATCCAAAGGCTTGGGAAGCGACGGGCGTGAACTATACCCAGCTGATTACCAAGCTTATTGAAGGCGTTTTGCGATAAATTTGTATATTAAATAATATCAACTTTAATTTAATATAGATAAGATGGCGATAGATATCAATGCATACCGCATTTTCTATAATTGATAAATATCGTAAGTTGATGAATAGTCTGAGAGGGCGTGTGCCGCAATATGAACGACGATAACCGTTCCGAAGAACAAACTCCGCAGTCGGTCGAGCACGAGGAATCAGGTTCGTCGCAGCAGTCGCAGTATCAGCCGCAATCGGCTTATCAGACAGTGCGGTCGCAGACGCAACCCGAGCAGCCGGAACCTTGGCAGCGACCTCAGTCTCAGCCTACCTGGCCGGCATATCAGTCTCTGGGATACCCAACTCAATACCAGGGTCAGCCTTACAACCCTCAAAGCCAGCCGTGCCAGCAGCCTCAGTCGCAGCCATACCAGCCATATCAGTCCTCCCAGTCCTCTCAGCCTCAGACTGATTACGGGCAGCCTCAGTATCAACCGCCTCAATCCCAGCCGCAATATCAGCAGTTCCAGCAATATTCGTCACAGCCGTACCAGCAGCCCGGACAATACCCAACGCAGCAATACCCGCAACCGCAATATCTGGCTTACCAATATTCCGCGTATCAGGCGCAGCAGTTTGGAGCGCAGCCTCAGTCGCAGCGGCCCCAGCCCCAATATCAGCCCGGAATACCGTACCAGTACCCGTCGCAGCTCCCGTATGCCCAGCAGCCTGCACAATATGCACGTCCGGCTTCCAACGGCTACTGGTATCAATCAATCTCTCCGTGGCAGGCGGCGATGTCTCGCTGGTTGGCCAACGCCCGCAAGCGTTTCTCGAATATCGGCTTCACCCTGGCCATGGTGATTCTGGTCTGGAACGTTCTTGCGTTGGGTATTTCGCAGCTCTCAACCATCTTCATCAACCCGAAGAAACTTCCGATGTGGGCCGAACTGCTGATGGGTAATGGCCCGCTCTATGTCATCGCTATCCCGCTTTCGTTGCTCATTTTCCGCTCGATGCCGAAGGTGAAGCGCAAAACGAGCGATATGGGCATAGGCATGTTCCTGTCGCTGATGGCGATGTCGTTCCCGCTTGCTGATATCGGCAATTTCATCGGCAGTATTCTTTCAGGTCTGTTCTCCAACGGGAAGGCGCAGAACAGCATCGATGAGCTGACGCAAAACCTTGACCCAGTGAGCCTTCTGCTCTTCACCGTGATCATCGCCCCGATTTTTGAGGAATGGCTTTTCCGCCGCCTGTTAATCGACCACACCCAGCAATATGGCGAGAAAACGGCGATCCTGCTTTCGGCCTTCACTTTTGGCATGTTCCACGGCAATCTGTTTCAGTTCTTCTATGCCTTCGGTTTCGGCCTCCTGCTGGCCTATGCATACGTGCGCACCGGCAAGTTGCGCTATACCATCGCCATGCATATGACGTTCAATTTCTTCGGTGGATTCCTGCCGCAGATGACGTTCCTGACGATGAGCAAGTCCACTGCGAACGCGGTCAACACCGACATAGTCGGCGGCATGAAAAAGGCGTTCGCGGCGGGGCACGGCGGTGAGGTCACGCCGTTCCTGATTTACCTTATCTTCGACATCGTGATGTTCGTCGTCGGCATCGTTGTCGCCATAGTCGAACGCAAGAAGCTCGTGTTCTATCGTGCACCCGAGGAATTGCCCAGAGGCACGCGGGCCAAGACGGTGCTCGGCAACCCCGGCATCAACGTCTTCATCGTGCTGTGTGTTCTCGAGATGATTATGGCGCTTTTCGTCAGCTGAGGGTTGCACCATCAGCGTCGTACAAGCCGCGTCGGAAAGCAGAAAATAGGTCCCGAAATACTGCTTTTGAACGCGGTCTGATTGTCTGTTGCGTCGGAAAGCAGAATAATGCCCGTTTGATTCTGCTTTCCGACGCGGGGCGGCGAGTGAGAAAACGAGCCGTGATGTTGCAGTGTTGCAGCTAGGCTCAGATGATAAAGTCCTCTTTGGCCAGCGCTCGGACGGCGCAATCTCGCACCCTGTCCTGATTAATGTCGGGATTGGCAAAGAGCAAAGCTTCGCCCTGAACCCCGTCGGCGGAAAAGCCGGTGAAGTTGATTTGCGGTGGGTTTCTGCGGTCGGTGAGGTCGATGGTAGCCGCTTTGAGCACGCTTGCTATTCGCTTGGCGGCCATCTTGATATCGGTTCCGGGTTTCACTGCAAAAGCGACGCTGACACGCGCCTCGCCTTCTTGGGTAAGACGTTCCAGCGCAGAGGTGTTGAGCACCGAATTGGGGATGATGAGCTGATTTCCGTTGCGTTCGCGCACCACCGTCTGACGCCAAGTGATGTCCTCGACGGTGCCGGTGATGTTCTGAATGCGCACATGGTCGCCTGGGTGGATGACATGGCCGATCATCAGTCCGAATCCGGAAATGATGTTGGCTATGGTGTCCTTAAGCCCCAGTGAAATTGCGACGCCGCCGACACCAAGCGCCGTGACGATGGTGGTGGGGTTGATGCCGAAAACCGGCTGGAGCACCATGGCCACGGCAATGGTCCAGATTGCAACCAATGAAAGGTTGACGAAAATCGACGCATTGGGAATGCCAGAATGATTAAGTAGTTTTTTGAGCCATCGTGAAACGGCTTTGGTAGCCACAAAGGCGATGGCAAGCACGATAACCAGAAATAGGATGCGGCTATCGTGCGCCTTGAGCCAGTCCAGCAATGTTTCCATAAGGCTTTAGCTTACCCCCGTAGGCTTCTGCCTGTCGGATCGGCTGAAACAAAAATCAAGCGGTGTGGCTGATGCCACCCATAAGCGCCGCGTTTCCCCTGAACCCGTCGGTGTGTTGATGCTGCATAGTGTGAAGATCTTCAAGCAGAGCATCAACCTCATGCTTGAAATCCTTGTCTTGACTTTCTGCTTGGGCGAGGCTCTTGAGCACCGAACTTTCGCCCTTCTCAAGCGCACTGCGGAACATCTGCACCCAGAAACCAGGCATGCTGTCGCTGGAAACGGCCATGTAAAGTGTACGAGCGACCACAGCCGCATCGAGATTGCTCCACTGTTCGACCGTCGTCTCCTTGGAGAGCTTGGGCCACATACCCGAAATCGCGAGCAGACCGCCCACCGAGAATTCCAAAAGACAATTCTGGGTGATGTTCATGTCGCGGTCGAGGTGCTGCCACTCGATGATGCCGTCGCGAAGCGCGTCGTGCACGGTGAAAAGCAGAAATGGGGAGCTGTGCGAGTTTACCGTAAGGGAGATGCGGTCGAGATAGACACGGTTGGCCGGTACGCCGATGAGCTGCATAACAATGCCGTTCCACGCCTTGGCGGGGTCGACGGTGAACTCAGGCAGAGCCCTGTTGATTCCTTCGACGGCGTGCTGGATAGCGGTTTCGGCGAGATTGTTGAGTTTGCAGTAGTGGTAGTAGAAAGAGTTACGGTTGACGCCCGCCAGATTGACTATGTCAGTGACGGTGATTTTGGGATAATCCCGCTCCTCAAGCAACTTCCAGAACGCATTCTCCATGCGCGTCGTAGCCGGCAATTGATTTGAGTCTTGTCGGGGTCTAGACATTCTGATGCCTCCTGATGATTGAGAAAATTCTATGTTGAAGAATTTCTGTACTGATTCTAAAGGATAACGGTTGACGATTTTCATTAAATTACGATTATCGCGTAGAGAAAACTTTTAGGCTTTCAAGCATAAATATACAAGTGCATATTAAACTGGTTAAATTAATAATATAATCTATTTCCTCACGCAAAAGTGTACAATATTATAAATTAAAGTGTGACGAACATCACATTAAATAAAAATTCGCTTTTAAAGTTGAGGTGAACAATTAAGCGCGATAGATTGAAAACATGAATATTGATGGTTATCAATTGCTGGTAGGCGGTTTCGGTTCGTTACATGACGAACAGAGCAAAGGTGTCGAACGCTATGTATTGAGGATGCCTAATTCTATATACAAAAAAACGTTTGACGTAAACACGTTTTCTACGGCGACGGCTTCCGTCAAATCCGAAGGGGAAGCTGCTGGGAACACAATGCCGGGTGATGTGCCGACGATTGCTGCCGCAGGCGTCGCTTCCGATGTGCCGTCTCCGTCGTGGTTGTTGCGTGAAGGGGACACGGTTTTCGCTGTTCTTGAAGACACCGATGAAGTGGCCTCACTGAGACTTATATATAAGGAATCCGGTTCGAGCGATGGCTCCTGTGCAGGCGACGATCCGAGACTTGAGGAAATATCGCGGGTGAAATTGCCTGCCAAGTCTGGCCCGACTCATGCGGCGATTGCCTTGGACCCCAAGCTTGGTCGTCACTTGATCACCGCTGACTACGCAGACGGCACTGTTTGTGTTCTGCCGATTGGCGCAGACGATGTTCTGGGTCCGGTGGCGCAAGTGCTGCATGGGAATCCGGAGCATCATGGCCCCTTGCCGGCGCAGGAAGGGCCGCATGCCCATTGGATTCTTCCTTTGGCCGATGGACGCGTGCTGACCACCGATCTGGGTGCCGACCGCATCTACGTCCATCACTGGGAGGGTTCGCGTTTGGTCCGTACCGGCTTCGTTTCGCTTGCGCCCGGAACAGGACCACGCGATATGCATGTTTTGCCTGGTCCCTCCGGTGAGTTCGGTTTCAGCGGTGATTGGCGTATCGCCGTGGTCGATGAGTGGGGATGCACCGTGACCATTCTGGAACCGGTCGGTTTGGACTCTCACCATCCCGGCAATGCTGAAGATGCCGGTAGTGGGCATAAAGATAAGGGGCATGCCGAAGAATTCTGGGTTTCCCAGACCGTTAGTCTCGGTGGAGATCAGGGGGAACATCCCGATCAGGCCGCGTCCTTGGCCTTTGTACCTGACGCCCTTTGCCTGGCCAATCCCAATGAAACACAAGGCAGCACGGTCTCGCCGTTCTCGCGTGGTTTCGTCTACGTCGGGCTGCGTGGAACCGAGCGCATCGTGACCTTGTATTGGGACGGCAGAAAGCTGAGCCGCCTGGCGCCAGAAACACAGCGTGATTGGGAAGGGCGCGGCGTGTTAAGTGGCGGCAAGCGTCCGAGGCATATCAAGGCTATCGGCAACATGCTTGTCGTCGCCAATGAGGTCAGCGACAACCTGAGTCTCTTCCGTGTGTCCGATGACGGCGAGCCGGTACATCTTGGAGATTATCCGGCAGGATCTCCGACCGTGGTTTTACCTCTGACCGGAATCTAAACCGGGTTTGGTTTTGAGGTCTGTGGTATTCCGCAGGGAGATTGGCAGGTAAGCGGGTGAATGAATATTTTGTTTGCTTTCTATTTTTTACAACTATTCGCTTTTACTGCTTGTCGGCATAAAACAATATTGTAATGCAAATTAAGCTGTAAGATGTCTATTTTTAATTTGACGTAATTGACGTATAGCCATTGACGTAATCCGGGAACGTGAAACGTTGTCAGTGGTCGATATTTGAAGCTGAGCGGTTAGATAAAGGGGTTGAATACAGGAAGAGTTTCTCTTGCATGCAAGTTGTTCGCGCAAGGCCCATCCTGCCATTGCCGGATATCTGCTCAAGTTTCCGGTCCTGTGTATCGGGCTGCAAATCCGCTTGGTTGTCCATCACGTATTTGAAATATAAGAGTGATATTAACGGAATAAAAACATGTTTATGCATATTATTCACGTTGTTCGGGCCGTAAATGTGTAGAAAAATCTTGAAAAATGACTCTGAAAATACGCTGCAAGCAAAATTTATAGTGGACCAGACAGCCGTTTCGGAGGTCGGAGTTTTTTCACGACGATCATCGAGCCGTTCATCTTGATATTGAAGCCGTTCAGCCTAGCTGGATATCTGAGGTTGTTGCCCTTGGTCGGCCCCAGTTGTATACTTGATAAGTTGTGTGTCGCTGTTGTGCGCTGAAACGCAGGATAACGACATCAAGACTTGCAAGTCAAAACAGTATAGGGAGTCCATTATGGCAGCTCGTTGCGCAGTGTGCGGCAAGGGACCGCAGACCGGTTACAGCGTTTCGCATTCACATATCCGCAATAAGCGCACCTTCAACCCGAACCTCCAGTCGGTTCGCACCACTATCGACGGACAGAACGTTCGCGTTCGCGTGTGCGCCAAGTGCATCAAGGCCGGTAAGGTTCAGCGCGTGGTTGCGTGAATCGCGAGTAACAAATAGTTAAGAAACCTCCGTACGTCGTTCGGCGTCGGAGGTTTTTTCATGCCTGATTTGTAACTGCAGACGAGGATAAGAGGCCCAGAGTTTTTTCATGTACATTTCAATAGTTGATTTATTTTCGAACGTAAGTTATATTTATTTTGAACGTAATTAATGATGGTGTATTACGTTCCCAAATACTGTTCGAAAGAGGCAACGTTGGAATCCGCGATTGTGTTCAATGTACAGAAATTCAGTCTTAACGACGGCCCCGGCATACGTACCGTCGTCTTCCTCAAAGGATGCCCGCTGCGATGTGGGTGGTGCTCCAACCCGGAAAGCCAGAAGAAGACGCCGGAAATCGAATGGGACGAGCGTTCCTGTGACGGTTGTGATGCCGATAATGCTCTTGCAAGCAAATTCGGTTTTATCAAGACGGGATCGCGCCGGGGGCCGGACGTGACGCGCTTGCGGATAGGGGGAACCCACGTCGATGCCGCATTGAAGGCCTGTCCTGGACTCTCTGTTGTCGGCGTAAACCGCACAACCGACGATGTGCTCGCAGAATGCCTTCAGGATGAGCCGTTTTACGAGGAAGGTGGCGGAGGAGTCACGCTTTCTGGGGGCGAGCCGCTGGTATGGGGACATTTCTGTGTGGAATTGCTCGACAAGCTGAAGGCTCACGGCATCGATACCAGCATGGAGACCACCGGCCATGTACCCGAAACAACGTTCAAAGCTGCCATCGGGCATCTCGATCATATTTTCATGGATCTCAAACAGTACGATACGAAGTTGCACAAGCGCGGTACCGGCGTCGGCAACGAGCTGATTCTCAAGAATATGGCCTATGCCGTTTCCACAGGCAAGGACCTTCTGATTCGCACGCCCGTCATTCCCGGCTTTAATGATTCGCTTTCCGATGCCAGGGGCATGGCTCGCAAACTCAAGGAGATCGGGGTCGATAAGGTTCAGCTTCTGCCTTTCCATAATTTCGGCGAATCAAAATATGAGCTGCTGGGGCGCGATGACTACGCGTTCAAAGGCGTGCCCAACACACATCCCGAAGAAATCGAGGATTTCAGGCAGGTATATCTCGAAGAGGGTGTGAATGCCTTTTTGTAGCGAGGGTTCAGCGTCTCGAACTGCGAAGTTGGTGTTTTGTTTCCTCGAAACCAGGATTGACGATTATTTTGGTTTGATAAAACTAATACTTCCGTTTGAAAAACAATCTGCTTGTGATTGCTGAATGAAGGGTGTTAGGCTTGCGATATAGGCAAAGTGCAAACTTGAGGAACGGAAGGTATACCGATGGAGACGAGGACGAATCGTATTCTTGAGCTTCTTACCGAGCACAAACGTATCGAGGTCGCCACGCTTGCCGAAGAACTCGGCGTTTCCGAAGTCACGATGCGCAAGGATCTGAGCGCGCTCGAAAAGCGTGGCATCATCGATCGTGAGCACGGATTCGCGGTGCTGAAAAGCGCCGACAACATGGAAAGCCGACTTGCCTACCATTACGAGGAAAAGCTGAAGATCGCCAAGCGTGCTGCGCAGTGCGTCCATGACGGCGATACCGTCATGATCGAGAATGGCAGTACTTGTGCTTTGCTGGCTGCCGAACTGGTTTCGACGAAAAACGACCTCACCATCATCACCAACAGCGCGTTCGTCGCCGGATACGTTCGTGGCAAATCCCAAAGCCAGATCATCCTTTTGGGCGGAATATACCAGCAGACGGCGCAAGTCATGGTGGGGCCGATGGTCGAGCGCTGCCTGAAAGGCATGTATGTTGACATCCTTTTCGCCGGAACCGACGGATACAGCGAGGAGACGGGATTCGCCAACCGTGATTCTCTTCGTGCCGAGACCGTCTGCGATATGGCGCAGCACGCTGGCCGTGTGGTCGTGGTCACCGAAAGCAACAAGTTCTCCCGACGCGGCACCGTTCCTCTTGATTTCGGCGACAAAGACGTGTCGACGTTCACGGATGACGGTCTTTCGGATGCTGCCCGGAAAATGTTGGAAGGGTATGGCGTCGACATCGTCACAGTCTGATGTTTCGCTGTAGGTAAATTTTATTGTCGTGTTGATTCCCGGCGCGAATCCGTTGATTCTGTGCCGGGTTTTCAATCGTATCCAAAACGGGTATCTGTAAGGCGCTGACGTCAAAAGTATTAAACGATAATTTTCAATAACTTCAAGGCATTCTAGGCAGGGAGTCTTTCTTTGCTTTTTCAAAAGCAATCGTTTTATGGATGCGAGAGTAGTTTGCCTAAAATAAATCAAATCGAAAGCAATAAATTTACGAACAAAATATAAATTACTTACGAAGTTGACAAAAATACTTCCTTTCGTTATTCTGAAGCTGCGTAAGTGATGTAGCTTACATTTATGAAAGGAAAGTACGATGAGTGATTCACATTTTGGAAAGCTCACTGACAGGATGAACTCTTTCCGTGATCAGTTGCTCGATGCAGTGCCGCAGATCGATGTCGATCGGGCGATGATTACGACCAAGGTCTATCAAGAGCAACAGGATCAGCCCCTGGCCATCAAGCGTGCGATCATGCTCAAGGAGATTCTTGAGCAGATGCCGATTTTCATTGAGCCCGAGACGGTTATCGCCGGCAACCAGGCTTCGAAGAACAGGTCGGCGCCGATTTTCCCGGAGTACGCGATGGACTGGGTGATCGACGAACTCGATCAGTTCGAAAAGCGCGATGGCGACGTGTTCACCATCACCGAGGAAAACAAGGAAAAGCTGCGTTCCATCTATCCGTTCTGGAAGCACAACACCCTCCAGGATCGTGGGCTTGCAGCCTTCCCGCCTCATTCCAAGCTGTTCTATGATCTCGGCATCATCAAGTCCGAAGGCAATATCACTTCAGGCGACGCCCACTGCGCCGTCAACTATGAAGGATTGCTGAAGCTCGGGCTGAAGGATTACGCCCGTCGCGCCCAAGAGAAGCTCGATGCCCTCGATCTGACGGATTACCGCAACATCCACAAGAGCTACTTCTATCGTGCGATTCTCATCGTGGTCGATGCCGTCAAGGAATTCGCGGGTCGGTACGCCGCGTTGGCCCGTGAGCAGGCTCAAGAGTGTTCGCAAAAAGGTGGCGAACGCCGTGCTGCCGAACTCCGTGGAATGGCCGAGGCCCTTGACCATGTGCCATATGAGCCGGCGCGCACCTTGCGCGAGGCAGTGCAGTCGGTATGGCTGATTCACCTCACCTTGCAGCTCGAGTCCAACGGGCATTCGCTTTCCTACGGTCGTATGGACCAGTATCTGTGGCCATACTATGAAAATGATCTGAAGACCGGTCGGATTACGACCGACGAAGCCGACGAGCTGATGTGCAATCTGTGGCTCAAGACCTTCACCATCAACAAGGTCCGTCCATGGAGCCATACCCAGTTCTCTGCAGGTTCCCCGCTCTATCAGAACGTGACGGTCGGCGGCCAGAAGCTGGTGGACGGCGAAGCGAGGGACGCCACCAACCCTATGAGCTGGCTCATTCTCAAGTCCGTGGCGCAATGCCATTTGACGCAACCAAACCTCACCGTTCGCTATCACGAGAATCTTCCCGACGATTTCATGAACGAATGCATCGAAGTGGTGCGTTGCGGTTTCGGTATGCCGGCGTTCAATGATGACGAGGTCATCATCCCCAGCTTCATCGAAAAGGGTGTGGCCCGCGAGGATGCCTACAACTATTCGGCCATCGGTTGCGTGGAGACGGCGGTGCCCGGCAAGTGGGGCTACCGTTGCACTGGCATGAGCTTCCTCAATTTCCCGAAGGCGCTCTTGATTGCGATGAACAATGGTGTCGACCCGCAAAGCGGCACGAAACTGGTCGAAGGCACCGGACATTTCAAGGATTTCACGAGTTTCGACCAAGTCATGAACTGCTGGGACAAGGTCATCCGTGAGATGTGCCGGCAGTGCGTCATCATCGACGCGACCTGCGATATGGTCCTTGAACAGGACACGGCTGATATTCTCTGCTCTTGTCTGACCGACGATTGCATCGAACGTGGCCTGAACATGAAGGAAGGCGGCGCAGTCTACGATTTCATCTCCGATCTGCAGGTGGGTATCGCCAACCTCGCCGATTCCCTCGCCGCCATGAAGAAGGTGGTCTTCGAAGAAAAGAAGGTCACGCCCGAAGAGCTTTGGGACGCGATGCAGGCCAATTGGCAGGGTGAAAAGAATCAACACATCCGCGAGCTGATGAAGGCGGCGCCAAAGTACGGCAACGACGATGATTACGTCGATTCGCTTATTCGCCAGGCGTATGACATCTACATCGATGAGATGAAGAAGTACCACAATACCCGCTACGGCCGCGGGCCGATTGGTGGAATCTATTACGCCGGAACCAGTTCGATTTCAGCGAATGTGCCGCAGGGTGCAGGCACGCTGGCCACCCCTGACGGCCGTGCCGCAGGCGAGCCCCTCGCCGAAGGTTGCAGCCCCTCCCATTCTGCGGATCAGCATGGCCCGACCGCCGTGTTCAAGTCGGTCTCCAAGCTCCCCACGGATGACATCACCGGTGGCGTTCTGCTCAACCAGAAGATGACCCCGCAGGTGCTTTCGAAGATGGAAAATCGTCAGAAACTCGCTTTGCTGACGCGTGCGTTCTTCGACAGGCTTCACGGGTATCACGTGCAATACAATGTCGTCTCCCGTGAAACATTGCTTGATGCACAGGTCCATCCGGAAAAGCATCGTGATCTGATCGTTCGTGTCGCCGGCTACAGCGCCTTCTTCGTTGTGCTGTCCAAGGCGACTCAGGACGACATCATCGAACGGACCGAGCAGACGCTGTAATTCGTCATCCACGATTTTCTTAGATGTCGGCAATGAAAGGAAATAACCATGAAACTCATCATTGATGATGCGGATACCGAAGCCATCAAACGCTTGGTTGAGTATTATCCGATTGATGGTGTGACCACCAACCCCTCGATTCTGGCGAAAGCCGGACGGCCTCCCTTCGAGGTGCTGCACGAGATCCGTTCCATTATCGGACCGGACCGCGAGCTCCACGCGCAAGTGGTGGCCAGGGATGCCAAGGGCATGGTCGCAGACGCCCACCGGATCGTCAAGGAGCTAGGGGACAACACGTTCCCCAAGGTTCCAAGCGTTCCCGAAGGGTTCAAAGCAATCAAGCAGCTGTCTGCCGAAGGCATCAACGTCACCGCGACGGCCATCTATACTCCGTTGCAGGCGTTCATAGCGGCCAAGGCCGGAGCGGTGTATGCGGCCCCGTACATCAACCGCATAGACAACATGGGTTACGACGGTATCGATGTCGCCTGCAAGATTCACGACATCTTCAGGGCCAATGATCTGCACTGTGAAGTTCTGGCGGCGAGCTTCAAGAACTCGCAGCAGGTGCTTGACCTGGCGGTTCATGGTGTCGGTGCCGCGACGATAGCGTCTTCGGTCATTGACTCGCTGACCAAGAACGCTGCGATCGACGCGGCGGTAGATGATTTCGTGGCCGATTTCGAAGGTCTTGTCGGCTCCGGAAAGACTATGGCCACTCTGTAGGCGATAGCCGGTTCGATGGTATGGGGATGTCTCCTCTGTGCCATTGCAGCAGCAAAATCGTCGGTTTCGACGGTGGTTTTAGCCAATGAAACCACCGTCGAGGCCAACGACAACACAACGAGACGAACACTTCAAGACGCAATGTGTGATCGGTGTCGATTCGGCATTGTGACTTCAAAAACATTTTTTTTATGAAATTCCGGGGCTTATTGTGCTCTGAAACTTCGAATAACAGGTTTGGATAACGCAAGGATGCATCATGAAAATTCTAGCCATTGATATCGGCGGAACCAATATCAAATATGCATATATGTTGGAAAACAGCTCGATTACCTCCCGCGGGTCGATCCCGACTCCTCAGGAAGGTCGAGACGAATTGATTGCCGCTCTGACCCAGCTTTTCAAACAGGAGCCTGGTGTACAGGGCATAGCGATTTCGATGCCTGGGATCATTGACTCGGATGAGGGATACTGCGCTATGGGCGGTGCGTTGCGTTACAACGATGATTTCTATCTTCGTCACGAGCTTTTCAGCCATTGCCCTGTGCGGATCGTAATGGACAACGATGCGAAGTGCGCAGCGACTGCTGAAGCGACTGTAGGTGCGCTGAAGGATGTCAGCGACGGATTTGTGCTGTTGTTCGGCACCATGATTGGCGGCGGCATCATCAAGAACCACATGCTTCATCGTGGTCCTCATTTCTCCGCTGGCGAGGTGAGCTACATCATCACTTCGCACGACGAAGGCCCGACCCGTGAAGGGGTGTGGGGCAACCAATGCGGCACCCCTGCTCTGTGCACGAATTATGCGAGTGCCAAGGGCGTCGACGCGGATTCCATCGATGGCGTGAAATTCTTCGAGGCTGTCAATGCAGGAGAACCCGAGGCGTTGGATTGTCTGGATCATTATGCGCATGACATTGCCGTCCAGATATTCAATATCCAGAATATCGTCGATCCGGAACGCTTTGCCATCGGTGGCGGCATTTCCGCGCAGCCGGCTTTCATCGAAGCCATCCGTGCCAATCTGCAGAAACTCTATGCAACCTGCCCGTACTTCGTCTCCCAGGCGGAAGTGGTCAGCTGCAAGTTCCAGAACGACGCGAATCTGGTAGGTGCTCTGCAGTGCTATCTGCGTGGCGTCGACGAGCGTGAATACTTCGTCAACAAGGAAGACGTGGACGGCTCTATCGAGAAGTCGGAAGAGCAATCCGGCGACGATGAAGAAGAAAAAGCGCCTGAGGGCAAGGTGCTGGTCAACAACTTTACCAAGGAGTGAACGCAATGGCCAAGAAAAAGAGTCTGCTCAATGTCATTATCGACGGCATTTCCGGCATCTTCCTGCCCATTGTGAACCTGCTTTCGGCCGCCGGCATCATGAAGGGTGTGCTGATCATCCTGACCAGCTGCAAGGTGCTGGATGCCTCGGGAAACACGTATTTGGTTCTTGACGCGATGGCTTCGTGCGTGTTCACTTTCCTTCCCGTCATGCTTGCCTATACTTCCGCCAAGCAATTCAAGACCAATCCGTATATCGCTGTCGTCATCGCTTGTCTGCTGATGTATCCCGCACTCGTGAAAGTGCAGGAAAAGGGCACCACCCTGTCCTTCTTCGGTATACCGATGCTGGGCGTCAAGTACGCTTCGAGCGTGCTGCCCATCATTCTGGCGATCGGTCTGCTGAGATTCGTGCAGCAGTGGCTCGACAAGGTCCTGCCGGAAGTGATCCGTGGATTCCTCACGCCGTTGATCTGCGTGCTGTTCGTCGGTTCGGTGACACTGCTGCTGTTCGGTCCGTTCGGCAAGGTGGTCGGTGATGGACTCGCTGCCGGATACGAATGGGTGTATGCGCTTTCGCCGATTGTCGCAGGCCTGCTGTTGGGTGCTGCTGTGCAGCCGATGGTCATTTTCGGTTTCCATTGGAGCCTGATCCTTATCGGTATGAACAATCTGGCGGTCTCCGGGCATGATACGGTGCTGGCCCTGATGGGCCCTCCGGTGTTCGCCCAAGCCGGTGCCGCGTTGGCTGTGATGCTCAAGAGCCATGACGCGCCGTTCAAGACGACCTGCATCTCCGCCAGTATTTCGGCTTTGTTCGGTATCACGGAACCCGCGATGTTCGGCGTGAACCTTCCCCGTAAGATGCCTCTTGCCGCTGTGTGCATCGGTGGTGGCGTCGGCGGCGCGATAGCCGGATATTCCGGTGTCCAGGCCCACGCATTCGCACTTCCCAGTGTTGCCACATTGCCCGTTTTCTTCGGTCATGGTTTCGTGACCTACGTTATTTCCTGCGTGGTCGCCATGGTGGTCGCTTTCGTTCTGACACTACTGTTCAAGTTCCCTGTCGATGGCTTGAATGACGAAAAGGACGAGGTCCGTTCGCAAGAGGACCGCGAGCTGCTCGAGGAAAGCTCCGAAACCGAAGGCGAAGCCGCTTCGAATACCGAAGTTGGCATCGCCGCCGACGGAATCGCAACGGCCAAAACTGCAGTAGAGGCCTAACCGCGTGAATCACGAGTAATGAGTAGCAAATAGCAATTTGAAAACCTCCGTACGTCGTTCGGCGTCGGAGGTTTTTCATGCCCTCATATTGATTTTTGCATACTTGGCGTAACAGCGTTGTCCAGTGAGCTGCTAATAATGAGGTCTTGCTTTTGGGATTGAGGGGTTCCTGTCAATATAAAGTGGGCGCTTTCCGCGTCACCCTTGCATAAAGGAATGCGCTTGAATGCGCGATGCACGAATCTCCTGCGCAACCGTAACCGGCGATAAGACGCGGGAATGAAATGGAGAAAGAAAAACATGGGCTCTGCCATGTCTAGATCAATTGTGCCCGAAAACGGGACGTTACGGGAAAACGGAAGTCGAAGCGGAAGTATGAACGTTGCTGGCGGCAAAGGGGACAGCGCTGCTGTAGCACTTAACGCCGGGGCGGTCTCAATGCCTCTCGGAGGCGCCAAGGAGAAATCAAAGCGCGAGGTAGAAGACCCGACATCGCCGCACAAGCCGCTGAAAGCGCGTATCGACGTCAAGCACCCGAATCTGACGATGCTCGGGCTGTATCTCGGCGCCTTCCTCGGGATGCTCAGCGAAACCGCGATGAACATCGCACTGCCTGATTTGATGGTCAGCTTCCATATCGGTTCCGGCACCGCGCAGTGGATGGTGGTGGGCTACATGCTCGTCATTGGCATCGTGCTGCCGTTCACCAGTATGCTCTTAAAGTGGATTCCGTCGAAGCCGCTGTTGTTGTTTGCGCTCGCGATGTTCTTCGTAGGCTCGCTGATTTCCGGTTTCGCCCCGGGCACATCGTTCGGTATGCTGCTTGCTGGCCGCATGATTCAGGGCATTTCGACCGGTCTGGTGCTGCCGATGATGTTCTCGGTCATTCTCGAGGTTTTCCCGCTTAACAAGATTGGTGCTGCCATGGGTATGGCCGGTCTTGTGGTCATGTTTGCCCCGGCCATTGGCCCGACACTTGCCGGCGGCTTGATTGGCGCGTTCTCTTGGCGTGCGATTTTCTTCTTCTTCGCTGCCATTGCGTTGGTTGCGCTGGTCTGCGCCTCGATCTGGATGGTCAACGCCTACAAGCTCACCAAGCCAAGCATTGACGCGCTTTCCTGCATCACTTCGATCGTCGGCTTCGGCGGGTTCGTGCTTGGCGTCAGCCTCATCAGCGACTTCGGTTTCTCGCTACCGGTCATCGCGATTCTGATCGTCGGCATTGCGGCCATCGCCACGTATAGCTACCGTCAGCTGCACATGGACAACCCGGTCATCGACCTGCATGCGCTGGGCATTCGTCAGTTCACCGTCGGCGCGTTGATCGTGATGATGAACTTCGGCATCACCCTGGCCACCATGTATCTGATGCCACAGGAGCTGCAGAACGGCCTCGGCGTAAAGGTTGCGCTCACCGGCCTCGTGATGCTGCCCGGCGGCGTGGCCAACGCGGTCGTTTCCATGTTCGCCGGCCGCCTCTACGATGTCGTTGGCGCGAAGTGGCTCGTGCGCGGCGGATTGGTGCTCTCCATGATCGGCGTCGTCCTGCTGATGCTGGCTGGCCCGTCGACTTCCGTGGCGTACATCATCTGCGCGCACGTCATCCTGATGATCGGTATCCCGATGGCGATGAGCCCTGCCCAGTCCTCGGCGCTCGCCTCGCTGCCGCAGCATCTTTCGACCGATGGCTCCACCATCCTGAACACGATGCAGCAGGTTGTCGGCGCGGTCATCACCGCGGTCGCCACGATTTTGCTCGGTGCCGGCCAAGCGGCTTCCCATTCCGGCGGCAAGGCGATGGCCTTCGTCACCGGCTCGCGCTGGGGCTTCACTTTCGCGCTGGTACTCGCCATTGTCGCATTCGTCATTTCCTTCGGACTTTCCAAGCAGACTTCGACGGACGATGCCTCCAAGCGCTGATGAGTTGAGCTGGTCGTCAACGTTCTGAAATCCGTAATGTGGCTTTCCTTAGTGAAAAGTCCCGCACAAGTCGACAGATAGGTTTTTAAGATTGGCTTAATATGGCCATTTATGAAATCCTATCTACCGACTTGTGTGGGATTTTGTCGTTCGTCGGCCTTCAATAGAATAGAGACATGAGCAATACCGTCACCCTTACCACCCCGATTTCCGCACTGATCGCCAACAAACGGCGGGTCAGCGCGCTCAAAGGGCTTGGCATGGTGAGTGTCGGCGACGCGCTGACCTACTACCCGTTCCGCGTCACCGAGCCGGTGCCGCTGCGTGCGATCCGCGAGGCTAAAGTCGGCATGCCGATGGCGTTCGCGGCGGTGGTGCGCTTTGCACGGGTCATTCCGATGGGCGGCAGACGCGGGTACCGGCTCGAGGCCGTCGTCGATGATGGCGCGTTTGCTGCGAGCCGACAGGTTCCGGGCGCAAATTGCAGGCTCGTCTTTTTCTCTCATAAAAAGCAATATATGGACTGGATGAGCGGGCGTTTGCATTCGGGCGCTGACGTGGTGCTTGCGGGCACGCCGACGGAGTTCAACGGTCAATTGCAGTTTACCCATCCCGAAGTGCTTACGGTGATGCCGCAAGGCGCCAACATTTTTGCCGGTTCGGCAGGAGCGTCCGATTCCGTAAGTGCCGGCGAACTTTCTTTAGATACCATTTCCAACCAAGCCGATGCACAACCTGCATTGCAAGATAGCGCATCGCTGGCTGTTGGTGTTCCCGCTTCGCATTCCCAACCGGCTCAAGCCGTCAATGCCCTGAAATTTGACGCCTCAACCGCCTACGAGGCGCTGCAGCACGTATGTCGTCCGCGTCCTGTCTACCATGCCACTTCGCGCATCTCCACGGAACATATCCACGAATCCATCGTCGCGATGCTCGATGCGCTGCGTGCCAGCGGGGAAGCGATGCTCAAAAGGAATGATGGTGCTGATAATAGTGCTGTTGGACAAGATGGCGAGTTATCGGAAAGTAATAGCGAAGATAACAATATTGGCTCTGCTTCCAATAATGCCGCAAACGATGAAGGCGTCAATGACCCCGCAAATAATAAGGTAGATTCGCTTGCCTTGCGCGCTGCGATTCCTGACGTGTTGCCACGCAATGTCATCGAATCCAAGCATCTCATGCACCGGGCCGACGCGTTCGCTGCCATCCACGACCCGCAGTCAACCAAGGCCTTTCATGCGGCTCTGGCGACATTACGTTATGAGGAAGCTTTTATTTCCCAGATCTCTGTGTTGCAGGAACGCGAGAACTCACGCAAGGCCGAGACCTTCGAATGCGCGGATTCCGGGCTACGAGAGCGGTTTGTCGACTCGTTGCCGTTTACGCTTACGGGCGGGCAGAAAGATGTCATCGACACAATCTGCAAGGACATGGGGCGCAGCTACCCGATGCAGCGGCTGCTGCAGGGCGAGGTCGGCAGCGGCAAGACGGTGGTGGCGCTCGCGGCCATGCTGCAGGCCGTCGGGTCCGGCAATCAGGCCGTGTTGGTCGCGCCGACGCAGGTGCTCGCCGAGCAGCACTTCGAAACGGTCAACGGCATGGTTGCCAAGCTTGCCGGCGGTGATTCCGGTAAGTCGGCAAAAGGCGCTGATCGCGGTGGCGGCAGTGGAGACGCCGATGGCAAGAAAAGTAATACAAACAAATCCGAAAGCGATTCCTCGACCATCCCGGTGACGCTGCTGACCGGAGGTATGAAACTGGCGGCCCGGCGCAGAGCGCTCGCGACCGCGGCCAGCGGCGAGCCGGGCATCATCATTGCCACGCACGCCGCGTTCTCCAAGATGTTCCAGGCGCCGAACCTGGCGTTGGTGGTCATCGACGAGCAGCATCGTTTCGGCGTCGAGCAGCGCGAGATCTTGCGCGAAAAGGGCGAGAAGACGCCGCATCTGCTGGTCATGACGGCCACACCGATCCCGCGCACTGCCGCGATGACGTGGTTCGGCGATCTCGACATTTCGTGGCTCACTGAACTGCCCGGCGGTCGCAAGCCGATTCGCACGTTCATCGTGCCCGAGGCTGACGGGCGTACGATGGGCCAGATGTTTGTGCACATCCGCCGCCGCATCGACGCGGGGGAGCGGGCCTACATTGTCTGCCCGAGGATTGATGCCGACGAAGCACAGAACGAAGCTTCAACGGGTGGCTCGAGGGCGTCAAGATCTGTCCGTGCCGAGGAAGAGAACAGCGACGACTTCGTGGAGGTCGACGATTATGGCGACGAAAACGGCGACGGCACGCCGAGCGAGCCCAAGCCGCCGCTGCACGCCGTCGATGAGATCGCGAATCGGCTTTCGAGCCTGCCGCAGTTCAAAGGCATCGCATTCGCGACGTTGACCGGACGTGACGACGACGAAACCAAGCGGCAGGTGATGGCCGATTTCGAATCCGGCAAGACGCCGATTCTCGTGGCGACCACGGTCATCGAGGTGGGTGTCGACGTGCCGCAGGCGAGTTGCATCACTATTTTCGATGCCGACCGTTATGGACTCTCCCAGCTGCACCAGCTGCGTGGCCGAGTCGGCCGTGGTGGCACCGATTCCTGGGCGTTCCTGGTCTCGCGTGCTAAACCGGGCAGCATCGCCGAGCAACGGTTGAAGGTCATCGAAGGTTCGCTCGACGGCGCCGAAATCGCGCAGGCCGACCTTGAGCTGCGTGGTGCCGGTGACGTGTTGGGCGACGCCCAGTCCGGCGGCAAGTCCGGCCTGAAGCTGCTGCGCGTTGTCAAGGATGCCAAGATCATCGCCGATGCCCGTGAGGCCGCCGAGGCGCTGCTCAAGCGTGACCCGAGCCTATCTGACCAGCCCCAACTCGCCGGCGCCGTCCTCGACTTCACCCGTGGTGGCGAGTCCGAGATCCTCAGCAACTGATGCGACGCGTGCCGCTCCTGCGTTCATGTGCAAAAAGTGCGAATTGCCGTTTCTAATTGGTACTTTTTGCACTTGCATGTGCGAAAGGTGCGAGTTGATGGTGCCAGTTGGCGCTTTTTGCGCTTGTGTGTGCGAAAGGTGCTGTTTAGGTTGCTTAATTCGTACATTTTGCACTTGAGTGATGTGGGCTTGCAACGCAGCTATCGCCGTAACAGGCTACGATGGCGAATATGCGTGTGATTGCGGGACGATTCAAGGGATTCGAACTGGCCAAAGCCAAGCCGGGTACACGGCCGACAACAGACCGAACCAAAGAGGCCATTTTTTCGAAGCTCGAAGCTTGGGGAGTACTCGATGACGCCCGTGTGCTCGATTTGTTTGCTGGAACCGGTGCGCTCGGAATTGAGGCGCTTTCGCGCGGTGCCGATGAACTGGTGGCTGTTGAATCGGCGGGGCCGGCAGCTGCGCTGATTGATAAGGAGCTCAATAATCTTAAGCGCAACCGGTCATGGGATTCGGAGACGATGAAGGCGCGAGTCATGCGCAAACGTGCCGAGCGCATCGCTTCCGGATACGACGGTCCCGCCTTCGACCTGATTTTCGCTGATCCGCCATACGTGCTCACCACCGAGGAATGCAATCAGCTCATCGTCGATTTGGTCGCGTCCCCGGCCACAGACAAGCAGACGGTCTTGGTTTTCGAGCGCTCGACGCGTTCCGATCCACTGACAATGCCCGAAGGCTGGCAGGTCTCCGACCAGCGCCACTACGGCGAAACCGAGGTCTACTACATCGACCACGAGTGAGAAACCCAATGGGCGGATATTAGTTATCCAACTTACGGGGATGAGAACCGGAGACTTCCCAGCCCAGTGACATCAGGGTTTTGCGGTCGGCCTTGTCGAGAGACTTGCAGTCGAGCTGCCCGATGAGGTCAGGGCGAAGACTGTCGGTGTGAGCGATGGCCTCGTCGCGCCGGAAACGGTCGACCTTGCCATGGTCGCCACTGGTGAGCACGTCGGGGACGCTCATGCCGCGCCAGACGGCAGGTTTTGTGTACTGATAGTGCTCCAGCAGCGCGTTCGAGCCGGTGTAGGATTCCTCCACGATGGATTCGGGGTTGCCCATGAATCCGGGCATCAGGCGAGTGATGGCCTCGAGCATCACCGAGACGGCAACTTCACCGCCGTTCAGAACGTAGTCGCCGATGGAATACTCGCGCACGTCGATGCCCTGCGCTCGGTAATAGCGAGGGATGCGCGCGTCGTAACCTTCGTAGCGGCCGCAGCCGAAAACGAGATGGCCGGCCCGCGAGAGTTCGGTCGCGTCGCGCTGGGTAAACAACGGTGCGGAAGGATTCGGGAAAATGAGGATCGGTTTGGTATCAGGTCGGGCTTTGCCGCCGATGGTGGCATCCGATGATTGCGCGGCGTCTGTATCTGTATCTGTGTCTGTATCCGTGTGCGTTTCGGTTTTCTCGGTAAGGTTGTCAGTTGCGTCGTCGTTGTCGCTGGTATTGTTGGGTTGTGTACTGTTACTAAAGGTCGTTTCGTTCCGAGATTTCGTTACAGACGACGTGCCATCGCTATCCGCGATTTCGACAGGTTCCAGCCCAAGCAAATCATCGAGGCACTCGGCCCAGACCTCGGGCTTCATCACCATGCCAGCGCCACCGCCGACTGGCGTATCGTCGACGGAATGATGGACATCGTGGGTCCAGTCGCGTAGGTCGTGCGTTTTCACGTCGAGCAGCCCGTGCTCGATGGCACGCCCGAACAAGCCGATGTTAAGGGCCTTGAAATACTCGGGGAATACAGACACGATATCGATTTTCATGGTTTCAACCATATCGTGACCCCATCCACCAACAAAACGTGGAAATTTGGTGGATGACGTATTTGCAGCTCATTGATTGTGGCTCGCTGACAACAAATGTGTGCTTAATGAGGGTCTTGGTTACGCCAAGTCCCTCAAATAATGGAGATTTGAGTTATATTCTCATGATTTTAGGGTACTTGGTGCACCAAGATGCCAATAATCAGCAGGAATAAGCATCAATTTTGAGAAAAAGCCACTGTTGGTGACACCAAGAAGGCCAAAATGACGTGAATGAAGATGATTGTGTATTAGAGAAGGGTGATAGGAGAATTTCACCATTCAGGAATTAGACCGGTTGGTGGGTCGAGAGTGAGGTAATTGGAATCCAGATTGATATCGGGCACCAATTCGTCGACAAACGGCACCAAAACCGTTTTGATGACTTTCTCATTGCCGGTGTCCTGACCGTTAGTGGCAGTTGTGACCGGCAACGGCGTAAAGCTGCCGTCCTTATGCTCGATAACCGGTGTGGCCAAACGAATTTTCAGCAGCGATTGCGCGGGGCCGTCGATGACGTCCACGACCTTGCCGATAACCTGGCCGGACTTCGCAGCATCAATTCCATTGGCAGGATTGTCGTAGACACGAGCTTCGAGCCCGATAAGATCCTTGGGATACCAGGCGTCTTCTTCGGCCATTTCCTCGGGGTCATCGGCTTCGACGTAAAGCTCCAAGCCGTTCAAAGCTTCAGAAGCGTCACGATTGTCAACGCCTTTAAAATGCAGAATCCAGCGATCCTTGAACGTGCGGGAATGAGCGACGGTGTAGGTATGCGAGCCGTCTTTGGTATACAAAACCGAACCGGCAGCAAACCGAAGCTCCGGCTCGTCGGTGAACGAACGGACGGTGACCTCGCCTTTGAGTCCCTGCGCGCGCCCGATACGACAGACCCTCAACAGTTCACGCTGCTGAGGGTCTGCCTGCTGCGAAATGATTTCGTCGCGATTCACTTGCGAACATCCATGATGTCGACGCGCACCTTGTGGTCGGACAACGCCTGCACCACGGTACGAATCGCATTGGCGGTGCGGCCGGAACGACCGATCACACGCCCGATGTCTTCAGGGTTCACACGCACCCGCAACAGTTCGCCGCGGGCGTTTTCGCGGGACTTCACCGAAACATCATCGGGAAAGTCGACGATATTGGAAATGAGATGTTCCACAGCTTGTGCGAGCATGATTACTCAGCCTTCTCGGTCTTCTTGGATTCCTCGACGGTCTCGTCGGCCTTGGCCTCTTCAGCGCCGGCTTCGTCGGCCTTCGCTTCGTCGGCCTTGGCGGCTTCCGCAGCCTTCTCGGCTTCGGCTTTCGCCTTGGCTTCGGACTGCTTGGCCTTGCGCTTCTGAGCGTCGGCCTCTGCGGCCTCGACACGAGCAGCGGCATCCGGGGTTTCCTCGGCGACCTTGAGCGTGCCTTCGGCGCCCGGCAGACCCTTGAACTTCTGCCAGTCACCGGTGATCTTCAAAAGATTGAGCACCGGGTCGCTCGGCTGTGCACCGACGCCAAGCCAGTACTGAGCACGATCGGAATCGATCTTGATCATCGAAGGCTGTTGGTTTGGATCATACAGGCCGATCTCCTCGATCGACTCGCCGTCGCGCTTCTTGCGCGAATCCATGACGACAATGCGGTAGAAGGCATAGAACTTCTTACCCATGCGCTTCAGACGAATCTTGGTAGCCATTGTGGCTCTCCTTGTTGGTTCATTGCGGTTTCGAGCTCGTATGTGGGGCATACTTGCCTGAAGCCGCGCTGTTCCTCACGGCCTACGGGATTGAGAGGGCCCCGCACCCGTGAATAACTTTTCAACTATAGCTCACCGGCTGGATAGGCGTTGGATTCGACGAGTTGGCTGCAATATATGGTCTAGACGATTTTTACAAACATGAATTCGGTATCGATAACGGGTTGGAAACCGAAATGACTATAGAAACCTCTGGCATTATCGTCATATGGCTCAACGACGAGCGCTCGGACTCCGAGATTCGCCGACAAATGCCGAGCGCGAAGTACTGCATCTTCGAGAAGACCCCACCCGAGTCCTAGCCCTTGGAACCGCTTGTCCACTCCGAAAATTCCGAGAAGAATAACCGGGATGTTACTCGGTGTGTCGCGGCGGAGCCACTCTCCGTGAGCTCGATTGTGCGGGATTGAAAAGGCGTTGAGAGAGAAGAGGCCCGCGACTTCTCCTTCAAGAGTGCAGGAGACATAGGGCACGGCGGTTCCTCGTTGAACTGCGACATGTGACGTGGTGTGAATCCAGTCGTCAACCAACTTCACACCGCTGCAAAACGTACTGGTGTCATCCGTTTCAACCAGTTGTCGAGGAGCTTGAAACCTTGAGGATGGAGGTGTCTCGTTCTCTACGCCCATTGCGGGTCCCTAGAAAGGAGTTCTTGCATCTCCTTCGGCATAGGCTCGTCAAGGGCTTTGAGGAAGGCATCGAATGCCTCGTTGGTGAGTTTGAGCTGGGTTTCCTGTTCGATGTCCTCTTGCGCTGCATTGAGCAGATGCCGCGCCGTCCATTGCGTGATGGTGGAGCCCTTGAGCGTGGCTGCCCGTTCGATGATTTGGCGTTCCTCTGGGGTCAGTCGAATCTCGAGCCGTGAAGTCTTCTTGATTTTGGTAGCCATAAATATATTGTACGGCAAAATGACGTACAATATAAAATGCTGATAAAAAGTTCCATATGGAATAGACAAATAGGGATCACAGGAAAAAGCGTTTCCATATTCTGCCCGTATTTCTTTCGACGGATTTGGATGGTTCATTTTATCAAAACAATAATCATAAAAGATTTATCCAGATAATTTGACAAACAAATCTTGTGTGTGTTATAAATGAAACGGTTCAAAAATGAACCGTTTCATTTATCTACGAAGATAAATCTGATTCAAGGAGGAATGAGTAATGACAAGGAATTATATAACTCGTCAGGAGTATGACGATTGGATGCATAATTGTGAGGCACTTGCACGTGCTTTGCATTATCCGATGACTCCTGACATGGTTAATGACAGCGCCGGTATCGTCTATGGTGCCGACCAATATGAAGCGTTCGAAAAGGGGCTCTGGTCGAATGATCCATATGAAGTCATGGTTATTTTCCAGTCTCTGAACGAAGCTGCGGTGAGTGGCCTGCCTGTGAAGGGCGCTCCTTATGCCGAATATTCAGGTCTGTGCGACAAGATCATGATTGTTCATCCTGGAAAGTTCTGCCCTCCGCATTTCCACGAGAGGAAGACCGAATGCTACGAAGTCATGCTCGGAAGCATGGATCTGTTCTATGATCCGGACCCTGTAAAAGTCGGCGACGAAGAAGTCATGTCCTTCCACGAGATGGAAAAGGGAGACCCGTGGCCTGAAAACGTTGCACTGCCCAAGGGCCGTGAGGATACGTACAAGAAGCTGACCAGCTACAAGCGCCTTGAGGTCGGTGATCCGAAGTTCGTGATGCAGAGAAAGCATCTCCACACCTTCCGTTGCCCGCCGGATGCCAAGGTACCGCTTTGTGTACGCGAAGTTTCGACATATAGCCATGAACCCACGGAAGATCAGGCTGATTACCCTGTCCCGATGCCTTCCTGGAAGGGGCTTCATGACAATACGTTCCTGTCTCCATCGGCAAACACCGGACGTCTGGCCCAGAACATCAAAGAATGAGATTGAGAAGGAGTTGTAGGGATGAATAAGAAAGTATTTGCACTTGTCGCAGCTGTCGGTTTGCTGGCTGGCTCCCTCGCCGGTTGTGGAACGAGTGGCAGCGATGAACAGGCCTCGTCGTCAAAGGCAGGATATTCCAAAGTCAAGTTCGAAAAGAAAAAACCGCTGAAGTTGGGTTACTCCACTCAGGATCTTTCTAATCCGTACTGGCAGACAATGGCGAAGGGCATCAAGGCCGGAGCCAAGGAAGCTGGTGTCGAGGTTTCTGTTCTAGATTCGAAGATGGATCAGTCCAAGCAGGTTTCCAATAGCCTGGACTTGGTCAATCAGGGAATTTCCGGCCTGATCATTACCCCGGTGCAGCCGGATGCGCTTCCGTCTACCGTGGATGCCGCACATGATGCCAAGATCCCCGTTGTGGTGGCGGATATCGGAGTTGCCGGTTCCTACGATGCCTACCTGCTTTCCAACAACAAGGCAGGTGGCAAGATGGCTGCCGAGTATCTGGTCAAGAAACTGAGCACCCCTGGTACCCACAAGGTCGGCGTTGTCGAGTTGCATGCCGGCTCCGTTGTAGGTGAGCAGAGGCGTGATGGCTTCAAGGAAGAGCTGTCGAAGCATGATAACTTCAAGATCGTTTCCAGCCTTGATGGCAAGGATTCCGTGGATGGCGGCTTCAAGGCCGCGCAGGATATGCTTTCCGCCAACCCTGATCTGGATGTCATCTATGCCGCGAACGACAATTCTGCAGTGGGCGCCGAGCGCGCCATGGAAGCTGCCCACAAGTCCTGCAAGGATGGGTTCGTCCTGATGGGCTTTGACGGCAACGACCAGGCTCTCTCCATGATCAAAGACGGCAGAATGACCGCCACCGTTGCCCAGGATCCATACGCTCAGGGTAAGAAGGCCGTTGAGCTGACTATGGACTTGTTGGATGGCAAGAATCCCAAGTTCAACGATGCCAAGAAGCGCACGGTTCTTTACCCCGTGTCGATGGTTGACAGTGAAAATCTCAGCACTTTCCAAGCTAAAAAAGCTCAAGAGTGAGTGATTTTCGTGAAAGGGTTGCGGGAGATCTTTTGATTTCCCGCAATCTCTTAGAAAGGTTAATCTATGGATAGCGTATTACAAACTGAACAATTGGTTCAGGAATATCCTGGTGTAAAAGCCTTAAAGGGGATATCTATCGCAGTAAAGGCTGGAGAGATTCTAGCCCTGGTCGGCGAAAACGGGGCTGGCAAAAGCACGTTAATCCGTATGCTTGCAGGAATCGAACAGCCCGTTTCGGGGAAGATTTTTCTTAAAGGCAAGGAACAGAGCTTCAAGAGTTCTTCAGATTCTCAGAATCACGGCATTGCCGTCGTCAGCCAGGAGTTTCGCCAGGTTGGTGAACTGACCGTTGCCGAAAACATTTATCTGGGTCATGAGATTGTTTCGCATGGAATCATCGATAAAAAGGCGACTCATGCAAAGGCGAAGGCCTTGCTGGATGAACTTGGTCTCGATCTGGATCTGGATCGTTATGTATCTTCGTTGACGATTGGCGACCAGCAGCTTGTCGAAATTGCTCGTGCCCTGTCGCTTCAGTTCGATGTCATCATCATGGATGAGCCTACCGCGGCGTTGAACAATTCCGAAACCGAGAAGTTGCATCGGATCGTCAAGAGGCTCGCCGCCGATGGCAAAGCCGTCATTTATGTCTCCCACCATCTCGAAGAGGTCTTCCAGATTTGCGACACCGTTGACGTGCTGCGCAATGGGAAGCTTGTCTTCTCTGGACCGGTGGCCGACACCAATGAGCAAAGCCTCGTCGAACAAATGCTCGGCAGGAAAGCGGAGGTATACAACAAAACCGATACCACTGCCGATAAGAGTCCTATCGGTCTTCAGGTGAAGGATGTGATTATCGGAAGGTTCCCGACGGCCTTTAATTTCGAAGTGAGAAAAGGCGAGATTCTCGGCATTGCGGGTCTTGTCGGTTCCGGACGTACGGAAATCAGCCGAGCGCTTTTCGGCCAGATGCCCATTCTCTCCGGATCCGTGCTCGTGGATGACAAGCCGGTGAATCTGTCCAACAATCGTAAGGCCATCCGGCAAGGTATCTTCATGCTTTCGGAAGACCGAAAGAACGAAGGAATCATTCCTCATCTTGATGTCATCGAAAATTCGATGATCGCCAAGAACAAGAAGGATCTTCCTTTTGCCGAACGGTTCCTTCCGATTGCGAAAAAGGAAAAGGATTCGTTCGATGAGCTCAAAGGCAAAATGAACATCAAAGTTCAGAATGACAACGAACTTATCGTCAGCCTTTCCGGAGGTAACCAGCAGAAAGTGCTGTTCGCCCGGGCTGTGCTCACTGGTTGCTCGGTCCTGATTCTCAATGAGCCGACTAGAGGCGTTGATGTCGGGGCCAAGATCGAGATCTATCAGCTTATCAAGGAACTTGCTGATTCCGGGGTAAGCATTATCGTCTCAAGCTCGGACGCTCCGGAAATCGCAGCTATCGCGAATCGGTGCATCGTACTGTTCGCTGGCAAGGAAGTAGCGGAATTTAAGGGATCGGACGTCACCGAAGAGAACATCATTGCGGCTTCGGTCGGTTCCATGAACAAGGAAGGGGAATGACTATGTCAACTCAGCAAGACGCGGCTTTGTCGCTTGTCGATGAGAATCGCCAGAGCTCTGCCGAGCGTGCCCATAAAGCCGATCAGGTTCGCAGGATTTTGCAGAATGCGGGGATTGTCATTCCTCTTGCAATCGTGATCATCTTTGAATTGCTGTTTGTGCCGAAGTTCCTGTCGGCTTCAAACGTCACCAACATGCTGATCAATGCGTCCATCCTCGCCATTCTGGCACTTGGGCAGACAGTGGTCATCGCCATATTCGGCATCGATCTTTCCGTGGGCGCGATGCAGGCATTGGTTGTCTGTGTGACTGCAATGATGGTCAACAAGATGAATCCGGTGCTGGCTATCATATGCGCGATTGTTTTCGGTGGTATCCTCGGCTTCTTCAACGGATTCGTTGTCGTCAAACTTCGTGTCACCGACTTCATCGCCACGTTGTCGACGATGAATATCTATCGAGGTCTGGCCCTGCTTATCACGGCCGGATTGCCGATAGAAATCATGTCGGGATCGTTCAAGAAGATCGCCACAGCGAGCATCGTGCATATTCCCGTCACCTTTATCCTTGCGTTGCTCGTCGGTTTCGGCACTTGGTTCATTCTGGAGAAGGCGCCTATCGGCAAACACATTGTGGCTGTCGGCGACAACGCGCTCGCCGCACGAGACAGCGGCATCAGCGTTGAAGGAACCATCATCAAGGCCTATCTGTTCTGTGGTCTCACCGCTGGTCTCGCGGGAGTGCTGCTGGCCAGCCAGCTTGGAACAGTGAACGCAACAGTTTCCACCGGTCTTGAATTGCAGACCATCGCGGTGGTCGTGATTGGCGGAACCAGCATGTCCGGCGGCCATCCGCGCGTTATCGGAACGTTGCTCGGTGCGCTGCTGCTGACAATAATCAATTCGGGCCTGAATATCCTTAATATTCCCTCGTTCTACCAATACGTAGCGATTGGCGCGCTGCTTGTCTTCGCATTGAGCCTTGACAGCGGTCAGCGTGTCATGGTTGCGAGGATGTTCAAGGGAAGGTGAAATCATGGACAAAAAAGAACAAAAACATGAAACGAACAAGGCTGTAGCTTTCAACGATGAAGTTTCCGAAACCAAAAACTTCAATCTTCTTTCATTCGTGAAGCGCTACTATCTGTTCCTACTGCTGATCGTGCTCTGCATCGTGGTCGGTATCGTTCAGCCGAGTTTCTGGAGTTTGGGCAACATGTCCAATGTGCTCTTTCAAACCGCCTACATCGGTATTTCGGCGTGCGGCATGACGATCCTGATAGCGAGCGGACTGATTGACCTCTCGTTGGCCGGTATCATCGCGGTCAGCTCCATCATGGTGGCCAAGATTCTGCCGACAAGCACGGTGGAAATGGCCATTCTGGTAGCGCTCGTCCTCGGTGCCCTGTTTGGGCTTATCAACGGTTTGCTGGTCGGTATGGTGAAAATCGCACCGTTCATTGCCACGCTGGGTACGCAGTACCTCTTCCTCGGCACCGCCTTCATCATGACCCAAGGCAAGGTGGTTCCGATCACCTCCCACAATTACCGTTCGCTGACCACTTCCAAGATCGCTGGAATCATACCGATCGCATTGGTGGTGTTTATCCTTTTGCTAGCCCTGACGTTCTTCATTGTCAAGCACACCTACATAGGACGTAATGCAAGAGCCATCGGTTCCAACGAGGTCTCCGCCGGTCTGGCCGGTATTTCGGTTCCCTGGACCAAGATTATCGTTTTCGTCTTTTCCGGGATCTGTGCCGCGCTTGCTGGTGTGTTCCTCGCCGGCCGTCTTTCTTCGACCGAAGGCAACATGGCCATGGGCATTGAAATGACCGTGATTGCCGCAGTCGTGGTTGGCGGTACCTCGATGCGAGGCGGCAAGGCATCGATTTCCGGCACCTTGGTCGGTTCCATCTTCTTCGCGGTGCTCTCCAGCGCCCTGAACATCCTGGGTGTTTCTTCCTACCTTCAGTACGTTGTCACCGGTGTCGTTCTTATCGCCGCCATCGCTTTCGGCAACAGGAAGCTGACGATGTTGGAAGTGAGAGGCGAGGACTAGAAATGACATTCGGCTATTCCTCAAGCCCGTTGCCTGCCGACCTTTCCAGGTTGGTCTCTTCGGCCGACCAGCTGTGCAATGTGGAAATGTTCACTCGTCAATCCGGTCCGGGTGCCGGTTCGCCGGTGCTCGAAGTGCATAATCCCAAGGGGATATCCTTCGAAGTCCTTGCTGACAGGTGCATGGATATCGGTTGGGCGGATGCATATGGAATTCCACTGGGTTGGCGCTCCTCACGCGGCAATATTGCTTCCGGTTTTGTTGAACCAACAGGTGACGGTTGGTGCAGGACATTCCCCGGTGGCCTGTTGTCGACATGCGGATTGGAAAGCACAGGCTTGGCCTCGAGTGTGGGGAATAGGAAGTACGGGCTTCATGGCCGCATAGGTCATATACCCGTCGATAATCTCACATGGAAGCTGGATCGCAGCGCCTCTGGTTCGACGTGCATCGTTATAGACGGTGATGCGCTCGAGGCCGGACTGGGGTCGCCCTCGTTAAGGCTTCACAGGACCATTTCGGCTGATATTGAAAGCCCTCGTCTCGTGGTGGAGGATACCGTCGAGAATCTCGGCTTTTCGCTTGCCGGGCATATGATGAGGCATCATATCACTTTGGGTTATCCGATCATCCAACCGGGGTCCGTGGTGACTTCACAATCCGTTATCTGCGGTCACCGCGGTGATGACGGCGTGAATGGGCGTTCATTGCCTTGGACGTTGGGTGCTTGCGATGCTCCGCAGGATGAAGAAGTGTATTACTGCAATCCGACTCAACCGGATCAGTGTAAGACAACCGTGACATCCCCGCTTGACCAATCGCTTACCGTGGTGCAGGATGTCGACAGTTGGCCGATGCTGGTTCTATGGCGAGACGCTTCCCCGGGAGTCAATGTGTTTGCGATTGAGCCTTCGACTTCAAAAGATGGAGGCAGATGGCAGGCAGAACGAGATGGTGAGGTAATATGGTTGGAACCTGGCAGTATTAGACATTATCATACAGAGATATACATGGAATTATAATCTGATAATGTTCTATTTCGCGTGGCTATGCCAGCTCTCTGATGAGTTTATTGGCATAGCCACGCAACTGTGTTGATTTAAAGGTAAGTTATGGAGATTCGCTTCATGCCATGTCTATGTACGGTAAATGAATTGTCTGGCTGGGCGTGTGATCTGTGAATTGCTTTGAAACTACGGAATATGTGAGAAAGCGTGAAGATGAAGGTCGATAAGGTAGGTATTCGTGATGTAGCTCGCAATGCCGGTGTCTCGCTGGGTACTGTTTCCAATGTGATGAATCATCCTGATCAGGTAAGTCCTCAGAATCGAGCCAAAGTATTTCAGACAATGAAGCTTTTGAATTATATTCCTTCAAAAGCTGCGGGACAATTGAGGGGGCAAAAATCTGGTCTTGTGGGTGTGATGGTGCCTGATATCGGAAACCTGTATTGGGCTTCCGTCATCCGAGGTGTGGAAAATGTCTGTGACTCCGCAGGGTTGGGAATGATTGTCAGTTCGAGTCATCAGGACAATAAAAGGCAGATCGAGGCTTTTGACAATCTTATGAGTTACGGCGTCGATGGCCTTATCGTTGCACCCATCAATATTTTTGCAGATGAGCTTCAAACCTTCCGTAGTAGGTTCGGAATCGTCTCAATTGGAAAGTCTCCCGTGGTGCCCTACGTTGGTAATAACGGCGAAGAGGGCATGTACTTGGCGACTAAATATCTGATTGGTTTGGGGCACCGGCATTTCGGCTTCATCAACGGCAAGGTAGGTGTTTCCTGGTGTGCGGCCAGACGCAGAGGCGTCTTGAAGGCTTTGCATGAAATGGGATTATCTGCGAAGGATTCTTTAAAGACCGCAACCGTTGAAGATTTGACCGTCGTAGAGGGCGAAAAGGGTGCAGAGACCATTTTGCGCCGTTGTCCTGGGGTGACTGCTTTGATTTGTTCCAACGATATGCTTGCGTTAGGCGCGATTCTGGAAGTGAAGAAAACCGGTAGACGTATTCCTGAGGATCTTTCGATAGTGGGATACGATGACGTTGAATTTGCTGAGGCTTTAAATCCTAGTCTGACGACTGTCCGGCAGCCTTCATATGAATTAGGGGAAAGCGCGGCGCGATTGCTTATTGGCGATCATGCGGAAGAAGTGAGGAAGAAAGAATGGCCGGTGTCGTTGATTGTCAGAAACTCGACAGGTCCGGTAAGCTCGTGAGACGCTGTATCAGCTGACAAGCTTACCGCTTTCTTGTCATGTTATCCGTCTCCGTTTGGAGAGGTATATTAATGCGTGAGGTGGGACCGAGTTGATGCTCAATCCCACCTCACGCATTGCTTACTGCTAGCATTTTTCATCGTTTTTGCCGAGTCCCATCCGTTATTGGCTGGATGGAATATTTCTCGTATCAGACGTTTGCAGGGGCTTCGAAAGTCGCGAGAATCTTGTCGAATTCCTCGTTGACCTCCTGAAGCGTCACTTCTTGATCGATGCCCTCGCTGGCGGCCTCATACAGCTTGTCCGCCGCCCAGTCCTTCACTGGCCTCTCCTCAAGTGCCGCAGCGCGCTTCATAAGTGCGAGCTGGTCTTTGCTGATGGAGATATTGAATTGAATGTCTGCATTTTGTGTGTCGTTCATAATATGTCCTTCTTTGCATTCGACATTGAATTTGTACTTTTAGTATCGGTTCAAGTCGTCTACATAGCAACCAAATGGACAGCATATGGACATTCTTCAGGAAAGTCAATAGACAGATATATTTTGTCTAATTGTAGTCATTTCGAGAAGATGCGATGATCTGATGTTCGTACCGAAAAGCCATATATCGCTTGGGTTTTTCGACGGATGGTTACAAGGAAAAGTCAATGCTGATATTCTCGACAGATTTTCTTGTTTTGCTGATAGCAAATCCGTGCTGTCTGTATATGGCGTAGTCGGGGACTATAGATGACGCAGCTGGGCGAGCAACGCGAAATGGTCGCTCCCGGGGATGGCCAAAGTGTGTACGTTCGACGTTGCGAGACCGGGAGTTACCAGAATATGGTCGAGTTCCAGGCGCGGCCAAACCAGCCATTGCGGAAAACTTGCGGAGCGGGTATGTGAGGAGGTGAGGCCTGCGTCCTCAAATCCAGCGTTGGACAGCTTGCGGAAGCTGGGGTGGTCGAGGTTGGAATTGAGATCGCCCATGATGATGGTCTCGTGTGCAGCTTTTTCTGACGATGAGGCGGAAGAAGCGGTCTGCGGAATGGCGGAACCGCTCTTAGGCATGAGTTCGGCTAGTTTTCTGATGCCTTGAGACCATTCCTTGCAGCCGCGCATCGGGGATTTGGGATGAACGCTGTAAACGGCTACCCCGTTGATTTCGCAGTACGGCACGTCGGCTGCGGCGATGTCGATGGCGTTGCCGGCTTGTGCATCGGGTTCGGTGCGCGAGAAGATGGCGTTGAAGCCGCCGTTGTCGCTTTCCTTCGATTTGCCGAACTGGCGGTAGGGGAGCGACTCGTTCATTCCTGCATTATCGATAGCTGCGACGAGTTCCGGAGTGAGTTCCTGTAAAGCCAATATGGAAACGTCATTATTGCGTACGGCGTCGATGATGGCTTGTGGGTCGGCATGGCCATAACGGCAATTCAGGGTCATTACAGTATAGGGAATATCAGTATTTTGGATTTTCTTGTCTTGCGACGCTTGTCTTGCCGGGTTTTGCCTGGCCGAGGTATGGTGTAATTTTCGGTACCAAGGTGAGGCGAATACGCCGGTAAGTATGGTCAATATCGCCGCGATGACAGCGACAATCCAATGGCGGGATATAAGCGCCACCGCCAAAATAATTATTGACGGTATCCATAGAAAACGGACGAACGCGATGAGATATGGCATGAGACCATGCCCGTCTGCGCCCGCCGGCAGGAAACGCAGTGCCCACCACAAGGCGATAAGGCCCAGCAAAATGGAGAGCGTGATTGCCATGGATTACTTTCTAGACCGCTGTTGAGGTTCAGCCGAGCAAGCCGGAAAGGCCACCGCCGAAGTTCGGCGGAAGGTTCGGCGTGCCGTTCTCGTCAGTGCCGGCCGCATCCATGGCTTCTTGCAAACCTGCTGGAAGGGCAGGGTTCTGTGGCTTCTTGGCGAAGGCCGAGCCGCCGGAGTTCTTTTTGCCGGCAAGTTTTTGACGCAACGCTTTTTCTTCGGCTTCGCGCTTCATCGGGTTGCCTGACTTGGACTTGCCTTTCTTCTTGCCTTTCTTGCCCTTTTTGCCGCCGTAGCCGCCACCCATGGCCGGGCCACCCATGCCGGGGATGCCGCCGCCGACCTTGTTGGTCATGCGCTTCATCATCTTCGCTGCCTGCTCGAAACGTTGCAGCAACCCATTGACGGATGAAACCGTGTTGCCGGAACCGTAGGCGATGCGGGCGCGACGGGAGCCGTCGATGATGGAGGGGTCACGACGCTCTTCCGGTGTCATCGAATGGATGATGGCTTCGGTGCGGTCGATCTCGTGCTCGTCAAGGGCTTCGAGCTCCTTGCGGTGTGCAGCCATGCCGGGAATCATTCCCAACAGGCTTTTCATCGAGCCAAGCTTGCGCACCTGTTCGAGCTGCTCCATGAAATCATCCAAACCATAGGTGCCTTTCGCCATCTTTTGGGCGGACTCCATGGCTTGCTGCTCGTCGAACTCCTTCTGCGCCTGCTCGATCAAGGTGAGGATGTCGCCCATATCGAGGATGCGGGAGGCCATGCGGTCCGGGTGGAAGACCTCGAAGTCCTTCAGGCCCTCGCCGTTGGAGACGAAGAGAATCGGCTTGCCGGTGACCGTCGCGACGGAAAGCGCCGCGCCGCCTCGTGCGTCGCCGTCGAGCTTGGAGAGCACCACGCCGGTAAAGTCCACACCCTTGTTGAAGGCCTCGGCGGTCTGCACCGCATCCTGGCCGATCATCGCGTCGATGACGAAGAGGATCTCGTTGGGATTGACGGCGTCGCGAATATCGCGGGCCTGGGCCATCAGCTCCTCGTCGACACCCAAGCGGCCTGCGGTATCGATGATGACCGTGTCGTAGAGCTTGTCTTTGGCGTACGCAATCGAGTCACGTGCCACCTTTACCGGGTCGCCGGAGGTCTGTCCGGGAGCTGCGACGGTCTCGCCGCCGTCGGACTGGACGCCCTTCTCGGGAGCGTAGACCGGCACGTCGGCGCGCTCGCCGACCACTTGCAGCTGGGTGACCGCGTTCGGACGCTGCAGATCGGCCGCGACCAAAAGCGGGGTGTGGCCCGAATCCTTAAGCCAATAGCCGAGCTTGCCCGCCAGGGTCGTCTTGCCGGCGCCTTGCAGACCTGCGAGCATGATGATGGTGGGCGGGTTCTTCGCGAAGTTCAGCGGGCGGTCGACGCCGGCGCCGAGGATCGACGTCAATTCCTCGTTGACAATCTTCACCACCTGCTGCGCCGGGTTCAGGGCCTTGGAGACCTCTTCGCCGAGCGCGCGCTCACGGATGCGAGAGGTGAAGGAACGCACCACGTCGAGCGCCACATCGGCGTCCAGCAGGGCGCGACGAATCTCGCGGATGGTACCGTCGATATCCGCTTCGGTGAGTTTGCCTTTGCTCCGCAGATGCTTGAACGCGCCCGAGAGCCTGTCTGTCAAAGAACTGAATGCTGCCATAATGAGCCCCATTCTACCGGTTCGTAGGGAGAAATAAAGGAATCTCCCCAGCAGCTGTTCGGTTGCTAGGAAGATTCCTTTTATACCTTTATATATCGCTGTCTTTCAGGCAGGCAGCTGTTTTAGCGCTGCACATCCTCGTGGTGACGAGCGATGAGCAAACTGTTCTGACGCATGAAGATGCCTGCAAACATCGCCAAAGCAATCAACATCGCCAGCATTGCTATGATAATCGCCGGATTGCTTCGTGCGGCAGTAGGAGACACAGTTGCTGTTGCATTTGCAAGGCCTTCCGAGCTGCACTGGACGTATGCGGCAGGTGAAACCAGTCCGTTCTGCAGATAGGCAGCTGCGCATGCACGTTGCTTCTGGTCGTTCTTTCCTCCGATGACGTTCGGAGCGGAGTCTGTGTTCTGGTCGGGTGCGGCTTGTTGAGTCGCAGCCTGAGGGCCAGCAGCACGCTGGGTGCCAGTGGCTGGCGCATTGGCTTGGGCCATAGGCAAGGAAACCGGCGAAGTGACAACCGGGATTGCCGGAGCGTTGGGACTCACTGTATTGGTAGGCTGCTCCGGAGTGGCAGCGGCTGGGCTCTTGGAAGGAGTCTTGTCGTTCTTTCCAGGCTTGGACTCGGACGGAGTTTGCTCACCGTCGCTAGGCGCCGGCTTGCTCGGCTTTGTGGGCTCGGTAGGTTGGGTCGGCTCGATAGGAGCAGTTGGCGGTACTACCGGCGCGGGCTTCGGCACTTTCTGCCACACGGCGTAAAGCGTGACGTCGCCGTCCAGCAGATTGACGGTATCGCCGCTGTTCACCGTGGCGGTGGTAGCCGCAGGACTTTCGCTCCAGCCTTGGAACGTGTAGGTATCCGAGGGAGTACCCACGGCGTTCAGTGTGAACGGATCGGCAGGAACCGTGGGATTGCTAGACATAATGTTGTGCGAGATGTCGTGGTTGGTCATATTGCCGTTGGCGTCGTATGTCGGCATCGGCACACCCTGTGCGTTGGTCATGGGGTAGATCCGCGTCAAGTTGCCGGCAGCATCAGCAGTGAAGCCTTCCGCTGCGGCGTCGGCCGTGTATCCTTTCGGTAGATTCGCATTGAGGGTGAAGGTGCGGTTCGTCACCGCACCCACGGTGTAGGTGCCGGCGCGGTCACGGGAATCTTGACCGAAGGCGCCGAGTATTTTGTTGCGCAGATTCCACGTTGTAATCGTGGATGTGTCGCCGGTTGCTTCGGTTACACCTGTAGTGACGTCCGACAGCTTAGTCACTTTGGTGGGATTGCCGCCCCACTGGTTTTCAATGAGGTCGAGCTTGGTCTTGGGTCCAAGGGTGAGTGTGTGGATGTGCGTGCCGAAGAACATCTCATACGTGTCCGTGACCTTGCTGGTGTCCCAGCCGCTCAGGTCCAGCGATTCTATGGTGTCGAGGTTGTAGAACAGATGATTCATATCGGTGACGTTGCTGACGTCCAGGCCGCTCAGGTCGAGCGACTTCATCGAGGTGTTGTCGAACATCGACCGCATGACTTGCAGGTTGCTGGTGTCCCAGCCGCTCAGATCCAGATCGTTGAGGTCGTGATCGGCCTGGAACAGCCCTTCTGCATTCTTTACTTCGCTGGTGTCGACGAGGTTGTTGCTCTTGAACGATACCAATGAGCTCCCTGGCGTCCAAGCACCATCGCCCCAGTTCCAGTCGCCGAACAAGAATCTCGAGTTCTCCGGAAGCTTCGTCTTGTTCACACCGTCGAAGACGATGTGCTTGACGCGCTGGAACTGCGGAGTGCGAGTATAAATGTGTGCGTAGGGGGAGTCAGGGCTGTCGGACTTGAAGCTGTCGAAGTCGTTCTCGACGTTCGGGTCGGTGGCCGTGAAGGTGAGCGTGCACTCGCCGTTGTAATCGGCGCTGGGCCCCACCGTCCACTTGCCATGGCTCATCGCACCGGTTGCGTCGGTGCAGTCACTCCCGATCTGCGTGCTCGGCGCAGGTAAAGAAGTCTGTGTAGGGGTATTGTCCTGTGTGCTTGGCGCAGTGGTATTATCTGTTATGGTCGGCGTAGCCGCAACGTTGTTCTGTTCATTCGGCGTTTGCTGTGAATCTGCAGCTTGCGAAAGGACAGGAACACTCAGCATTGCTGCGGCAATCGCCATTCCTAATGCTACTTTAAAGTTCTTACGCATTTTATTGTCTCTTTCTGGATGCATGTCGTCTTGTGTGGTTTCCCTCGGCAACCATTCTCACAATGGCAACATGTTCTATTACATACAACTGTATCACATCAGCCAATCAATCATACCTTAGCTTTGGGGGTAAAAATTCTGACGTTGTCTTGCAAAACGATTTTTTCCAAAGCTAACACCGCGGAATATATGGAATTACTTAGGGGTTATTCAAGAATTACGTTTTAAGCTTATTTTATGTCAAGATTTAACAATTTAAAAAAGCTGATTTCCCTGAATGCGAAGGCAAATGACGCTTTTACATTGCTTTCCGGCAATTACTTCAGTGACCAGGTGGAGCCGTTTGGTTTGTCTTCAATGGTGACGCCCTGCGAAGACAAACTGTCGCGTATCTTGTCGGCCACTTCGAAATTCTTGGCTTTTCGGGCGGTGTTACGTGCGTCAAGCTGATGCCGAATGAGTTGGTCAAGCAGACGATGCTCGGCTTGCATGTCGGCCTTGCCGCATGCGCTTTGTGAACCGGTACCGTTTGCGCCCGCTCCCGCAGACCACGGCTCGGCGAGCGGATCAAGACCAAGTGTGTCGAGCATCGCGCGCACGGTAAGCAACGTCTTCTGCAATCCGATGACGACGGCAAGTGCATCGATGGCGTCGGAACCTAGATTGCTGTGGCCCAGTGCGAATCGCGCCTTGGCGTCCTGTTCGATGGCTTCGGCAGGCATATCGCCGTATTTTGCGCTGACTTCATCGAAAGTGGAACGATACTCATCGATCAGCTTCGCAAGGTTTTCGGTTCTTAGATCGCCAAATGCCTTCTGGTTGCTTTCGGATTGGCCGATCAGCGTGTTGCCGTGGCGGATGGCGGTGAAAATCGCTGCGGTGGCCCCGGCGACGTTGATGTCATCGTTCATCGCCTTGACGAAATCTTCCGGTAGCTGGTCGGCGGTGACAGCAACGACGGAATCCCTGCTGGGCTGGCCATTGCCGAGCCAGACGGTGCCATTGGAGCCTTTGGTCTCGCTGCCACGAGGCGCATCGGTTTGGTTGGCATCACTGAAGTATGGCAGCAGCGTTTTGCCGGCTCGTTCAATGAAGTTCATGATGCGTTTGTAGGCCGCGTTGGCCTCGGCGAGTGTCTGATCGCTCCACTCGAGCATGGAACGGTATTGCACACCGCCCAAGGCGTAACGCACCACCCAAGCCGAGTTCTGGGCAAGGACGCTCGGTACGGAAAGTCCGTTGCCCAATGACTTCGACATCTTCTCGCCCTTGGCCGTGACCCACGCCGAGTGCATCCAGACGTTGGCGGATTCGTAACCGGCCGCGCGCGTCTGCGCCATCTCGTTTTCATGGTGGGGGAAGCGCAGGTCTAGGCCGCCGCCGTGGATGTCGAACATGCCGTCGAGATAACGGTGGCTCATCGCGGAGCATTCGATATGCCAGCCCGGGCGTCCGGTGCCGAACGGGGTGTTCCAGCGCGCGGTTTCGGGATCGCTTTCCTTCGAGGCCTTCCACAGCGCGAAATCGCGGGGATCGTGCTTGGCCGGGTCGTAATCGGCAGGATCGACGGGATTGTATTTGTCGTCGCCGGACTGGTCGACGCTGGGACCCATGCTGTCGGTGACGGCGCTGGCCGCGTCATGTGTTTCGTCGGCGCTCTGTTTCTGATGGGTAAGCTCGCCATAGTGCGGCCAGCTGGCCACGTCGAAGAACACGTTGCCGGTGGGTTTGCCGTTTTCGTCGGTGATGACGTAGGCGTGGCCGCGGTCGATCAAGCGTTGGATAAGGTCGACCATGTCGCCGATATGGCCGGTGGCTCGGGGCTCGTAGGTCGGGGGCAACACGCCGAGCGTGTCGTAGGCACGCGTGAATTCGCGTTCGTAATAATAGGCGCGTGCCCACCACTGCTGGCCGGCGGCCGCGGCTTTGTCCAAAATCTTGTCGTCGATATCGGTGACGTTGCGGATGAACGTAACATCGTAACCGAGCTTTTGAAGCCAACGGCGCACGATGTCGAAGGCGACCGCGGCGCGGATATGGCCGATATGCGGCGAGCTCTGCACCGTCGCGCCGCAGACGTAGATGCCAACCTTGCCGGGCACGATCGAGGTGAACGCGGACACTTCGTGCGTGGCCGTGTTATAAAGTTTCAGGTCAGTTGCGGCCTGTGAGAGTGCTTTCGACTGCTTAGATTCAGAAAGGTTGGAATTCTGCGGTTTCGTGGCGTTTTCCATAATTATCAAGAATATTGGCTTTTACCGACAAAAAAACGAAACCGGCGTTCGCCTGAAGTCAATTGTTGCTGATTTGGGAGGACGAAATGCCACAATGGAATTATGACGATGCCGAAAGTGTTTATCCTTCAACATGTTCCCTGCGAAAAGCCAGGACGTATTCTTGATAATCTTGATGATCTCGGCATGGCCAGTCAAACATTGAGCATTGCCGGTGAAGCCAATGCCGATGTGCCCAAAAGTGAGGAGATTGCGGGACTTGTTGTAATGGGTGGGCCGATGGGGGCACAGGATTACAAAGAATATCCGGGGCTGAAAACTGAGGCGAAACTGGTGCGCAAGGCTGTGAAGGCGGGCAAGCCGGTATTGGGCATCTGCCTGGGCCATCAGATCATCGCTACCGCCCTCGGTGCCAAGCTACAAAGCGAAAAATGTTCGGAAGTCGGTTTTGCGCCTATCAAACGCGTCGCAAAAAACGACTGGTTCCCCATGTGGACCGATGAGATTAACGTGCTCAACTGGCACAACGACGTCGTCTCCGTGCCCGAGGGCGGGCAGTTGCTGGCCTCGTCCAAATATACGGAAAACCAGGCGTTTTGCTACAAAAGCGCGCTTGGACTGCAATTCCATCTTGAGGTCACGCCGACGTTGCTGGATGAATGGCTCAGCGAACCGAGCATGGTCGAGGGTATGAAGAAAAGCGAAATCACGAAGATCCGCGAGGATTTCAAGCGTTACGACGTCGAGTTGCAGCCGCTTGCCGAACAGGTCTTCTCGGCGTTCGCCGTGCGTTGCGCCACCAGTGCCCGCGCGATGAGTGAGTGAGGCACCTTCTTGATGCGTCTACATATGCGGGATGCATCGCTAAGCAGAAAATATGCCTCAAGAATCTGCTTAAGTACGCACGTATGAGGCAAGGCTCGTCCATAAGCAGAAATCATGTGTTGGAAGTTTGCTTAAGTGCGCGTGTACGGGTTTTGATGCTTGACTAAGCAGATAACTTGACATGTGCAGCTGAATTTGGTCTGAGCTAAACAGTGTTGAGAGGCGGCGATACCATCGAATTACTATGCCGACTTATGACTTGGGACTTGAACACGTTTCGCTTGATTTCGCAACCAAAAATATTTTCACCGATGTGACGCAGGGTGTCTTCGAAGGCGACCGTATCGGCATCGTCGGCAAGAATGGCGATGGCAAGTCCACGTTATTGCACTTGTTGGCCGGAACGCAACAGCCCGATTCCGGGCGCGTGACCACTCGCAACGGTCTGACCTTCGGCATGCTCGACCAGCGTGATCCTCTTGACGATAATGCGACTGTACGCGAGGCCGCTCTTGAAGGTCGTGAGGATTACCAGTGGGCATCCGACACGCGCTCGCGCGAAATCGTTGAAGCGCTGCTTGGCGGCTTAAGCCTTGACGCAAAGGTTGGTTCGCTTTCTGGTGGACAGAGGCGCCGTGCGGATTTGACCCGTTTGCTGCTGAAGGATTGGGACATTCTCGCGCTCGACGAGCCTACGAACCACTTGGATATTGTCACCATTCACTGGCTGGCAGAACATTTGAAGAACCGTTGGGCCGCGGGGCAAGGCGCGCTGCTGCTGGTCACCCACGACCGCTGGTTCCTGGACGAAGTCTGCGAGTCGATGTGGGAGGTGCACGACGGGGTGATCGACCCCTTCGAAGGCGGCTACAGCGCTTATATGCTCCAGCGCGTCGAACGCGACCGGCAGGCCGACATCCGCGAGGAACGTCGCCGTAACCTGGCCCGCAAGGAGCTGGCGTGGCTGACCCGCGGCGCCCGTGCCCGTGCCACTAAGCAGAAGTTCCACGTCAAGCAGGCGCACGAATTGATCGACGATGTACCGCCGTTGCGTAATACGTTACAGCTCAAGCAGATGGCGACTTCTCGGCTCGGAAAGCAGGTTGTCGACCTGAATGACGTCACTCAGATTTTCGAGCATCCGCAAGGCACTGTTGCCAGTGGCAACAGTGCGGTGTCAAGCGGCGAAGCTCAAAATTTTGCCAGTGATGACGAAAATAACAATATCGTTCCTGCTTTGTATGAAGAACCGAAAGTCATCGGATCTGTTGAACTTGCCGTTGACGATAATGAAACGACATCCGCCGCGCAAAAGGTGACGGTAAGTGGTCGCGAGATTCTTGATGACGTCACTTGGCTTATCGGGCCGGGCGACCGGTTCGGCATTGTCGGGGCGAACGGTGCCGGCAAGTCGACGCTGCTCAAGATCATCGATGGCACGTTGACGCCGACGGCCGGGCACGTGAAAATTGGCAAGACCGTGAAGTTTGCGGTGCTTTCGCAGCGTCTTGACGAGTTGGAGAAGCTCAACAAGTACAAGATCAAGGAAGTGCTGAGCCGTTACAAGCCCACATACGAAGTCGACGGCAAAGAAGTTTCGACCAGCCAACTGATGGAACGGCTCGGCTTCTCGGCTGCGCAATTGATGACACCAATCGCCGACCTTTCCGGAGGTCAGAAACGTCGTATGCAGCTGTTGCTGATTCTGCTCGACGAACCCAATGTCTTGATTTTGGACGAGCCCGGCAACGACCTCGACACCGATATGCTCGCCGTGATGGAAGATTTGCTTGATTCCTGGCCGGGCACCTTGATTGTGGTCTCCCACGATCGTTATTTGCTGGAACGTGTCACCGACGAGCAGTTCGCGCTGATCGGCGGCAAGGTTCGTCATCTTCCCGGCGGGGTTGACGATTATCTTGAGATGGTGCGCAAAATCGAGAACGGTGAAACGCTCGATGAGGTTATTGGCAGCGATCATGGTGGCAAGTCGTCGGGCAAGGGCTCTTCTTCGAGCAGCGGCAACAGTGTGGCTGGTTCTCGGCCGGCAAACGGAAATGAGAACGTTGGCGGCGGTAACGAAGGTTTCGATTCGTCCGGCGAGTCGAAACTGACCGGTAAAGCCTTCCACGATGCCACTCGTCGTCTCTCGGCCATCGAACGGAAGCTGGCCAAACTCGAAACCGAAAAGTCAAAAATCGAGCAAAAAATGGCTGCTCACGACCCAGCGGATTACGTCGGCCTGGGCAAACTCAACGAGCAGCTTTCTGCCAACTCTGACGAGAAGGATACCTTGGAAGCCGAATGGATGGACCTATCCGAGCGGGTGGAATAGTCCTTTCTGTGTCGTTTGCTGTGGTAAATTGTGCTATTGCTTCTGTTCCTGTACGCGGATTAATTTTCCGCGTGCGTAATCGTCAAGTAGAGAGCGAGCTTGTTCTTCAGCGGTTTTACCGTTGCTGTGTGCGATAGCCGTAAACTTTGTCAAGATACTATCGTCAATGTCAATAAGAAAATCATTTGAGTTAGGTTGTTGCCTACTGGATAATGTTTGAACCATAAGAGCCTCCTTTGGCTTTTATTTTTGATAGCTCCAAGGATTAATAATTTTTATCCCGGTATTTTCGAAATCCTTTACGTTCCGAGTAACTATGACCATGTTATTGGCCATGGCAATTGCTGTGATCATGGCATCATTGGGACCCATAGGTCTGCCCAATTTTTTTCTTTGAGCAGCAACTAACGCATAATATGGAGCTGCCTGTTCATCGAAAGGAAGTGGTCTGAATCGAAAATCAGAAAGCGTAGATACGACGCTGTTGCGTATGTCGTCTTTGCGTTGACCTTCTGGCAATAGCTCGATGCCATATATGAGTTCGGCTAAAGTAATACTTGATATGTACAGAGCGTCTGGTGATTGGGCGAAAAACCAAGCAAGGACATTTGCGTCAGGTACCTTGCGACTGGCAATTTCACTTACTACATTGGTATCGAGTAGAAACATCAGCTTCCCAATTTTATATGGCGCATTTCACTGCTACGGGGAGGAGCCAATTGCTCGTCACCAGTAAGCCCAGAATCTTTTAGCAGTCGATGAGCTTTTGCGAAGATTTCAGCTGTAGTTGTTGGTTTCCTCTCTTTTTCTTTTTGCGTGTCTGGCTCTTTCTTCCCTCTTTGTGCAGGAGAAACGTCATTGTCTGTGGCATGAGATTGTTCGCCAAGGAGATAGGTCTGCAACTCCTCGGAGAGGTTTGTGGAGCTCATTGCTTTATGAGCTACCCATGCTGCTGTCCATTGTTCGACATGAGATCGTATTTCTGCTTCCATGGAACGGTTGTTGGTTTTCGCTGCTTGTTTTAAGATGCTGATTTGTTCGTCAGGGACATTGCGGATAGTCAAAGTGCCCATTTGCCCTCCTTTAAAATGTTGATTACATATATGCTAGCAAAATGCTAGCATATATGTCAAATACGATTTAGCAGGAGACTCAGCAACAAAAAGGTGGATATGGCTTGAAACCATATCCACCTTAAATATGTGAATCGGAGTTGGTCAGCGCCCTCGAATTTCGCTGCCGACCACCTTTTCGCTCAAGGCGTGCGGGCCGCGAGTCACGGCTACGGCGCCGGAACGAACCAGCTCGATGATGCCGTAATCGTGTAAAAGACCGAGCAACGCGTCAATCTTGCCCTCGGCACCGGTGGCCTCGATGGTCAGGGATTCGGGGTGCACATCGACCACGCGAACTCGGAAAAGACGCACGATTTCCAATACGTCGGAACGGTTCGTCTCGTTTGCGGCGACTTTGATCAGCACCAGTTCGCGCTCGACGGCGTCGGTGTTGTCAAGGTCGACGATTTTCAGCACATGAAGCAACTTGTTGAGTTGCTTGATGATTTGCTCCAGTGGCACTTGCTCGACGTCGGCGGTCACGGTAACGCGCGAAATGTCCGGGCGCTCGGTGGGGGAGACGGAAAGTGAGTTGATGTTGAAGGCTCGGCGGGCAAAAAGGCCGGCGATGCGTGCCAGCACGCCGGGGCGGTTTTCGACCAGGACGGACAGGGTGTGACGCTCGCTGTGCGGAGTGGATGCGGGGTAGATTGCCATGATGTTCCTTTCTCCTTGTCCTTATTTTTCCGATTGTGCCGTTGACGCAGCTCCAGCGGCAACGATTGCATTGTCGGTATCGGTCTGAGGCTCGTCGGCGCTCGAATCTGAACCCGAATCCGAAGTATCATTGTGCAACAGCGGTTGCACGCCCGGCTTGTAGGTGACGGTGTCGTTGGACTGTCCGGCGGCCACCATCGGCCAGACCATCGCGTCCTTGTAGACGCGGAAGTCGATCAATACCGGACGGTCGTTGATCTCGTTGGCGCGTTTGATGGCAGCTTTCGCCTCGTCCTGCGTAGTCGCGCGGATACCGACGCAGCTATACGCCTCGGCGAGCTTCACGAAATCGGGGACGTTGATGATATCTTCCGTGTTTTCGCCATCGCGGATGCTGGTCTGCGAATAATGCTTGTCATAGAAGAGCGTCTGCCACTGACGGACCATGCCATAGACGGAATTGTTCAGGATCGCGATTTTCACCGGCGCATTGTCGATGAACGCGGCTGCGAGCTCTTCGGAAGTCATCTGGAAGCTTCCGTCGCCGTCAATCAGCCAGACCGGCTTCTTGCCGCCGAAATCTCGGGACGATCCGACTCGTGCTCCGATGGCGGCCGGAAGGCCAAATCCCATCGTTCCCAAGCCGCCCGAGGAAATCCAGGAATGCGGGTTTTCGAAGTCGATCAGCTGCGAGGCCCACATCTGGTGCTGGCCCACGCCAGAAACCCAGATGGTGGAGGGTGCAGCCTGACGTGAAAGCTCCTCGACGACCCACTGAGGCGAGAGCGTGCCGTCCGGCGTCGCTTCGTCATACTTCATGGGGTATTTTTCGCGCCACGAGTTGATGAGATTCCACCACGGCTTGAGATTCGTCGCGCCGCGTATGGCCTGCCCGCGCTTGATTTCGGCATTCAGGGCGTCAAGCACTTCCGCGACGTCGCCGACAATCGGCACATCCGGCTGGCGGCGTTTGCCGATTTCGGCCGGGTCGATGTCGATGTGAATGACGCGGGCGGCGGGGGCGAACGCGTCCATTTTGCCGGTCACGCGGTCGTCGAAGCGTGCGCCGATGGCCACCAGCAAGTCGCATTTCTGCGTCGCAGCCGTCGCCGCCAGCGTGCCGTGCATCCCCAGCATCCCAAGCACTTTCGGATCGGAATCCGGCACGATGCCGCGAGCGGGAAGTGTGGTGACAATGGGGGAATCGGTCAGATCAGCGAGCTCCTTGACTTGCGCGCCAGCGTTGGAACGCATGGCACCGCCGCCTACGTAGAGCACCGGACGGTAGGACTGCTCGAAGAGTTTTGCGGCTTCGCGCAGGACGTGACCGTGAGGTTTGGTCGTGGGATTATAGCCGGGAAGTATCATTTTTTGCGGCCAGGAATAATACATTTCACCGACTTGCGCGGTCTTGGAAACGTCGACGACGACGGGGCCGGGGCGACCTGAACGCGCGATATAGTGCGCTTCTGCGAGTACGCGTGGGATATCCTGTGCGTCAGTGACGAGGTAAGAATGCTTGACCACCGGATAGGTGATGCCGACGGTATCGGCCTCCTGGAAGGCGTCGGTGCCGATTGAATCGATGCCGACCTGCCCGGAGATGACGACGAGCGGAACCGAATCCATATTCGCGTCGGCGATCGGGGTGACCATATTCGTGGCGCCCGGCCCGGAGGTCACGATGCACACGCCTACGCGCCCTGTAGCGACGGCGTATCCTTCGGCCGCGTGACCCGCGCCCTGCTCATGGCGCATCAGCACGAAACGAAACTTGGTGTCGTCGTGAATCTGGTGATAAACCGGCAGGATAGCACCGCCTGGAATGCCGAAAACATCCTGCACGCCCAGATCTTCCAGCGTGCGGATCAGCGCCTGCGCGCCGGTCATTTTCTCGCCGTCGACGAGAGTCTGTTTGCTTGTCTTCGTTGGTGCTTTCGGCACCGCGCTGAATGCCTGTAAAGGCGTTGGTGACACCATCGTTCCTCTTATCTCTTCGGGTTTATAGGAATTGTCTTCTGACCTGCTGCGTATGGTGTACGTCTGCATGGTAATGACGCTCGGTGTTCGCTCGCCCGTTCGTGGCAGGCCGTGGCGCTATGCCGATGTGCTAGATATCATAGCGCCTTGCGTGCGTGGGAAACGCTTATTGCCCAAATATTGGCGGGGGTGTCGCAAGCCTGTGGGGATTCGAAAACCTGAAAGAATTCGAGGATTCGCTATTTTCGCTGCGATTTTCCATCGTTGTGATGATGGTGCTTTTTAGCCTGATGGCGGCTCGGATTCGTGTCCAATTCCGTCCATGCGGCTTTTGCCGCGGCGAGCTGAGCCTTGCGTTTGCTGGAACCGGTGCCGACGCCAAGCACTTCGTCATCGTCGCCGACGACGGCACGGGCGGTGAAGACCTGCGCGTATTCCGGCCCGGAGACGGCCATGCGGTAGCGCGGGTCTTCAAGCCCCATGCCGTGCGCTTTGACGGTCAGTGAGGTCTTCCAATCCAGTGCCGGACCTTCGGTAGCGACTTTTTTCAGTTCGTCGTCGACCAGATGGTGCACGACCTTACGGGCCTCATCAATTCCGTGTTCCACGAACGTCGCGCCGATCAGCGATTCGACAATATCGCAGAGAATCGAGCTTTTCTCGGCACCGCCGGATTCCGCCTCGCCATGACCGAGCAGGATATAGGGGCCGACCTGGAGCTTTTCGCGCGCGATTTGCGAAAGCGCCTTTTCCGAGACGGCCATCGCCCGCATCTTCGCGAGCTGGCCTTCGTTCATATCGGGGTGGACGCGATAAAGCGTTTCCGTGGAGACGAACTCGAGTACCGCATCGCCCAGGAATTCCAGGCGTTCGTAATTCGGCGCGCCCTCGTGCTCGTGCGAGAAAGAGCGGTGGGTGAGTGCCATCACCAGCATGTCCGGCGAAAGCGTGGTGCCCAGGCGCTTGAGCAGTTCCTGCTGCGGAGAGTTGGGTTTGACGGTGTCGGGTTTGATGGTGTGGAACTTGGCAGTGTCAGGCTTAGTGGTGCTGGATTTGGTGGCATTCGCCTGCGAAGAGGTCGTCGCTGTGGTCGGGGCAGTTTGTGAATTTGAGCCCATGGTGGTGGATTCGATATTTTCGTTATGTTGTGAATCGGTCACGATAGTCCTTTTATACGGATATGACCCCGACGAACATATTGCGGGCACCAAGCCGGTTGATGGCGAATACTGCGATATCGAATATCGTCAGGATAGCTGAACCGTATTGGCTACTGTAATACATCTGCGTGGCGGTGTAGATGGTGTTTTAATTATTTTAGATTAAAGCCGAACGTAAGTAGAGATGCAAAAGCCCCGCCACCCGTCGATGGCAGGGCTTTTATCTGCTAGTGTTTCACTTGCTCAGCGACTTGCTGATAGCCTCGCGATACACGCGGCCGCGGAACGAACCGCAGCTCGGGCAAGCCATATGCGGCAGGGTCGGCGCACCACAATTGGGGCAGGCGACGGTCTTGGCCGCGCTGGCCTTCCAGTTGGAGCGGCGCGAATGCGTGTTGGCTCGCGAAGTCTTGTACTTTGGCAGTGCCATGGTATTCCTCTATTTCGTTCGAACAAATTTGAGCTTAAGCGTAGACAAGTCTAACGCAATCTCGGTACAAGCGCTATTTGCGCTGTTCCTCTTCCTTTTCGAGCTCGGCTTTGAGACCGGCTAGAGCGGCGAAGCGGTTGTCGACCACGTCATGATGGTGATCGGGATTGTCGTTCAAGTTGATGCCACACTGCGAGCATAGCCCCTTGCAATCCGGCCTGCACAATGGCTGCAGCGGCAGGTTTTCGACCAAGGTATCGCGCAGGAGCGCTTCGAGGTCGGCGAAATTGCAATCGGCGCTCAGCGGGTAGGTGTCTTCCGACTCGTCCTCGCCGGCGATGATATCGATATCTTCGTCGTGCTTGCCGTGCCCGTTATCGGCGTTGACGCTCGCTTTGGCGGAATCAAAGGGGAAGAACGCGGTGACATCCATGCCCCAGTCGCGTTTGAGGGGGGTGAGGCAGCGCACGCATTCGGCGTGAACCGGCGCGTCGAAGTGGCCGGTGAAAATCAGCCCGTCGACGATGGAATCGAAGGAGCCACTCACTTTGACCGGCGCGCCCTCCTTCACCCCGATGACGTTGTCGCCGATGCCGCTTGGGGCGGGAAAATCGGCATCAACGCTTTTGCTTTGGCCGGGGCGCGAGATAATCTGCCCCACACAGACGGCCCATTGCGAATCTTCAGGTCTGCTCATATATCGTTATCATTCTTTCGAATCTGTCTGTTTGTATCTGTTTATGCTATTCGGTTTTCTTCGACGGCGTCTGCTTGTTGGCGAGAGCGTCGGCTTGGGTCTTTTCCAGCTGTGACGCGGCCTCGTGCTGGCGCTTGTCGATCACTTCGATGCCATTGCGGATGTCGCGGTCGTACGTGGTGACCTGGTCTTTCAAGGCCTTCATCACGTCGGCACAATAGGCGTTGGCGCCTTGTACGAGCTTGGTCGACTTGGCTTGTGCATTGTCCATGATCACGCGGGCTTTCTGCTGCGCGATATCTACGACGCGCTCTTGTCCGGCGAGAATCTGGGCCTGCTCTTCGGCATTCTGCTTGATCTGAGCGGCCTGGCTTTGCGCCTTGGTGACGATGGCCTGGGCCTGGCTTTGTGCGTTCTGCAGGCGTCGCTCGGCCTCTCGCATCAGCGAGGACGCGCGTTCGAGCTGGACGGGGAGCATGGCTTTGAGCTGGCCAAGCTGGTCGAGGAATTCGTCGCGGTCGAGACGCACCATGCCAGGGGTAAAGATGCTCGGTTTGGTCTCCTCGATGGCGGCGCTCATCTGGTCGATGATGTCATAGACCGTCGTGAATTCGTTGCGGCTTTTGCTTTCGGCGTTATCTGCGTTGTCGGAACCGTCATCGGAATCGTCGTCATTCGCGGACGTTTCGTCGTGATGTTCCCGCAGATCCGGGAGATCGGAGGGCGACGCAAAAAGTGGTTTGGCGGCTTTCGGGGCACCCGGATCATTGTCATCTACGACGGCATTATCGTTGGTTTCGTCGCTGTCAACGGGATTGTTGGGGTCCCCGTCTTCTTCATCGTGGTTCGGCGAAAGGTCGTCGATCGGAATCACCTTGGAAAGGGTATCGTCTTCCTCGCCGTTGAGGTCTTTTTCGTCCACCATCATTGACTCTTTTCTTTTTGAAGTTGTTCGGCGAGCATACCGACCACACAATCGGGCACCATGCCGGTGACATCGCCGCCGTGACGCGCCACATCCTTGACGATGGTGCTGGAAATATGCTCAAGTATCGGGTTAGCAGGCAGGAACATCGTCTCGACGCCGGAAAGTTTGCGGTTGACCAATGCCATCCCGAGCTCGGCCTCGTAGTCGCCGTTCTGGCGCAGGCCCTTGACGATAACCGATGCGCCGACCTTGGTGCAATAGTCGGTGATCAGCCCGTCGGTTGAAGCGACTACGACGTTAGGATAGCCGTCTTTTACCAAAGCCCGTTTGATGACATCTACGCGGGTCTTTTCCGAAAACATTGGGGTTTTCGCGGAATTTACGGCCACGACGACGTGAACCGTTTCGAAAATACGCGCGCTGCGTTCGATAACGTCCAAATGCCCTGCCGTGACTGGATCATACGAGCCCGGGCACACTGCAATAGTCATATTTAAAGGATAACGCCTGACGCTGATTTTCGGGCTTTATTCGGGTCTTCGAGGCGCCGGCGATTTTTTGTCCTTTGATTTTTTGTTCTCATAAACGATGCGACGATTCGGCGTGATGCCTAGAGATGAATGACATGGTAATCGTCGCTTGTGGTAAACGCCGGACGTTATGATATAGGCAGTATAGCGGTGATTGATGTGTGATTGTGTAGCCGAATAAGGAGACGTTATGACTGATTTTTTCGAAAGGCTGGATATTGTCGAGCGGCCGAATAACTGGCGCGATGAGGCTGGATTCGAAAATCCCTCCAAAAATCCGGATTCCGGCGCAGGGACCGCGGTGCTTGAGCGCCCGGAAACCAAAGAGGAAAACAAGCTTGACGACAACGGCGATGCCGATCGCTTCGCTCATTACGTTTCGCGTGACCGTATGCGCGAGTCCCAGCTCACCGGACGGCCTGTGGTGGCGCTGTGCGGCAAGATTTGGGTGCCGAAGCATGATCCTTCAAAGTATCCGGTTTGCCCCGATTGCAAGCGCATCTACGAGGAAATGACCGGCAAGTAAAGTCAGGTTTCTTGCGCGGAGACGATTATTGTTTCGCCGTTTACATAATAAAGGCTGTGTATACCGGAAATCGACGGTATGCATAGCCTTTTGCTTTATTTTGTACCTCTTGGTGCGCCAAGAGGGCGATTATATAAAGAATTGAGTGATATTCGTCAAATTTTGGGGCTCTTGGTGCGCCAAGAACCCCGTTTTCTGAAGAATTCACCTCAAAGCGTTGTATTTGGGGGTACTTGGTGCGCCAAGAACCCCAAAAATGAGCAAATTGATGCCGGAGCAGCAGGTTGTGATGCTGCGATTACGTTCTTTAGAGCACGTCGATTAGCGTGGGAATCGACGGGTCGCCCTTCATCAGCGATTGCGCGGTGATGGGCAGTTCGGCCAGTGCCTTCGCGTGGTAGTCGTGCGCGGCGGTGATGGCGTCGTGGCCCTGGTACTGCTTGTTGGGTTCACCGTGGTCCATGTAGGTGACCATCAGGTCTTTCCAGCCGTCCTCGGGATGGAACTTGGCTAGTTTCTCCTCGCTGCCAGAGATGACATGTTCGGCGGTGGCCAAACCGTATTCGTAGGAGCGGAAAGCTAGCTTGCGGCCCGGTACGGTAGCTTTGTGCTCGGATTTCTTGGCGACGGGCACCATTTCGCCGTTCTTGCCTTCACGTTCGGTGAGCTTGTAGACCATCGCGCAGGTAGGCGCGCCGGAACCGGTCACCAGCATTGTTCCTACGCCATAGGAGTCGACGGGAGCGGACTGCAGGGCGGCCAGCGCATATTCGTCGAGGTCGTTGGTCACGGTGATTTTCGTGTTCTTCGCGCCCAAGGCGTCCAGCTGGTTGCGTGTCTGCTGGGCCAACGCGGCGAGGTCACCGGAATCGATGCGCACGCATCCCAGCTCGGGGCCGGCCACCTCGACGGCGGTCTTGATGGCTTCCTTGATGTCGAAAGTATCGACCAGAAGAGTCGTGTTGGCGCCCATGGCGTTGATCTGCGAAGTGAAGGCATCGCGCTCTGAATCGTGGACTAGGGTGAAGCAGTGGGCCGAAGTGCCGATGGCCTTGAGGCCGTAAAGCTGTGCGGCAAGAAGGTTCGCGGTGCCTTGGAATCCGCCGACCACCGCAGCCCTGGCGGCGGCGACTGCGGCCCATTCGTTGGCGCGACGGCCACCCATGTCCATGCAAGGGCGCTTGCCTGCTGCGCTGGACATGCGTGAGGCTGCGGCGGCGACGGCGGAATCGTAGTTGAGGATCGAAAGCAGTAGCGTTTCAAGCAAGGTGCATTCGCCAAACGTGCCCTCGATTTCGAGGATGGGGGAGTCCGGGAAATACATTTCGCCTTCGCGGTAGCCCTTAATCGAGCCGGTGAATTTGAAGTTGCGGAGCCACTCGATGGTCTTGGGGCTGACGATCTTGCGGTCGGAAAGGAATTTCAGGTCATCGTCGTTCAGGTGGAAGCGCTCGAGCGCGTCGAGAATACGCCCAGTGCCGGCCACGACGCCGTAGCGACGTCCTTCGGGCAGATGGCGCGTAAACACTTCGAAGACGCACTTGCGATTCGCGGTGCCGTCCCTGAGCGCCGCGTCCAGCATCGTGTATTCATACATATCGGTCATCAAAGCCGGTGAATAATCCAGCATCACATGCCTCCCTGAGGTGTGTATCACTCGTGCCCCTTGCGTTGTCGGCTTTGCCGGCTTGGCCACGAGATTCGCGTCGCCGGATTGCCCGGCCGCGTTGCTTTTCACTTTGAGTCTAACCCGACACGGCGATTAATAGTAATTATGACTATAAGTAGACATTTCGGCATCGATTCATAAAAGATGCTGGCAGATTGAGCTGTTTTCGCATGTTGCCCATAAACTGAATCGCATGAAATATTTTGTCGGAATCTACCGTCTTGTCATCGCATTTCTGTGTCTGGCGTGGACGAGTGTGGCTTGGAGCGAGACCAGCTATTGGGTCTACTTCACCTACGAAACCAACTTCCTGCTCGGGCTGGTAATGCTGTGGGCCGGTATCGCGTGCCTTATCGACGGCAAGCAGCCGCCCGCGTGGCTCAAAGGCATTCTGACACTATATATATTGATTACCGGCGTTGTCGCTGCAACGCTTCTGCCGCCTGCCAATCCTGCGACCGCAAAGTATGTGTTCGGCATCATGACCAATGTCATTTTGCACCGGGTTGTGCCGATTCTCGCGGTGATAGATTTCATTCTTTTTGACGCCCACCGCCGCTTCAAGTGGCATTATGTGCTCACTTGGCTTATCTACTTCCCGTTCTATCTGGCGTTCGTGCTCATCCGTGCGCAACTCTGGCCCCATTCCGGGCCTGAGGCCGGCGGCAATCCGTACCCATACGGTTTCATCGATGTCAACAAGATTGGCTGGAACAAGATGTGGATCAATATCGCGATGTGCATCGTCGCCTTTGCTGTTATGGGGTTTGTCATCTTCCTTATTGACCGTATCCTGCCCAAGAAACCGCTGATTGGTTCCGTGCGCAACTGAGCGGTTGCGTGTGGAACTTCCGCGAACCCTGCTTCGCTATAGCAAACGGATATTTTTCTTTATTTGCATTATTCGCTATTCTTCCGCTGCGATGGTGAAATTTGTATACTGACGTGACCGGCTGATGGTAGGTTGGCGGTATGGCTGAAATCAAAGATTTATTGGATAAGAATACCGTTGTGCGCCCCGACGGACGTGCCGTCGACGAGCTGCGGCCTGTCAAGATCACCCGTCATTTCACCGATGCCCCGGAAGGCTCTGTGCTCATTGAATGCGGCAACACTCGCGTGATGTGTACCGCTACATTTGCGCCCGGAGTGCCACGCTGGCGCAAGGATTCGGGCCTCGGCTGGGTCACCGCTGAATACGCGATGCTGCCGCGCGCCACCTCCGAGCGCACGCCGCGCGAATCTGTGAAAGGCAAAGTCGGCGGACGCACGCAGGAGATCAGCCGCTTGGTCGGTCGTTGTCTGCGTGGTGTCATCGACATGAAGGCGCTGGGCGAGAATCAGGTGCAGCTGGACTGCGACGTATTGCAAGCTGACGGTGGCACTCGTACAGCATCGGTGACCGGCGCTTACGTCGCGTTGGTCGACGCCTTGCACTGGGCCGAAAAGCACAAGCACATCCGTTCCGCGCAGAAGGCCATTAAGGACCAGATTTCCGCGGTTTCCGTGGGCATCATCAACGGCACCCCGATGCTCGACCTGCCGTATATCGAAGACAGCCAAGCCATGACCGACATGAATGTCGCCATGACCGGCTCCGGCAAGTTCATCGAGATCCAAGGTACCGCCGAGCATCGCCCATTCACCCGCGACGAGCTCAACGTGCTGCTCGAGTTGGCAGAGAAGGGCAACAAGGAGCTCCAGCGCGCGCAGAACGAGGCGCTCGCAAAGGACTGAATTCAAAAGCGCCATAAATGGGCCGCTGAGACTTCGTGAATGGCTTGTTTATATCGGGTTCGGATGTTTGCGTCATAATTGGACCGCTGGGATTGTGCGAGTGGCGGTTTTATGTCGGATTCGAATATCCTCGCCATAAATGAGCCCCTGAGACCGAATCGGTGGCTCATTTATGGTGGAATATAGTTGGAAGGGAAGTTGGGATGAAAATCGTCGTCGCCACGCATAACGAGGGCAAGCTGCCGGAGATTCGTACCATCCTCGAGGAAGAGCTGGGCAAGGCCGCACAGCACGTCGAACTGGTTTCAGCAGGCTCGATGAACCTGCCCGACCCGGTTGAAACCGGTGTGACGTTTGAGGAGAACGCATTGATCAAGGCGCGGGATGTGGCGAAGCGAACCGGGCTGCCGGCGCTCGCCGATGACAGCGGACTGATTGTTGACGTACTTGGCGCGGCTCCTGGCATCCTTTCGGCGCGTTGGGCCGGTGCTCATGGCCATGACAAGGCCAACAACGCCTTGTTGCTCGCCCAACTTGAAGACATTCCCGACGGTAAGCGTGGTGCCCGCTTCAATTGTGCGGCGGCTTTGGTGGTGCCGAAGCATTGCGGTGAGGAACGGCCAAACGGAACCGCGCCGAAGGCCGAAGAGACCGTGAAGCTTGGCGAGATGCGTGGCACGGTCATCCGTGAGCCTCGTGGCGAGAACGGTTTCGGCTACGATTCCATCTTTGTACCAAATGACCAGCCTGGCCGGTTGAACGAAAACGACGAAAAGCTGACCAGCGCCGAAATGACAGCCGAGGAAAAGAACGCGATTTCCCACCGTCACAAGGCTTTCGTCGCGCTCGCCCCCGCGATCAAGGCGCTTATCGGCTGAGCAGAGCGCTCTTACATATGGATGATGAAGTGGGCGACGGTCATCATAATCGTTCCGACCACGGCGGTCAGACAGAGGATGAAGCCTGCGAGCTTGGCGTTGCCGAGCACCTTGTCGGTGAACATCGTCGAGAAGATGGCCGTCGGCGCGAGGCAGCACATCACGGCGGTCTCGCGGATGACGGAGCTGAACGGCAGGATATACCAAGCCAGCAAAGCAAAAATGATGGCGCAAGGTAGACGCCAGGCCATGACCTCGCCGACGAACTTGAGGTCGCGTTTGGAGCCTGGCAGATCGGTCAGCATGCCGACCATCACCATTGAGCAGAACGCATTCGCTGCCGAGAACGGCTGGCAGACTTGTGCGATCCAGTTTGGGAAGCGGAAGTTGAAGAGCATAAGCACCAGCATCAGAATGTAGGTGTCGAACGCCGGTGAAGTGACGAAGCCCTTGACGATGTTGCGAATCAGAGCACGGCGCTGAAGTCGGCGGGCATCGCGGTCGGTCGCCTTGATCCGCGGCAATGTCGGAGCGTCTCCGGCGTGCTGCTCGGCCAGTGTTTTGCCGGGGGTGATGTGCAGAAGATTCTGTGTCATCACGTTCGTACCGGCCGCAACCATGATGTCATTGCCGATGTCAAACATCGCCGCGGGAACCAACGCGGCCGGGCCGAGGAATGCCTGAACCATGGGGAAGCAGAAGCAGCCCACGTTGAACCCACTGCCGTTGAGCATCAGAAATGCGCGGTCGGAAACGGGGCGATGGCGCGTGGTAACGAAAATCAGCAGCGGTGGAATTAGGGCTGCGCAGAACGAAAAGCAGGAAAGCAGCAAAAGGTTGAGCTGGTGGGGGTTCGTAGCGAAGGAGTAAATAATAGCGCCGGGCAGCACGATATCGAATTCGAGCACTTGCACCACGCGATAGTCCTTCGGCCCCAAAATGCCGGTCCGTTTGAACAGGTATCCCAGCAAAATGATGAGCAGCAGCGTCGCTGGTTGAATGAGTGCTGACATGGACTTGTTTCTCTCCCTTTTCTATGGTTCTCTGCGCAGGCGGCGAGTCGGCCGTCAATTGGCTTACTCCGACATATCATAGACTTCGGCGTTGCCGTTAGACGGCAAAAAATCAGCAAATAGTTTTAAAGGTGTGCATATGGCGGGTTCAGATGCTTCAAATTCCCATATTGTGGGAACAATCAGACGTTGCGGGGTAGCCGATGCTGGTTTGCTGCACCAGCTGAGCGTCGAGACCTATGTCGATACCTTTGACGGAACAAGCTCGGATGAGGACATGAAAAAATTTCTTGCCGAGACTTATGCCGAGCCGATTCTGTGTAATGAATTGGCGAATCCGAATTCGATGTTTTTTATCATTTATATGACTGCTGATGCGCAATTTGGGGAACGGGGGCAAAGTGGCCAAATTGCAGAAGGCATTGCCGGTTCCGATGATTCTGCTGGAATCCCCGCTGGTTATATGAAGCTGAACTTTGGTGATGCCCAGCTCGAAGATATGGGACCAGACACGATGGAAATCCAGCGACTTTATATCCAGAAAGCGTTCAAGGGCTGCGGGCTTGGCACTCAGCTGATGACTCTAGCATTGGACGCGGCTCGCAAACGCAACTTGCGCAAGGTGTGGCTCGGCGTGTGGGAGCACAACGAGCCGGCCAAGCGCTTTTACGCCGGCAAGGGTTTCGTGCGCGTCGGTCAGCACGCGTTCTGGCAAGGCGATGACAAGCAGACCGATTACTTGATGGCGCGCGAGGTGTGAGAGTACTTCAAGGCTGCATTGTGCGGGACGTCTGATAGATTGAATTCGTTACGCGAGCATGGCGGAATTGGTAGACGCGCAGGATTTAGGTTCCTGTGACTTTGTCGTGAGGGTTCGAGTCCCTTTGCTCGCACTTAAGTAGTCGTCGGAATCGCAAGTGAGCCCTTAACGATATTGGGTTGCTCAGATTTCTCGGAATTGCTTCGTTTCAGATTTGAATTGGTGTAATCGTATAGCCAAGTTGTCTGCAGAATTTCTCCAAATCCGTAAAGCTCACGGCCAAAGTTTCGGTATTTTTGCCTGCATGGAAGCCAAGTGCCGGTTTGCCGCAAAGTTGCGTATCGATAAGAAATCGCAGGTTTGCAACATGGCGTTCCGGAAGAGCCAGCGGTGATACCAATCCGCTGGTAGTATGTAATACTTCCGTAAGTTCGTCTGAGGTAGCGAAATTCAGGCTGCTACGGCTGGTCTGTAGGATTTGCGCGAGTTTTTTGAAATCGATCCGGGTTGTCGGCGTTGTCATCAATAAAAAGTATGTGTTGTTCTTTTTGTTGTGGACAAGCATGTTTTTCGCGATAAGGCAGTTGAATTCAAGGCTGTGTTCCATGGTGGTCACAGGGTCGTGAAGAATGGTCCGGTAGGTGATGCCCATCCTTTCCAAGCGCCGTTTATAGAACTCGTTGTTTCCGTCGTCCAGTTGTGTCATTGTCGCTCCGTGTTCGTCTTGAGCCCAATTATATGGAGTGCCGATGGATTAGCGATGGGGAGATGTCGGGAGATAGCGCGATATGGCCAATCTAATAAGAATTAATTATTGCTGTGAGGTATGTCACTTTTTGGGTAGGCTTGGCATAAAATGTTCCTTGGTGTCATTGATTTACTGATAGTCAATGATTATCGGAGAAAGGGAACGTTATGGCTGACAATGTATTGGTGACATATTTTTCCGCTACCGGGAACACGCGCGCTGTGGCGCAGAAACTGGCAAAGGCTGTCAAGGCCGATATCAAGGAGATTCAACCGTCCATGCCTTATATCGCCTCTGATCTTGATTATGAGGATGAGAAAAGCCGGGTGAATGTGGAACATAACGTGGATGCACGTCCGCAGATGGCGGATCCAGTTGACGTCGACGACTACGATGTCGTGTTCGTGGGCTATCCGCTTTGGTTCGGCGTCGCGCCGCAGATTGTGCGCACATTCCTGGAAAGTCAGGATTTCGAGGGCAAGATCATCGTGACGTTTGCGACTTCCGGCTCGAGTTTGGAAGGTGCCAATGGCGAGCATCTGCACAGTTGCGCTCCTAAAGCGACATGGAAGACGGGTCGACGCTTTACGCCGGACGTCACACAGAAGACGCTGGCACAGTGGGTCAAAGAGCTTGACTTATAAACGAACAGCCGAACATATGAAACGGGCCGCTACCAGAAGGTAACGGCCCGATTTTGTTGGCAATGTGATCTCGGCTATAAGACCGAGACGTTTTTATCCCTCTCTTTAGAGCTGGACGAGAATCTTGACGTGTTGGGCGGGGTTGTTGTGCAACTCCTCAAGCCCGTCCTTGACGATATTTTCAGCCTTGATTTTGTCGGTGATGAACTTTGAGAGGTCGATGTGTTCATCGTGAATCAGCTTGATGACATCCTCGTGGTCGTTCGCATAGCCGAGAGAGGCCTCCATGCTTTTCTCGCCGCCGGTGAGTTCCTCGCTGACATTGATGGTCAGCGGCTTGGCGTGGATTGCGACGATTTCCAGTTTGCCTTCTGGCTTAAGCGAGGCCAGAAGCTGATGGACGACCACGCCCACACCGGATGCGTCGAACGCTACGTCGGCCCCTACGCCGTTGGTCTCCTTGTGCACCCGTTCAGCGAGGTCTTCCTTGCTGGGATCGACGACGATATCGGCCACGCCGGTATCAAGTGCCGCCTTTTTGCGGATGTCTGCAAGCTCGGAAACGATGACCTTGACACCTTTGGCCTTCAGCGCTTGGGCTACCAGCAGGCCGATAGGGCCGGCGCCGCCTACGACGGCGGTCTGCCCGGCCTTAACTCCCGTGCGGCGGACCGCATGGTAGGCGACGGAGAAGGGTTCGATCAGCGCCGCTTGGTCAAGCGGCAGATCGCCGATGGCGTGAACCCACCGGGACTCGACGACGATGTGCTCGCTCATCCCGCCGCCGCGACCATTGATGCCGATGAAGCCCATTTTCGGGCAGACGTTGTAATTCCCCGACTTGCAGGCAGCGCATTCTCCGCATACCATCAAAGGTTCTACGACGACGTTGTCTCCCACCTTGATATCGGTGTCCACGTCGTCGGCGATGGCCTCGACGGTGCCGGAGAACTCATGGCCGAACACAACCGGCAGTGTCTCCCCGGAAATGGGATGGGGCTTGTTCGGGTTGATGCCGCCCGATTCTGGTCCGTCGTAATAAAGGTGCAGATCCGAGCCGCAAAGCCCGGTGAACGCAGGGTGGATCTTGATGGTTCCGGGTTTCAGCTGCGGCTCCGGAATGTCGTCGATTTGGACACGTTCTTTACCGTAATAGCGAACAGCCTTCATGTTTTGCCTCCTTGCAAGAACTTAAATGGTTCTACTATTATAAGTAGTAATAATCAATAAATATCGAAAATCGGTAATTAAAAATGATAGATTTCTCACATAAATAGAAGTATTCGATTGATAAAATGGCTGACTTCAGCAACGTTGATGAAATATGGCCTTGGATGAGCCGAAATGCAAAAGCCTCATCCGCGAATGAAAAAATTCGTGGACGAGGCCTAGATTTCGTTAGGTTTTACAAGTCTTGAACTTACTTGGTTTCTGGGGGAACGGTAGTGCCGGCCAGGGCCTTCTCGCCCGGACGGGCCAGCGGACCGACCAATTCGTGGGCGATGTAGGGTTCTTCGAGGTAGTCGACCTCCTCTTCGTTCAGCTTGACGTCGAGCGCTGCCACCGCTTGGTCGACGCGCTTGGGGGAGCTGCAGCCGACGATCGGGGCGGAGGGGCCGTGAACCCAGTGCCACGCCAGCGCGATTTGCGACATGCTCACGCCATGCTTTTCGGCAAGTTCGGCCACGCGGTCGACGATGGGTTGGTCGACGTCGCGGTCGCGGTCGTACTTGCTGTGCTCCACTTTGTCGGTACGGCTGCGAAGCGAGTCGGAATCCCATGTCTTGCGCGCGAGATGGCCGGAAGCCAGCGGGCTATACGGCGTCGGAACGGCGTTGTACTGGCGGGCCACCGGGATGAGCTCGCGCTCGTCTTCGCGGTAGATCAGGTTGTAATGGCATTGCAGCGTCGAGAGCTTTGTCCATCCGTTCTCTTCGGCTACGACCTGCAGGTTGTGGTACTGGTAGCCGAACATCTCGCTGGCTCCGATGGCGCGGACCTTACCGGCGCGCACGAGTTCGTCGAGGGCCTGCATGGTCTCTTCCATCGGGGTGGTGTAATCGAAGCGGTGCAGGATGTAGAGATCAAGATAGTCGGTCTGCAGACGCTTGAGGCTGCCTTCGATTTCGCGCTTGATGGCTTTCGCGGAGGAATGGCCCTCGTTGAAATAGACCTTACTGGCGAGCACGACCTGGTCGCGCGGAACGCCAAGGTTTTTGAGCGCCTGGCCGATGTATTCCTCGCTGGTGCCGCGCGCGTAGCAGTTGGCGGTATCGATGGCATTGACGCCGAGCTCAAGTGCCCGGGCGAGAACGGCCTGAGTGCCTTCTTGGTCGATGGTCCAAACGTGCTGTTCCGGGTCCGGTTCGCCGAACGACATGCCGCCGATGAACATCGGCGAGATCTTGACGTCTGAATCTCCTAAGGTAATATGTTGCATTTTGTACTACTTTCTATTATTTTGTGATTATTTATGGTGTTGTTGCGTTGGACTTGTTGTATGTATTTAATGAACGATTGTTTCGATTCAAATGTTCGAATCCCGGTGGGCTTCATTCTGGGTCACCGGTTGCCTGGCGGCAAGACGACTTTTGGCGAGACCGTTTGCCTTTCAGCGGGCCGCCGCCTTCCGTTTCGTCTTTTTTGCGCTCGAGGCCGAACCGGTCAGCTTTGCTGCGGTTTCCGTTTCGGCGTCTTGATGGTTGTCGTGCCAGTGACTGATTTCCTTGACCTTTTGTTCGGCTCGGGCTCCAAGATTGGCCGCTTTTGCGTCGTCGCCGTCCGAGACGGCCTGCCAGTACTGAATTTTCAGATTGACGTATTCCTCGCGTGCCGTCAGGAACTGCCGTTCTTCGGTCAGTCGACGCTTCTGGTCGCGTAGTAAGTCGATTTCGGTCGGGGCGCCTTCACGTCCGCGCTTGCGATTGGCCATGTATTCCTTCATCTTGGCCAGTGGCATGCCTGTGGCCGAAAGGCAGGAGATGATCAGCAACGCCTGCAAATCATCGTCCGAATAGGCGCGGTGGCCGCTTTCCGGGTCGCGGGCGATCGGCGTAATGATCCCGACGTCTTCGTAATAGCGCAACGTGCTTTCCGGCAGGCCGCAATACAGCGACGCCTCGCCGATGGAATGCCAAGTCTGAGTGTTCATGTCCCTCACTCTATTGACTTAAAGCACTTGAAGTCAAAACGGCGGATACTATGAATTTTCCTCTTGGCTTTCACGTCACCTGGCCGAGAAACGATAATCACTGCTGAACTTTTCCAGGGCGGTTAACGTTCGCGTCGCTCTAGCTGGCTAGCTGGGAAAATGCTGCTCAACAGAAGATAGTGCGGAGTCCACAGAGAATATGCGGCGAAGAGAGGAAATCCCGTTTGCCGTGATTGATTTTTGCCAATATGGCAATAACGCGAGCGATTTCGGCATTATCGACAAGCGGACTCGTGGCGTGGATTATCTCTGATTTCTGGTCGTAAGTCCAGCCGGTTTTAACATCGCTATGTCGTTTCTGGGCGTAAATCTGCGGTATTGATTTACTATAAAAACAATGGGCATTTTAAGAAGAGCGGAACGATTGAAGTCGGGCTTGCTGCATTTCGCACGGGATGGCAGGAAATCTGGTGCGTTAATGCTGGCTGCCGCAATCCTTGGTCTGGCATTCGCGAATTTGCCGGTGATAGCCGGCATCTATCGTTCTCTCTCTGAGTATCGTCCGCCGATTGCGCTGCCCGGACTGATGATGAGCGTCGGCGATTGGGCTCGAGATGGGCTTTTGGCAGTGTTCTTCCTTGTGGTCGGACTTGATCTGAAGTGCGAGCTGACTACGGGTTCGCTTTCGCGGGCGCGTGACGCGATGGTCCCTGTTCTGGCTGCGATTGGGGGAGTCGCCACGCCGGCTCTTTTTTATTTGGCTGTGAACGCCGGCTCGCATCAAACCTTACGGGGATGGACGGTGCCGACCGCGACCGATATTGCCTTTTCCGTTGCGGTGCTTGCCATGACGGGTGGTGTCGGTGCGTTGCGGTTGCGGCCGTTTTTGACGACGTTGGCGGTGGCCGATGACGTGATTGGCATTCTTTTGATTGCCGTGGTCTACGCGCATGGCGGCAGTGTTTGGGCGTTGCTGGGGCTTGCCGTCTGCCTGGCTGTGTGGTTCGCACTGGTGCGTTGCCGTCGTGTCGTGTGGATTGTGGCCGTACCCGTTGCCCTGCTGGCTTGGTATATGGCGCTTTTGGCCGGCATTCATCCCACCATCGCCGGAGTTGCTTTAGGGCTGCTGGTGCCGGGGAGTCCGATTCGTGGAGAAGTCCGGGCGCGTGCGGAACGTTGGTCGAATCTTATCGGCCCCTTCTCGTCATTGCTGGTGTTGCCGATTTTCGCGTTTTTCGCGATGGGCGTCTCCCTGCAAGGTATGGGTATCGGCTCGCTGACTGGTCCCGTTTTTCTGGGCGTGTTCCTCGGGTTGGTCGTGGGTAAGCCGGTCGGGGTTTCCATCGTTGTTGAAATTTGCCGCTTATGTGGTCTGGTCACTTCTTCCAGCCAAGATCCGCAGGCCACAGTTCCCAGCCGGCTAGAACGTTTGGGGGTCGCCCAACTTTGCGGCATCGGTTTTACCGTTGCTTTCCTGATGGCGGATTTGGCATTTTCCGATCCCGTTCACGCTGGAATTGCCAAGACCGCTGTTCTCACGGGTTCCGTCGTCGCCGCACTTATTGGCAGTGCTGAATTGATAATCGCCAGAAGGTCTCGCAGCCACCAATCCGCAACGGTGTGAATCGTTGACAGTAATTGGTAATTGAAAACGATATCGATTTGTGCGTGTAAAAATTGGCTAGAATCAGCTGATATCCTTCCTGCTTTGCGTTGTGGATTGGCCGAAAAGCATGGCCGCAAGAGCGATGATAAAACCAACGATCTGAATCGGTGTAAGGGTTTCTCCGGCGAGCAGCACTCCGAGTGCGGCGGCGGTAAGCGGGGAGAGCAAGCCGAGCATGCCAGTGGAAGTAACCGGAAGGCGACGGATGCCAGCCGTCCAAATCGTGTATGTCGCCAATCCGCCGATAAGCCCCAGCCAAAGATATCCGCAGACGGCTTTGGCGTCAATTCCCGCGGGGACGCCGTCGATGCAGAATGCCGGAATAAGCAATACGATGCCGGCCCAGGTCAGTTGCCAGCTGGTCATCGCCATTGCCGAGGTGTTTTCGGGTTGTCCCCAACGTTTGGTGAGCGTGATTCCGGCTGCCATGCCGGCGTTGGCGAGAATTCCGGAGATTATGCCGATGACATCGAGCTTGGCGCCCGGTCCGAGGACCACGCAGGCTACTCCGGCAAGTCCGGCAAGACCCCAGACGAAACCACGTTTGGAGAACGATTGGCGCAGAAGAGGTGGGGCTAAAAGGGTGATGAGAATTGGTTGCGCCGCGGTAAACGTTGCGGCGACACCGCCGGGCAGATGTTGGGCGGTGACAAAAAGCAGCGGGAAGAACATGGCCATATTGAGCACGCCGAGCACGAGGCTTTTCCACCACCACGAACCGTGCGGCAGTCGTCGGGTGATGATCAAGCCGATAATGCCTGCTGGCAGTGAGCGCATAAGCCCAGAAAACAGGGGATGACCTGCCGGCAACAAAGCCGTGGTGCTCAGGTAGGTCGTGCCCCATACGATTGGCGACAACGCCGTCAGCAATGTCCATTTGGTCTGGCTACCCACATGGTCGCCTGGTTGCGTGTCTGTGTGCGTACCGGTTTGGGGCGACGATAGTTTCGATGTGCTCATAATTGCAATAATGCATGATATAAATTGATAATTCCAAGCGTTGAAAACGGTCTTAACTATGAATTAAATTCATTGATTATGCAGTTCCAGCAATTGAAATATGTGGTTGCGGTGGCCGAGGAACGTAATTTCACGCGTGCTGCCGAACGTTGCCTTGTCGGCCAATCGGCGCTCAGCCATCAGATTCGGGCCCTCGAAGAAGAACTTGGCGTCGAACTGTTCGCTCGGACCAGCCGTAGGGTCGAACTGACGCAAGCGGGCGAGGCGTTTCTGCCTCATGCCAAGGAATGCCTCAAGCAAATGAGCGCGGCGAAACGTTCTGTTGCGACGGAAACCATAGAAGGTTCCTTGACGATCGGTGTGATTTCGACGGCTACCGCAATTGATTTTCCTGAAGTGCTCAGCCGTTTCCATGCGGTTCATCCGGCCGTCGGAATCAGCCTGCAATCGGGAGGTTCCGATGTCTTCATCGAACAGATCAGAAAGGGTTCGATGGATGTCGCATTGCTGGGTGTGAGCGCGGATACCGATTTGCATGGTTTGCGCAAGCATGAGCTCATGCGTGAGCGGCTCGTCGCCGTTTTGCCGGTTGATCATCGTTTAGTTGGCAAGAGGAGCCTGCGTCTTTCGGAACTCGCGCAAGAACCGTTTATCGATTTTCCGGCAGGTGGCCCCGGACGCAGGCAGACGGATTTGGCGTTCCGCAAGGCCAATCTCGCCCGCACTGTGACGTTTGAGGCGATGGAAGTCGGGCTCATGGTTGAGCTGGCCGCGCACGGTCTGGGCGTCGCCCTTTTGCCGCCGGGTTCCGTCCCCGCTTCGCCCGGCATACGTGCGGTGCCGGTAATCGACGGGCCTACGCGAGTGCAATATCTTGCATGGAGCCAGTACAATTCCACTGCTGCAGCCCAAGCGTTCGTAGATGATTGCATTTCTTTCGCCGACCCACTTCTCTCGCTTTCTCGTTCGTCAAAGAGCGACTAGAAACGACGGTAAGGTCCAGGTTTTGATGGCCGTTGATGGTGTATACGCTCCTACTCATGCAACTTGGCGGGGTAGCAGCGGACTTGCCTCGTCAGACGGTTCCCGCAGTGCGCTATAAAAAGCGGCGCTTATAAAATGAGAATAAGTCGGGAGAAGTGATTAGTGTAGCAAGCTATGGATATGAAAGATGCGGAAATCGATGCAAACGGAGTTGATAGCTTGGGGCCGCTGATCAAGGTGGCGAATACCTTGATTGAGAAGGAGCTCAACAACCGTGTCGCTTCGATGTTCGAGGGCTACAGCCTCACCGGGCCGCAGATTACGTTGATGGTGTACCTGCACGACGCGCACGGGCATGCCGTCACCCAGCGCGAGATTGCGGATCGGTTTGTGTTGAGTCATCCTACGATTCGTGGCATCGTCAAGCGCTTGGAGGGTTCAGGGCTTATTAACACGTCGCAGCTGGAAAGTGATCGGCGGCAGATTTTGCTTGGTCTCACCGTTGAAGGGCGGCGGTTGATGGATGCGCATATTAACGATATTCATGGCGTGATGAAGCAAATTAACACAATGATTACCGATGGCTTGTCGGGAGCTGAGCAGGAGAAATTGGTAGCCGCGCTCAAACGTATCGTCGCGAACTTTTCGGAAGATTCGGCGCAATGAACTTGAGAATTGATGACGATTCCGTAGCAGGGAATGTGCATATGGGGCTAATTGATGCTTCAGTGCTGCCGTCGGCGGTGGGTCGAATTTTCGAAACGTTGAAATTCTGGGGTTTCTGCGGAAAGAGGATTCGTGTATCAGCTACTTTCGGAGCACCGAAGTTACTAATGAGCATGAAAATGGCTTCACTGCTATGTTTCTTCGATATTGAAGGGAACCGGCGCGTAATTGTGTGTCGATAATACGGACTTATTTTATTATCCAAACTGTAGCTTGCTATAAATCAGGAAAGGTTACCAATGGCAGATCAGGAATCGGAAATGCAGAAGGACGGGCAGCGGAACGCTCCGGACTCGCAGACTGAGTCTGGGCAGGAAAGCGGCAGCTTCACTTCGTCAATTACCCCGAGGCAGCGTGGGCTGATGATGGCGGTGCTATTGCTTGGCTCGTTCACGGCGCTTATGGCCGAAACATTTCTCAACAACGCGCTGCCTACAATCATGGGTGCGTTTTCGGTAAGCCAGGCTACCGCGCAATGGCTCACAACCGCCTACTTACTGGTGGTCGGTCTGATGATTCCGATGTCGGCGTGGGTGTTCGAGTCCTTTAACCTGCGCACCACGTTCGTCACGTTGATGGCCGTTTTCTTCGTCGGCTCGATAGTCTGTATTTTCGCGCCGAACTTCTGGGTACTGCTCGCGGGCCGCATCGTCGAGGCCATCGCGGCCGGCGGACTTATGCCGTTCATCCAGAATGTCATCCTGATGATGTTCCCGCCCGAAAAGCGTGGCATGGCCATGGGCGTCACAGGCTTGGTCATCGGTTTCGGCCCGGCGGTAGGTCCCACCATTTCCGGTCTGATCCTTAAAGTCTCAGGCTGGAAGATGCTCTTTATTATTCTCGCCGTCGCCAGTTTCATCACGGCCATACTCGCCCTGCCAGCCGTTCGCAACCTCACCTCGCCGCACCACAGCACGACTGATGTCATCTCGTTCGCCGAGTCCATTTTCGGCTTTGGCCTCATTCTTTACGCGCTTTCCGAAGTCGGCAACACCGGGCGGATTACGGTGATGCTCGCGGTGCTGTTCATCGTCGGTGTGGTCATCATGGCGCTGTTCTGCGTCCGCCAGTTGAAGCTTTCCAAGCCGCTGCTTGACCTCCACGTTTTCAGCAACGCACGCTTCGACCTGTGCACGCTTTTAAGCACCATCTCGAACATCGCTATGGTCGGCATCGAACTGGTGCTGCCGCTTTATCTGCAGACTACGCGTGGTGAATCGGCTCTCGCCAGCGGCCTGGTGATGATGCCGGGCGCTTTGGTCATGGTGGTCTGCAACCCGATTTCCGGAGCGCTATACGACAAGCTTGGCATCAAGAAACTCTCGCTGTTTGGATGCTTGATGCTCTTGCTCGGCTCGGTGCCGATGCTCTGGTTCAGTGCGAAAACGAGCCTGGCTCTGATCGGCCTGTGCTATGCGCTGCGCATGGTCGGCATCTCCTTCACTATGATGACCACCTTCACCGCCGGCATCAACTTGAGCTCGGCCCGCCTCACCGCCCATGCCAACGCCGCTTCGTCCACGGTACGTCAGGTCGGGGGATCACTGGGTACAGCGCTCGCGATGCTGGTCATCTCGCTGGCCGCCACCTCACAAGCCTCGGCCGGCAAGGCGGCGGCGCAGGCCATCGGCTACAACTGGGGTTTCATCCTCATGGTCGTTTTCGCGATCGTCGGCCTTGTCGCCTCGTTCTTCCTCCCGAACATCGTTGCGGAACGTGAGGCCATTGCCGCCGAGAACAAGTGAGGTTGGTCTTACTGCGACGAAAAGCATGTTTTGAGGCCTGTTTTCGTGCTTTTCGTCGCTGGTCTGGAATTGCTGCGACAAAAAGCACTATTGTGCACATGATTTGGTGTTTTTTACTGTTTGGAAGTAAATGGTGGTGGAAAGCGATGGTGCACTGCCAAGTGGGGTGGTGGTGGCCGGTAGCAGCCGAGCGGACGACACGCGGCAGATAGTGCGTTTCCGGGTTGTCAAATAAAACGAGTGACAGCAACAAATCGGGCGATGCTATGATCCGATGCCGGGCTTCTTGCTGTCTTGTTCGCGGCGTTGTGCCGCAGCTATTTCAATGGCATGGCTGATTGTCATACGTCAAAGGATTAACTGTCTACACAACAAAGTATTACCTGTCTAGTTCTTTGATAAACTGAATAATAATTGTCACAGAACTATCCATGATTGTCTGTTTTATTGTGTGATAGCCCAGGGTAATAGATTAATTCGGGAGAATTAAGGAGCGCATTACAGTATGAGTAAAGTAACATTCACTCGTCGAATCATTGGTGTTCCTGTCGCGCTTGCGGCCTGTCTGGCACTGGCCACTGGTACCGTGAGCGTGGCCAACGCCAGTCCGTCAGCACCGTCGGCTTCTTCTTCGTCGGTTGTCGGCACACAAGCCGCAGTGACTCTGACCGTCAAGGCGCTGACCGGCAATACGCTGGCGGGTCATACCCTCAAGTTCTACAAGCTTGGCACTTACACCGATGTGACGCCCGCAAGCGGTGCTATCACTGGATTCGATCTGACGACAGGCTCCGCCATGGAAACTACCATCAGCGCGGCTCTTGCGGCCGAGAGTATTACCGTCAACGGCACCGCCATTCATACCTTGGCCGGCTTGAGCGAGCCCGATTTGCACAAGGTCGCTTTGCGTCTGGCCACCGCGTTGACCGGCACCCCGGATGCAACGCTCACCAGTGCCAAGGCGACCGATACCGTCTCGCTTCCCGATGAAGGCTACTACCTCATCACCGATAGCAATGGCAACCCCGTCATCTTCGGTACGCAATCGGGCGGACGCGACATTCCCAGCCAGCAGAACAACACTGTGGTCATCAAGTCCACTGGTTCGGATGGCGAAGGTCCTTCCATCACCACCAATCCTGGGCACGACCCTACCGATCCGGATCCTGATCCCGGCGATCATATCGGCGATCACATCCCAGGCGACAACAAGGGCGACAGTTCCAAGAACAACTCAAAGCACATCGTCAAGGTCGCAGGATTGAAGACCGAAAGCTACCTTCACGGCACCTTCGCTCTGCCCGGCACCGAGACTGACCACAACACGGACCCGACTGCCACGTTTGCACTGTCCGATACTACGAACGCCAGATTGGAGACTCTGACCGTCAAGATCGGCGGAACCGCGGTCAATCCGACCGTGTCCGGCGGCAGCACCTACGATCTTTCCGGTCACCCCGGCGAAACCGTCACCGTCGACGCCAAGATCAAGGGCACCAACACCGATGGCGTGATTACCTATTCCAGCAAGAAAAGCGACAGTTCTACGGTCACCTCAACCGCCGACCTGCAACTTGTCTCCATCAAGCCTTCCATCAAGTTGCATCCCTACAGGGACAATACCCAAGACATTACTGGCACCTTCCATGTGACCGGCGGGGATGACAACATGGATGCGGTCGATACGGCGTCGTCCATCGCCAATCTTGGCCCCGGCACCTATACCGTGGCGCAGACCATGGTGCCCTCCGGCTATGACCAGAATGTCAAGCCCGGTTTTACCTTCAAAATTAATTGGGACGGCTCGACCACTGACCTGACCGAGACCACCAACTACGGTCTGCTCGGTTCCATCACCGGCGGCGGCGCGCTCGGCGCCGATCCCAACGCCGCAACGTCGACTCCGACCATTGACGTCTACAACGTGACGAACTTGGGTCAGCTCGCCGTCACTGGCGGGTTCGTCACCAAGACGATTGTCGTGGTGACCATTGTGGCGGCAATCGCCGGCATCGGTTTCACGGTCGCACGTCGTCATAATGCGCTGGCCTGATCCAAGCAAGGCTCATATCTTATGAACGGTACTGTATTGAAGCGGGTTCTCACGGCCGCCGTAGGTCTCGTCGCAGTTTTGTCGGTGACCTGCGGCTTGGCCCCGGCCAAGAACATCGCTTTGCAGGCTGCCAACAGCGACAGTGCGCAGGTATCATCCGATGACCAGCAGGATGTCAATAAAGGCAAGACACCGACCCCGCAACCGAAACCGGCGGGCAAGGCACCAGTGACGAAGAAGAGCGGCACGAGCAAGACTCCGCAGACGCAGGACGGCACCTGCACCGTCCAGCCGCAGACACCCATCGGTATCAATGCGTACTGGTCGGTCGATGCCGATTGCACCATGCACCTCGGATCGACGAGCGGAGTCGGTACGCTGCCGGACAACATCAGCAGCCTTCGGCAGTTCTATCCGTGGCTTTCTTCGTATCGTGACCTTATTGCTGCTGTCACCATCGACAACCCTGTAAAACTTCCGCAGCACGCAGAGCACATGTTCTGGTCTATGGGCAGTCTTGTTAGCTTCACTTCCGCGGCGAATTTGGATGCTTCAGGACTTATCTACGCCAATGGCATGTTCGAGGAGTGTTCTAATCTTGCAGCCCTCGACACGTCGAGTTGGAATCTTTCCGCGTTGATTAATGCTACCGGCATGTTCGAGGGCTGTTCCAGTCTCGCTGCGCTTGATACGTCGAGCTGGGGTCTTTCCGCGTTGACCAGTGCTGACAGCATGTTTAAGAACTGCTCCAATCTTGCTGCGCTTAATACAACATCGGGCTGGAACCTTGGGGCGCTGACCAATAGTCGAGAAATGTTTTCTAGCTGTTCCAGCTTGGACACGCTTGACACGTCGAATTGGGGTTTTTCTGCGCTGACCGACGCAACGTATATGTTCCTAAGCTGCAGCTTTACTGCACTCAACACGACAAATTGGCATCTCACTGCGCTGAAAAACGCCGACTATATGTTTGACAGCTGTTCCAGACTCGCTACGCTTGACACGTCGAATTGGGGTCTCGCTGCGTTGACCGATGCCACTTGGATGTTTTTCAGGTGCTCCAGTCTTACTGCACTCAACACGACGAATTGGAATCTTGAGGCGTTGACCGACAGTTGGGATATGTTTTATGCTTGTTCTAACCTAACTACGCTTGACACGTCGAATTGGGGTCTTAACGCACTGGACTATGCCAATAGTATGTTTTGGGGTTGCTCCAAGCTCACTACGCTTGACACGTCGAATTGGCAACTTTCTTCTTTGACTAACGCTGCTATCATGTTCAGCGGGTGTTCCGGTCTCACTACACTTGACGTGGCAAACTGGCGTCTTCCATCTCTGACGCATGCAGAAGGCATGTTCAGCGGGTGTTCCAGCCTCGTCACGCTCGATACGTCGAACTGGGGTATCAACGCAGTGATCTATGCATATAGTATGTTCAGCCGGTGTTCCAACCTCACTGCGATTGATATCTCAACTTGGAATCTTTCCCATGTGACCGATATCGATCGCATGTTCAGTTACTGTTCTCATCTTGATACTCTTATTACCGGCCCAAACTCATACACCCATCTTGGAGCTGGAGCTTACGCCTTCGTCGACTTTAGCGGCGAATCCCAATTCATGCGTGACAACGACCCATCCACTGTCACCAATATCCGCACAAACGGAGTGGCATCTGCACCCGGCACCTGGCGTCGCGTCCATGCGATTGCCACTATTCACGACAGCCGCGGTATTCTTCCCGACTGGACCGGTTACGAAACCGCGACCTACACTCCTACACTGCCGACGCATTCGGGCAACAATCCGAGACTTCTCGGATTCAAAACCGCGGGCGGCACCGAATACGCGCCCAGCTACCATGGCTCTCTTATCGGGCCGTCCGAATGGACCTCTGGGCAAAACAGCGCCACGTCCTACGTGCTGACGCCTCAATGGCTCGATCTGCTCTCGCATCTCGCCACCACCGGCGGTCACCGTCCACTCGTCGTGACATTTGCCATAGGAGCCATAGGTTTGATGATGGCCGGCATCGGTCTGGCGCTGCGTCAACGTCGCCATGCGTAAGTCTTCCGTGTCTGCTGATGGGCGACAACCGATGTTTCGCGACATCGTTCATATCGCTGGCCGACATGGCGCGAACAGCCGAAAGGGTTACTCGCGTTTCGTCGTTATGGCGGACACGTGCATTATCTGGCTACTCGTCGGCCTCATTTTCGGAAGCCTCGCCATCGGTTGGGATATTCGCGAAGTCGCCGCCGACAACGCCCGGCGCGACGGACTCAGAGCTCAAGCCGCGGCCGAGGCCTGGCCCAAAGAAAAACAGAAAGCCCAACTCGCAGCAGCCCTTGCCTACAACAGAGCGCTCGCCGACTCGCCCCAGGCTACCTTAGGACATGACGATGACCCCGGCGGCAAGGGATACGCCGGCATTCTCGACACGGGCGACGGCATCATGGCGCGTGTCATCATACCTACTATCAACGTCGACCTGCCCATCTACCACACGATAACCGCCAGGGTCCTGGAAAAGGGCGTCGGACATATGCCCGACTCGTCCCTGCCTGTCGGCGGAGCGTCGACACGTCCCGTTATCAGCGCCCACAACGGGCTCACCGGTGCCAAATACTTCGACGATTTGCCAAAACTCAAGCAAGGCGACCTCATCATCATCTACACACTCGGGCACGAGTTCGACTACCGTGTCAGCGACATCGTCACCGTACGCCCCGACGAAGTGCGACGGTTCACCATCGAACGAGGCAAGGACCTCATCACCCTCACCACCTGCACCAACGGCACCGCCTCCCGCCTAGCCGTCACCGCGCACCGCGTGCCATCGAGCAAACCGCCGTACCATGATGCGGGAATTGCAGCATTGGGTATCCCTGAGGCTCTGTTGGCGGGCTTGGGGACTCTATGGCTTGGCATCGGCCCCGTCATGATGCGAAACGCATGGAAACAGACCCGGATAGTTCGACATAGGCGGGCTTAATCAAAGAAAGTTTTACGGCGGCGAAAAGCACGATTTGGGCACGATTTTAGTGCTTTTCTCACGGTTTTGGTTTTATTGCGGTGAAAAGCACCATTTGAGAACTGTTTTGGTGCTTTTCACACAGGTTTGCGATTCCGTCGAATCGAGAGGTTACAGCCTCACGAAGTGTAGCAAGGTGCGCACCATGTTGCAGGTGAAGCCGTATTCGTTGTCGTACCAGGCGCTGACCTTCACCAGCTCGCCTTTGCCCTCGCCAAGCGGGACCACTTCGGTCAGGGTCGGGTCGAAGATCGCTCCGTGGGTGTCGCCGATCATGTCGGAGGAGACCAGGCCAGTGTCGTCGTATCCGAAGGAATCGTTGTCGCGCGTGACCTCGCGGAACATCGTGTTGATTTCCTCGGCCGTAGGCGCCTTGTCGAGCACCAGCGACAGTTCGGTCAACGATCCGGAACGAACCGGAACGCGGCGTGCCTGGCCCTTGAGCTTTCCGTCGAGTTCGGGAATGACCAAGCCGATGGCCTTGGCGGCGCCGGTGGAATGGGGAATGACGTTTTCGGCGGCGGCGCGGTTGCTGCGCGGGGTTTTGCTCTTCGTCCCGTCGGTCAGGCTCTGCGAGGCGGTGTAGGCGTGGATCGTGGTCATCGAGCCGCCGCGGATGCCGTATCGGTCATTCATCGGCTTGGCCAGAAGCGCGACGGACTGCGTGGTGCAGGAGCCGGGGGAGATGATGCGGTCGTCGGCGGTCAGAATGTCCTGATTGACGCCATAGACCACGGTCGGCATGTCACCTGCCGGCGCGGAAACGAGCACCTTCTTGACGCCCGCCTTCAAATGTGCCGAGGATTTTTCGGTGCTGGTGTAGAAACCGGTGGATTCCACCACCAACTCGACCCCATCGTTCGCGACCCACGGGATGTTCGCCGCGTCGCGCTCGGCGTAGACGGTATAGTGTTTGCCGTCCACGATGATGCCGGTCTCGTCGCTGGAAACTTCGGCAGGGAAGCGTCCCTGCACGCTGTCGTGCTGCAGCAGATAGGCGAGCATCGCTGGGTCGGTCAGGTCGTTGATAGCGACGATTTCGGCCTCGTCGCTTTTGAGTTCGAAAAGCCTGCGGAACGTGAGCCGGCCGATGCGACCGAATCCGTTAATACCAATCTTCACTGTCATAATGGCTCCTTGCTTTGTCTTTCGTTTTCCAACAGCTTCAAGATACGACTTCGAGCCAGTCCTGCATAGTATCTGAAATAGATATAGATATCACTAAATATGATAGATATCGTAAATTATGAGAAGGTAGAACCGTTGTGTCTACTGGGTAGTTTATTCGATATTTGCTGATAGCATATCAATATATCTGATTGTTCGGATAGATTATTCTAGTTGATTTGAAGGAGTCAGCCCACAGCGGCAACGGTGCTATGGTCATCGCTGTTACAAACGGAGGAAATGCGATGAATCTCAACGATCTGGAGATTTTCGAAGCTATTATCGAAACCGGTTCGCTCAACAAGGCCGCAAAAGCGCTCGGCTACGCGCAATCGAATATCAGTGCCCGGCTCAAATCGCTGGAGCACGAGTTCCACACAACGTTGGTGGAGCGCAGCGCGAAAGGCGTGGAGCCGACCCGTATCGGCAAGAGGCTTTATCGTGCGTCGTTGCGCATTACTGCCGAACTCGACGACGTGCGGCGCGAGGCGGCGGGAGCTCCGGGCGACCTGCTGATTACCGAAGCGCTGATGCATTACATGATGACCAACGTGCCGTCGTTCCATCCGGAAAGTTATGGCACCATCGTCGTCCGTCGCCAAAGCAATATCGTTCCCGAGGCGCGGCGGCACCAGTACAAATCCGTAGTCGCGTTCGTGGAAATGGACGAACTCGACAATTATCGACTGATGAGCACCGAGGTGCTGGAAGCCGCTTACCTTGCCGCCGAGGACATGGTCAAGAATATTCCGGTCGGTCGGGTGCCGCTGGCTGGCGCAAGGTATGACAAGAATTACGGAACGAGTAACGTCAGGACGCAGGGTGACGGAACTGGTGAGAAAATGCAGCCGATGTTCACCCCGATACCGCTCGATGTACCGCTTCTGATCAATCACGATAAGGAATGCGCCTTCCGTAAGCGTTCGTTGCGCGACCATATGGCCACGCGCAATTCACGCCGCCTGATGGAGGTCGATTCGTTGGAAACCATCGTCACCATGGTGGAGCAGGGCAAGGGAATCGCACTACTGCCGTCATATCTCACTACACAGCGTAAGTTGCGCAAGCTCAGCATGGAGCCGATTCGTCTGCAATATCGTGTCTACGGCGAAGTGGAATAGTTTCGTAATGCTTTGATGAAGTAGAAGTTAAACTTACTGTCAATTGAACTCAAAAATAAAGAGCCGCTTGACAGAATCGAACTGTCGACCTTCTCATTACGAGTGAGACGCTCTACCAACTGAGCTAAAGCGGCAATTGCCCGAGCGGTATGCACCACTCGCGCACAAAACAATAATAATACTGGATGATTTGCATTTTGTCCACGAGCCTCGCGTTCGGCCGTGTCTCGCAGGTCCGCGTTTGCAATGACAACGGGCTGAGCGACAATATATTAAGGAGCAAACAGGCTGGAATCGCGCGAAAAGGGATGGGCTACTTTGGAAAATGCAATGCCGGATGTATCGACCCAGGATAAGGGTTTCGAGGATTTTTATGCCATCATCCCCGCTGGGGGCACAGGTTCAAGGCTTTGGCCGCTGAGCCGCGGGGCGAGGCCGAAGTTTCTTTACGATTTGATGGGCAGCGGGCGCACGCTGATCCAGTCCACGTTCGACCGGTTGGCGCGGCTTGCGGGCCCGGAACGCATCGTGGTAAGTACCGGCTGGCGGCACGTCGCGGCGGTCGAGGCGCAGCTGCCGGAACTCAAGGAATCGAACATTTTTGCGGAACCCGTACCGCGCGATTCGACTGCGGCCATTGCGCTGGCCACGGCCATTCTTGCCCGTCGTCATGGCGAACATATCGTCGTCGGCTCGTTTGCGGCCGATCATGTCATCCGTGGCAAGGATTCGTTCGCGGACGCTGTGCGCCAGGCGGTGGCAGCGGCGCGGGCCGGGTATGTGACGACCATCGGCATTGCAGCATCACGCCCGTCCACGGCTTTCGGATACATTCACCAAGGTCGTTCACTCGGCAACGAAATTCCAGGCGCTCCGAACGCTCGGTTAGTGGAACGTTTCGTCGAAAAGCCGGATTCCGCGACGGCTCAGGCCTATCTCTCCACCGGTGAATACCGCTGGAACGCCGGCATGTTCGTGATGCGTGCGGATGTTTTGCTCGATCATCTGCGCGAATACAAACCGGAAATGTATGACGCAATTTCGCATATCGCCGACGCCTATATGGCTGTGGACCAAGACGACGGTGCCGATACGGCTGGAAACGCGGAAATCGCGGCGGCGCAATATGTCGGTCAAGAAGCTGCGGGTGTTGCTGGCGGCAAGAAGAATACCGAAGATGCCGCGAATGGTCGGGACGGCAGCAACGGCAGTGAGAGCGCTGATGATGGCATGGATGACGTTTGCATTGTCGGAGATGATATTGACGCTAAAGTCGACGACGCCGACAATGACGCCATTGACGAAGCGATGGCAACTTACTGGCCGGGTATCGAAAAAATCGCGTTCGATTACGCGGTAGCCGAGCCGTTGAGCGTGGCCGGCGGCGTGGCCATGGTTCCCGGCGATTTCGGCTGGGACGATATCGGGGACTTCAATTCCGTAGCGGCGCTCCTGCCCAGCACCGGAGCGCGCAATATTAAGATTTTGGGAGACAGTGACAAGGTCGTGAGCCTCGATAGCGCCGGCGACGTGGTGATGCCGCTGACTGACCGCACCATCGCCCTGCTCGGCGTCAACGATATGGTCGTCGCCGATACCCCTGACGCGCTGCTTATTGCTCCGCGCGCCCGCAGTCAAGAGGTCAAGGATCTCGTTGCCTACCTCGACCGCGAAGGCCGTGACGATATCCTGTAGGAGATCTGTATATAAGAGATTCTGGAGTGGTTTGCGAAGCTGCGAAGCTGCAAGGGCTTACTGACATTGTGCGTGACCCTGTATGACTCTTGCGGATGTTACGTGGATTACGCATGAAATACTGATTGGCGGGGGCTGTGCTGGTTTGCAACTTGATAAAGCCTGCGACGATTTGCCTCAGCTAGCTCGTTCCTTCTCGGTCTGCTTTTAGTCCGTCTTTGACGTTCCATTTCTCTTATCTCGTCCGAAAACCAGCGCCGCTAGGAACGGAATCAGAATGATCGCGCCCAGCATCAGACGTATCTGCACCGCCAGCGCGGAGAGCATCAACGAGACGCCGATGCTCAATGGTATAAGGAAAAGCGGCAGCAGCTCGTGCATACCTCGTCGCCATGCAAAAACCGCCAGCGCAATCAGGGCCCAATCCAAAATCGCGAGATTGAAGATTACGTGTGGTATGGGTGCCAGCTTGGACTGCGCGGCGTGGGCCTTGTCGGTGTGCAGCGCGGCGGCCAAAATGCTGTATTGGTCGTCAGTGTCCTGCAACGGATTGACTAGCGAGCCCTCGAACTTGGCGTAGGCGGCCACGCACGTGCCGAGGTTCGAGAAGCACACGTCGCTCCAGTTTTTCAGGAACGGGCGCAGGTCCTTGCCGGTGAGCGCGGGCACCTTGTTGCTCATGACGAAAAGGCGCTCCTCGTCGTAATTGGACGACCACTGCTGGGCGGGGCGGATTGCGGTGAAATAGGCGTTGGCCTGTGGGCTCAGGTGTTGCGGAGAACCGTGGAGGTTCTGGTAATAGATGTAGCCAACCTGCATCAGGGGCACACCGAGCATCTCGGTGGTGGGGGAGGGCTTGGCCTTCAGGCCGTAGTCGCAATAGGCGCCCCAGGCCGCGCTCAGGGCCGCGAAGGCGAGCAGCGAGGCGACAAGCTGCCTCCAATAATGGCGGAAATGGATGAGCAGATAGATGATGATGGCGAAGACGAAGATGAAATTGTTCTTGCGGAACTCGTTGGTCAGGAAAAGCGTAACGGCCAGACCGGCGAGGAACCATGGGTGGCGCAGCGCCGCGCCTCTAGTGTCGATCGCCTCGAAAACCTCCACGCACAGCAGCAGCGTGAACCCAGCGCACAGCACGTCCTTGGTGCAGGAGACCGCGTAGGCCGGGAAGAGCGGGTAGAACGTCCACAACAAGGTGGCTACGAGGGTTGCTCGGCGGCTCACCCTGCGAGCCAGCACGATCAGGGCTGTGACGATGCAGCCTGAGAAGATGAGCACCTGCAGCAGGTTGCTCAGCCACAGCTGGTTGCGTGCGATGAACCCCAGAAAGAACGTGTCGAGGATGGAATGCTGCTTATTAAAGGACCATTGAGCATATTGCTGGCGCTGGTCGGCGGCGTCGGGCGAGTCTATGCCGGGAAAGAGGACGATGTACGCTGCGAGGTTGACGACCAGCGGCAGGAGGATGTACCAAGGTCGGCGAGGTTTTGCGGAGGCTTGTCCGGTTGTGGATGCGGAGGAATCCGTTAAAGCAAGACTCATGGTGTCTCATTATAGAGGCACCGTCTAAGAGGAAGAATTGGATGCTTGGGTTGCGGGATTGTAGATAAACATTCCAGCCGAGGTCGTGGTTGCGCATAGAGATGTGAATGGTTCCGTCTGACTTTTGTTCTTGGCTTAGTAATGTGTATATCTCGCTTGACGGACGTCAAAATTGTCGGTAAATCTGTTGATAATTCATCGCCTGACCCCGCGACATGCCTAAGATGTGGATAACCGCTATCATTCGACCACAGTACCCGTTTTCGTCCCGGTAATTGGACGATTTTATGTTCAATGGGTACATGAACGAAATCAACGCAGAACCGATCATCCACCCGAGGATTCATCGACGGCATCCCGATGTCAGCGATGAGGATGTCCGGGCAGCTTGGCGATCTCGGGCATGCTTACGACTGAGACCGAATGGTTCCGGGCAATGGATTGCGATTGGTGTCGATGGCAAAGGTAGAAATCTTGAGATGATTGCCACTTATCATGTCCACTCTGGATGGTTAATTTTTCACGCTATGACTCCTGCCACGAAGCGTATACTGAAAGAAGCGAGGCTAATATGAAGGAGACAGTGATGCAGGACGAAGATGAGTTGTACCGTATGTTCGGTATTACTGCCGAGCAGGTTGAAAAATGGTCTGAAGAGGCCGACAACGATACATTGTTGGATGATGGTGGATGGGGGCCATGGATCAAGATTCGTGATTTGACTCCAGAAGAGCAGGATTCGTTAGATCGTGCAATCGTCCTTCGCGATCGCATTGACGCTCTCAAAGAAGAGACAGGGATGAGCGAACTCGAAGCCGAAATCAAAATGGAGGCCATCGTCAAGGCGGAGGAAGCGGCGAAATCTCAAGCTGAGTCGGAGAAAGCCGTTGCTTCGCGCTGATTGATGGCTGGCTTCAGCCCTGTAGGAACTGGCGGCGTTTGAAGTTGGTGACTGTTAGGCCGAGCAGGACGATGACGCTGGCGATGAGGCCTGCGACGAGATCGCGATGGTCGGTCGGGCGGGTGAAGGGCTAAGCCGACTACGCGGGAACAGGTCTTGAGTGAAAGCGGCTGTCCGTTCGCAATTCGCTCGTGGCAAACGTTGTAGTTTAAGGCTTCTGAATACGGCTACTGCAAACTTGTATTATAGTGTCAATAATGACACTATAACGCAATGGGAGATATAGAGAAGCTTGTTGGAAAGATGCGCAGCAGCCCGAAAGGTGTACGCTACGAAGATTTGCAGAAGGTGTGCGAGGCCTATTTCGGTCGACCTCGCCAACACTCCACGAGCCACTGCCTCTACAAGACCCCTTGGCCAGGTGACCCAAGGGTGAATATCCAAAACGACCATGGCAAGGCGAAGGCGTATCAAGTTCGTCAGGTATTAAAGGCCATAGATAAAATCGTCGGTGACAATACGTTAGGAAAAACAAAATGAGCGATATCCATCATTACACATATCGAGTCAGTTGGAGCCCAGAGGATGGCGAATTCGTAGGTACGGTCGCAGAGTTTCCAAGCCTTTCGTGGCTGTCTTCCAGTCAGATTGAAGCGTTCCAAGGCATCCTTGATATGACGGCTGGAACGGTGGCCGATATGCAAGCCAATGGCGAGAAGGTGCCTGATCCCATTGCGGACCGTCACTATTCCGGAAGGTTCGTCGTACGGGTTACCCCGGAACAGCACCGTGAGCTGGTACTTGAAGCTGCCGAGGAAAAGGTGAGCCTTAATCGGTTGGTCAGTGGCCGCGTCTTAGTGGGTGCCTGAGTTTCCGTGTTGCCGATGTGCGATTGTTCGCTTCAAATTCGATGGATAGCGCTTGGGAAAAATATGGAATGTCACAAAGCTCGAGAACTATCTGTCAGGTTTGAAATCGAACCTGTAGCTGGATTCGTCAACACGACGCTTTTTGTGCTGTTGTGTCCGCTTTTGTGAGTAAATTGATAAGCGTAGCAAGCGGTGGGGAACGGCATTTTCGGATAAGCAACGATAGAGCCATGAAACCCCCGCGGCACGTGATGAAAGGACCTTAATAATATGGCCATCAATCCTCCTATCGACGCCACGAAGACACCGGAATGGGCGGCGTTGCAAAAGCATTTTGACGAACTGAAAAGCGAAGGCATTGACCTCAAGAAGTGGTTCGCCGAGGAACCCAACCGCGTTGAAGAGCTGAGCTTCGATGCCGGAGACCTGCACTTCGACCTCTCCAAGGACCTTATCAAGCCCGAAACGCTCAAGCTTTTTGCCGACCTCGCCAAGGCCGTGCACCTTGAGGATCGTCGCAAGGCCATGTATTCCGGCGTCCACATCAACAACACCGAGGACCGCGCTGTGCTGCACACCGCGCTGCGCCGCCCGGTTTCCGACGAAGGCAAGTACATCGTCGACGGCCAAGACGTGGTCAAGGACGTGCACGAGGTGCTCGACCGCATCTACGCGTTCGCCGACAAGGTACGCAGCGGCGAATGGCGCGGCGTGACCGGCAAGAAGATCGAGACTGTCGTCAACATCGGCATCGGCGGCTCCGACCTGGGCCCGGTCATGGTCTACGAGGCCCTCAAGCCCTACGCAGACGCCGGCATTTCCGCCCGTTACGTCTCCAACATCGATCCCAACGACATCACTGAGAAGACGAAGGACCTCGACCCCGAGACCACGATGTTCATCGTCGTCTCCAAGACCTTCACCACCCTCGAGACGCTCACCAACGCTCGCGAGGCCCGCACCTGGCTCTTGAACGGCCTCAAGGCCTCCGGCGCCATCGACGGCAGCGACGCCAAGCGCGCCGAAGCCATCCGCAAGCACTTCATCGCCGTCTCCACCAACCTCAAGGGCGTCGAGGAGTTCGGCATCGACCCGACCAACGCCTTCGGCTTCTGGAACTGGGTCGGCGGCCGCTACTCTGTGGATTCCGCGGTCGGCACCTCCATCGCCATCGTCTGCGGACCGAAGCGCTTCGAGGAATTCCTCGCCGGCTTCCACGAGATGGATGAGTACTTCGCCAACACCCCGATCGAGAAGAACGTCATTGCGCTGATGGGCATGTTGAACGTCTGGTACCGCAACTTCTTCCACGCGGCCACCCATGCCGTGCTGCCCTACGACCAGTACCTGCATCGCTTCCCGGCCTATCTGCAGCAGCTCACGATGGAATCCAACGGCAAGTCCGTGCGCTGGGACGGCACCCCGGTGACCTGCGACACCGGTGAGGTCTTCTGGGGCGAGCCCGGCACCAACGGCCAGCACGCCTTCTACCAGCTGATCCACCAAGGCACGCAGCTCATCCCCGCCGACTTCATCGCCTTCGCCAACACCCCGAACCCGGCGAAGGACGGCGACCAGGATGTGCACGAGCTCTTCCTCGGCAACTATCTGGCGCAGACCAAGGCGCTCGCGTTCGGCAAGACCGCCGACGAGGTGCGCGCCGAGGGCACGCCTGAAGCCATCGTGCCGGCCCGCGTTTTCAGCGGCAACCGTCCGACCACCTCGATCTTCGGCGATGCGTTGACCCCGTTCTCGCTGGGCGAGCTGATCGCGCTTTATGAGCACATCACCTTCACCGAGGGCACGGTCTGGGGCATCGACTCCTTCGACCAGTGGGGCGTCGAGCTCGGCAAGCAGCTTGCCCGCCAGATCACTCCTGCGATCTCGCAGGACGATGACGCGCTGGCGGCGCAGGACGCCTCCACCCAGAGCCTCATCCGTTTCTATCGCGCGCATCGCAAGTAGTCAAAAGCGCTGAGGCATTGTGCCTTCTTCCGACTTGATGTTTGGACGAGGGTAGCAATGCGGGCAAAGTGCTCAGTCACCATACTCGGGTGACTGAGCACTTTTGCGTTTCTGAGCGTATGATGCGTTGAAAAGCTGATTGTTGGTCTCACTTTTCTGCTTTTCAACGCGCCAAAGCGTGGCACCGCGTTCAAAAGCAGATTATTGGCCCCATTTTTCTGCTTTTCAACGCAGTAGCTAGCGTTGATGCGTTCAAAAGCAGGAAAGTAGGGCTCATAATCTGCTTTTCAACGCAACTTACCGGGGTGTCTACCAACTAGCGATTGAAAAACGTACGGGGCAGCTTATTTGATGGTGTATATCGTCGTGTACAGGTCTTTCATTTCCTTGCTCGGCTTCGCGTCATCCAATTCCTTGTAGACGGGATTACTATCTCCGTACTCTTTGGTCTCGTAGAGGTAAGTCCTGATTTTGTCTTCTATGGCCCAGTACTTTTGCGCTTTGTCGAGATCGTTCAGGATTTCGTCGCGTGAGCCGAGAGCCTTGATCCTTTCGAGTTGCTTTTGCGCCTTGCCCATGCGTTTGAGGCACGCGTTCGCGTAGGCTTTGATGAACGGGTCTTTGGACTGGGCGACGCTTTGTGCGGACGCCTCGCAGTTGGTAATGATCGTCTGTATGGTATTGACGGAATCGGGGTCGTCGCTGAGATTTGTATATTTTTGTGCGTCCTCTTGGCAGGTTTTGATGGTGGCGGTGTAGCCGACCACCGAATCGCTGAAATTGTTGTGAGCGTTGATGTACTTCTTGTTTTTGGCTTGATATGCCTGATAAGCCTTGCGGATATTGCCGTAATCGCGGTAGGCCTGCGTTTTGGTGAATTTGTCGCCCGAATTGGCCACAGTGGCCGTGGCGGCCTTGAGGTCGTCGAGATCGTCCTGCTCGATGGTGTCGGCTGGGCCGTTCATGCCGCTGCTTTGAGTGACGATATACAGCGCGTGGATGAGCTGGTCGTGTGGCTTCTGGATATCCGCGGTGAACGTGTCGTTCGCCTTGTTGAGGATATGGGATTTTCTCACGCTCTCGTCGAATGTCTCTTCGTTTGAAGATGAAGATGTGGAATGGCTACCGAGATGCGGAAGAACGAACGGTGCTGCAACGAGCGCTATCACAAAGATGAGAGCGCAAGCGCTCGCGATTTTCGACTTGGGTTTGTCGCCGTTCCCGGCACTGTCGTCGTCGTCCGTGTCATCGTCATCGTCGTCGATATCATCCGCGTCATCGCTGTCTTCGCCTTCTGCGTTATCGTCTTCATTGCTGTCGGCGACGGTATATCTGCTAGCGTCTTTCTGATTGTCTTCGATGCTGTGGCTATCGTTGTTTTCGTCTTCGTTTCCGGCATCTTCGTGGCTCTCGTTATTGCCGGTTTTGCCGTGTCTGTTGTCACTTTGGTTCGACCACGGACTGCTTTCGCTGTCAACGCGGTTATCTTCGGCCTCGTCCGCTTCGTTGCTTTCGGTGGGTATTCGGCCTGAGCGCGTCGAATCGAGTTGGGATGAGGTGTCGTCGATGGATAGATTCTCATCCGATACCGGTATCTGCGTGTCTTCTGACTTCTTCTTCCAGCGATGCAATGTTGGCCGTCTCTTTCATGCTGCCAAGATGATAGGACTGTAATCTGCTCTCGTTGAGCATTGTATCAGTGCCTTCGGCAATGCGTTGAGCCTTCCTTCTGTTTCAAGGCCAGAGTCCTTGTATCATGGTTGAGAGAAGCTGTCTGGAGTTGAAATCGAATGTCAAGAATGAAGCGACGTCAGCTTGAACATGTTCATAAGAGAACGGAGAAGACATGAGCGCAGGGATAATTGCATTGCTGGTCGTGTTGGCCATCGTCATCATCATTATGGTGTGGGGCATCGTGGCTTATAACCATCTGGTCGCGTTGCGCAACCGCGTGCAGAACGGGTTCTCGCAGATCGACGTGCAGCTCAAGCGGCGCACCGACCTGGTGCCGAATCTGGTCGAGACCGTCAAAGGGTACGCGACCCACGAATCGCAGGTTTTCCAGAAGGTGACCGAGGCACGCGCCGAAGCCGTCAAGGCCGCCAGCAGCAGTGGGGCGACCACCGCCGACCGTGCCCAGGCCGAGTCGGCTTTGAGCAACGCTTTGATGGCCCTGCAAGCCACCGCCGAAGCGTATCCCGACCTCAAAGCCAATCAGAACTTCCTGCAGTTGCAGGACCAACTCTCCGATCTTGAGCAGAAGATCGCCTACGCCCGCCAGTTCTACAACGACGTGGTGCAGAAGCTCAACACCGCCGTCGAGACGTTCCCCTCCAACGTGATCGCCGGCATGTTCCACTTCAGCCAAGCCCAGTATTTCCAGGTCGCCGAATCCGACAAGGCGGTGCCGCAGGTCAAGTTCTGAGGTTGCCGGTGAAGTTGTGGTTCTGATACGCAACATGAAATCGTAGGAAGGCGCGTGGTGATGGGCGAGGTCTACAGCCTCAAACGGCTCGGCAAAGCGGCTCTGGTGGCCCTAGTGGTGGTTGTGATCGTCGTTGGCTTCTATGGGTTCTGCGCCTGGCAGGGCAGCGGCAGCGGAAACCAGATGAGCTACAATTCGCTCGATGACGATGCTGTGGTGATGTCAAATGGCGATTTGCGGATCACCCAGCATATCGACGTCAAGCTGGGCAAGCGCAAGGGGGACGACGACGGCGTCAAACCGTGGCGTGAACTGTTCCAGCGTTACCGCTTGGCCGACGCTCCCGGAAAAGCGGCGGATGAGATTGAGGACGACGAGGACACGCTCAGCGCCATCACCGATGTTTCAGTCAAAAACGTGACCACGGGCCAGACCTATCGCCATGGCGACGCGGATTCTCCCAACGCCCTGCACAGCTCACGCTGGGACGCGACCCATGCCGGGACTTGGTACGCACGCGATCTGGGGCATAATGCGAATGTGGATGACGACAAGCCCAGCGTGGATTACCGGCCCGCGGCCATGAGCTCAGCCAAATACGACGTCAAGAAGCAGCAGGACGACATGGCGAAGAGGCAGCAAAGGCAGCAGATTCTGCAGGGTCAGACGCAGGGCCAGCAGCAGACGCAGGCCGGCGGCGACAAGAACGCAGACGCGGATTCGGGTACAACAGATTCGGGAACAGCAGATTCAGATACCGCGGATTCAGATACCACAGATTCGGACGCAGGTTCCGATACGAAATATTCTTCGCGCGACTGGTACCCCGGCACAAAGCCTTCGAAAATGGGTGCAGCGCGCGACGTCATCGAAATCGGCTGGAACATTCCGACCACTACGTCGGCCGAAAGCATGAAATTCGACGTGACGATGACCTTCAAGGACGTCGTCAAGGTATACAACGACGTGGCCTACATGAAGTGGGAGCCCGTCGCCGACGACAACGGCATTCCCATCGGGCGTTTCCATGCCAAGGTTACCCTGCCGCAGGGCACGAAAGCCGGCACGATGCGTCAGTGGATGGACTATCCCCGCAATGGTGCCATCAGACGGACGGGGCAGCGCAGCATCGAGATGGATGCCGAGCATGTTCCCGCCAAGAACCATATCGATCTGATCTCCATGTTCGGCCACCACGGCATGGGCCAGGTCCGCTATCGCGTCCACAGGGCCGCGAAGGAAGATGTGGTCTCGTGGATGGAATATGAGCAGAGAAATTCCGTCAAAAACAGCGGTGACACTCGTTTTGTGCTGATCAAGTACATCGCGCTTCCGGTGCTTCTCGCTCTCGCGGTGGGCATCGCCGCGGTGATCGCCAGCAACGGGAAGGCTTGGATTCGCGGAGACGTGGATTACGTGCGCGACATTCCACGTATCACGCCCGGAGCCGCGGCCGATTTGATGGATGCCCTCATGCCCGATGACGTCGGCGACTCCAGCCTGGCATCACGACAGACGGCGTCCACGCTGCTTGAGCTGGCGAGCAAGAAATGCATTGCAGTGTATCCGGGCAAGGCGGATTGGTATTCGGGGCTCGACCTCGCCGCTGCGGCCGCCGACGTCAGCAAACAGGCCGGCACATGCCTTGACCGGGCGCTGGGCAGAGGCAAAAAAGCGGATACCGTCACCATCGCAATACTGCCGAAATCATCCAGAGCTGCCAGCAAGGGGCGAAAACTCTCGAAGTCGGAGAAAAGCCTGTTGGCCATGCTCATGGACATTTCCGTCAAGCTGAAATCCCTGACTTTCGACTTGAGCCAAGTCAACGATCAGCTCGGCGATTGGGAGAAGGGCGCGAAAGCGCAGGACAGGTTCTTTACCAGCGTCGACACCGAATACGCCAGTGGCGAGTACTTCAGGCGCTTCGTGTTCTCCTACGTTGCGGCCGCGGTGCTGGTTATCGTCGGGGCTTTGGAATCCCTGATCATCGACGGCCTCGCTTTCAGCGAATTGGGTTCCGGAACGGACGATTACGGGGCCGTCTGCGACCAGTTCCATGGCCAGTGGGGGCTGTCGCTTATCCTTGGTGTGCCGGTGATTTTCGTATTCGCATTCCTCTTCAGGCTGTTGAAATTCAAGGTCTTGACGCCGTCGGGCAGACAGGCAGGCACGCAATTGCTTGGCCTGCGTAGGTATATGGAAGACTTCAGCGATTTTTCTGAGCGGGATGTGCCCGACCTGGCGCTTTGGGACCAATATCTCGTCTATGCCACGGCTTTCGGAATCAGTGGGAAAGTCACCAAGCGGATGGCGCAGGTGTTCCCGAACCTCACCGATTCGTCCTGGCTGGACGGCAACGCCGGCGATTCGCTGCTTTACTGGTCGTACTACCCGTCGATCGGCGGTGTGGGTGCAGGCAATGGCGTGGTAGGTGCCGACGCAGGACAGGCGCTTTCCGGCGTTGACAGTTTCGGTGGTTTCGGCGATTTCGGCGCGCAGATCGCTTCCGGCTTCGACACCCTCCAGTCCACGTTCGCCGACTCCTTCAGCGGCTCCGATGGCGGTTCCGGCGGTGGTTTCGATAGTGGTGGCAGCTTCGGTGGTTCCGGTGGCGGCTCGGGCGGTGGCAGCTTCGGCGGCCGCTGAGACGTCCGGATAACTTGAAACGTAGACGGAAGAAAAGGCTATGAAGGGGAACAAAGACTGGTTGGTGAGGCTGCGAGCCATCATCTCATCGTTGATTCTTGCGACGGTGGTCACGGCTTTGGTGGCGTTTATACTGATGCCTTCCGGCGACGGCACCATGAGCTACCGGTCGCTCGACTACGACATGACGGTGCGTCCCAACGGCGACCTACGGGTGGTCGAGCATGTGGATGTGAAATTGGGCAAGCGGCGTGACAGCGACGGCGACAAGGCTCCGTGGCATCAGCTCTTCCAGCGTTACAAGCTCGACTCCAAGCAATTGAGCGCCATCACCGATGTGTCGGTGAAAGACGCCAAGACCGGCGAGGAATATGCGACCGGCGATTTGGCCGACGACTCCGATTTGAAATACACGCCGGATGACGTTTGGGACAGTGAATTCTCCCAGACCTGGTACGCGGTCAACGTCTCGTGCGGTTCCTCCGTGCGCTACAAGCCCGCCGGGGCCGCCGGACCTAGCAAGAAAACGGATGGCGACCGTCCGATTGACAACGGTATGTTCGATGGTTCCTATGGAGGCGTGGTTGGCCCCCAGCTGAATTCCAATGATCCCAGTGTTCCAGGGCAAGGCGTCAATGATTCGGGTGTTTCGGGTAATGGAGCCGAAACACAGAGCGACTCCGGCAACTCAGGCCTGAACTCCGGCAATCCCGATAATCTAAGCCGGAATTCCAGTGATTCTGGCGGTTCCAATGATTTAAGCGACTCCGGTAATTCAAGCAACCCCTCAAGCTACGTACAGCGGGTCCGTCCCCGTGTAGGCCGACTCGTGGCTCCAATCGAAGCCCGGGCCCAATCCCAGGCCCAACCGCGTGTCCATGCCGCTGCCGATACGCGCGACGATAATGGGACCTGCGCTACTGGCCAGTCAGGCGACACCATCGAGATCGGCTGGAACATCCCGGCGACTTATACCGCCGAAAGCATGAAATTCGACATCGCCATGACTTTCAAGGATGTGGTCACGCGCTACGACGACGTGGCCTATTTCAAGTGGGAGCCGGTGGGTGACGACAACAGCGTGCCGATCGACAATCTGCACGCACGGGTCACGCTGCCCAAAGGCCGGGCCAAGTCCGACGGATCTAAGGCGGCGGATAAGGCGTCTTCGGTGAACTTGCCTCAACAGTGGCTGCATTTTGCGGGGCTCGGCGATATTTCGGCTCACGGCAGCCACACCATCGAGTTCAACGCGCAGCACGTCGGAGTCCGCCGGCACGTCGATTTGGTGTCGATATCGCCAGCTTCGTCGATGGGCAAGGTGCGGCACACGCAATCCGGCGATCACGCACAGGCCGTCGTCAGCCACGAGAAAGCCGAACGATTGAAGGCGGCGGTGGTCAGCACTGCCAACCTCATCTGGCTGGTGGTCTCCGTTGTGGCGGTACTGGTCGCGCTGGGCTATCTTATGAACAAGTTCATCCGCATCGCGCCTGAAGCATCGTATCGAGGCGAGGTGGATTATTACCGCGACATCCCTGAGATCACACCGGTGGCCGCCGCCCATCTGATGGATATTCTGGAAGGCTCGCCGTCATCCAGGTTCGGCATCCGTATCGTCGGAACGAAGTACGCTCGGCGACTGGCTTCCCGTCAGATGGCGGCCGCAATGCTTTCCCTGACGCGCAAGAACCTCATCGCCATCTACCCGGGCAAGGCCGAATGGTACGGAGGGCTCGACCTTGCGCAGGCCGATTCTGACCAGGTTTCGCAACGGGTGCGTGACAATGCTTCGTCGTTTGGCGCCAAGACCAGCACCATCGTGATTTTGCCGTTGGCCTACCAGATCATCGGCGATAGCATGTCCGATGGCCAGCGTCGCGACGAACTGAATCTGACCCCCTCTGAACAAGCACTGCTCAAACTGCTCAAATCCTTCGCCGAGCACATTGACTCGCACGTTTTCGACTTGAAGCACGTGCGTCGAGCGGGCCGCAAGTGGACTGATGGTGCCGAGAATTACCGAAAGTTCACCACTGAGGCGGACAAGGAGTTCAAGCACTTCACGCTTGCTCATTCGCAAAGCGAGACCATATTCAAGGTCTCCGTGCTGCTCGTGGTGGCAGCGGTGATTGCGGGCCTTTACCTTTGGCGTCTCTACAGAATAGGTCTGCCTGATTTGGCTCTCATCGCTGCGTCGGCGGCAACGTTCATCGCCATCCTGTTCCTGTCGCTGATGCCTAACGAAACGTTGAGCGCCGACGGGCGCAAGGCGGCGGGTCCGGTACTTGGGTTGCGCAAATATATGGAGGATTTCAGCGATTTCTCCGATCGCGGCCCACAGGACTTGGCACTCTGGGACCAGTACCTGATCTACGCCACCGCGCTGGGCATCAGCGGAGAGCTGGTGCGCAAGATGGCCGAGGCGCAGCCGGCGCTCGCTGACGCGGCTTGGCTCGACGAGAATGCTCAAGGCTCGCTACTCTACTGGACGTATTGCGGTTCGGCATGGACCGGCGTCTCGGCTTCTGGCGCTTCGGGCTTTGGCTCCAGCGGCGGTTTCGCCGATCTCGGTGCACAGCTGAGTTCCGGTTTCGGCAGCTTGGGTGCGTCGCTCGGCGGCGGTGGCATCGGCGGCAGCTTCGGTGGTTCCGGTGGCGGTGCCGGCGGCGGCAGCTTCGGCGGACGGTAGGAAGCAATATTGAAGGAATCGAATTGAGAGAAAAGAGCCAAGACATATGAGCGGGAAAAGCCTGAATCTCAAGCGAATTGCCAAGGTATTGCTTGCGGCTTTGATACTGACGGCGATGATTGGCCTGTTTGTGGTGGCATGCGGTTCGCGCGTTCGGCCCTATAATCCTTACGAGTCGGATTTGAAAAAAATGAATGCCGACCTGGTCTATAACTCGCTCGAAGATGACGTGAAGGTGCTGCCAAACGGAGACTTGCACCTTACCGAGCACATCGATATGGAGCTTCAGACACGTGAAGACAAGGATGGTAAGGCCAAGCCGTGGCGTCAACTCTACCAACGTTATACGCTCAACCGCACCGATAAGGCGAAGGGTCCTTTAAGCGACATCGTCGACGTGTCCGTGAAAAACACAAGCAACGGGCAGGAGTATGCGCACGGCACCAGCGGCGACATCACCGATCCCAACTGGGATGCGAACCATGCCAATCAGTGGTACGCCGAAGACGTGGGCGGCAAGAACGGCACCGGGCACACGCCTTACCTTCCGGCAACAATGAAGGCTGACCAGTATGATCAATCGTCTGGCGCGGCTGGGTCTTCGGCCGCAACGACGGGTGCTCAGCCTGGTGCGGCAACGAACGTGCAGGTAGGTGGCGACGATACCATCGAAATTGGCTGGAATATACCATCTACCGATTACGCAAGTTCGCTGAAATTCGATGTTGATATGACGTTCAAGGACGCGGTGCAGGTCTACGACGACGTGGCTTACCTTAAATGGGAACCTATGGGCGATACCAACGGAACACCGGTATACGATTTCAACGCCACTCTCGCCTTTCCCGATGGAGTCAAGCAAAACGACACCAATGAATGGATGCATTACGTTGGTAGAGGTTCGGTATATCCGAATCCCGACGGCACTCTTTCGGCGCATGCCTTTGAGGTTGTGCCGGGCAGACATGTCGATTTGGTGACGATGTTCCCGTCTTCGGTCATGGGACAGGTGCGGCATCGCATCGCAGGCAAACACAAGCAAAAGGTGATCGATCAGGAGCGTGACGAGCAAAAGTCTTCCAACCCCAACCTTCAACGGCCCGCCCGTCGACATTGGAATATCTATCTGCCGTTCGTCATCTTGGAACTCGTCGCCATGGCTATCGGCGCGGTGTTCGTGGCGTATACCAACCGCAAGGGCAGCTACCACGGGCCAGTCGAGTATTATCGTGATATTCCGAAAATCAGCGCGACGGCGGCAGCTCAATTCCTTGACGAGATGCAAGGGACTCAAGGTGATTCGAAGCTCGACTCGCGTCAGCTTGCCGCCGCCATGCTCTCGTTGCAAAGCAAAAAGGCCATCGGCATCTATCCAGGCGAATCCCAGTGGTACGCCGGAATCGACTGGGCACACGTCACTGACAAGGAAATCGGCGATTGCATGAAACGTGGCGCAGCCGGTGAATTCGACGGGCAATCGTCTAGCGCGGCCGCCAAGCCTTACGGCCGGCACAGCAATGCCCCGAGTGCCAAAGAACCGTTGTATGAAAGAATCGGCAAGGAAAAGGGCGGTTTGGTCGACACCGTCGCAAAGACCACTGGTTTTGGTGGACGCAAAACGACCACCATCGTGTTGTTGACAAAGGTTCCAAAAGCCACCAAGGGTGCTCAAATTCTAGAAGATCCGATTGTGAGCACGCTCACCGGGCCGGAGATTGCGCTGATGGAGCTCTTACAAGCGATGGGTGAACGGCTCGGTTCCGACGTCTTCGATTTCAAGGATGTCCACGACAGGCTCTCGAATTGGTCGGAAGGCGCCAGCCGCGAGTCGAACTTCGTGCTCAAGGTGGAGGCTGAATACCGTGCCATGAAGCTGACTAAGGCATCGACGGTGTATACGGTATTTGAGGGCATCCTGCTGGTGGCCGGTGTGCTTGGCTTTGGCTACCTCTACATGATGTTTATGAGCAATCCTCTTACTGCGGCCAAACTGTTTGGAGCAGAAGCGCTGTATTTGCACGGCGATATTGCCAGGATGCTCAAGATCTTCCTGCCCGTGGTGTTCGTGTTGATTGTCGAAATATCACTGTTGCAGAAAGTCATGCTCAACAAGAAAGGCAATCTGCTCGCCGGCCAGTTGTTGGGGTTATGTAAATATCTCCTTGATTTCGGTGATTTCAAGGAGAGCGAGCCACAGGACCTGGCGCTTTGGGATCAATATCTCATCTACGCCACTGCCTTTGGCATCAGCGACAAACTGGCCAAGGGCATGACCAAAGTCTGGCCACAGATGACCGATGACAATTGGCTTGATACCAACGCTTCAGGCAGTCTGCTTTACTGGCCGCTCTACTCTGCGAGCCACGACGTGCAGGGCTATTCGTCTGCAAACTTCGACCTCGGCAATTTTGCCGACCTTGGCGGTCAGTTAAGCTCTGGCTTTGCCAGTATGAGCAGTTTCAGCGGAGGGGGCGGCTTCGGTGGTGGAGGCGGTGGTAGCTTCGGTGGTTCCGGAGGTGGCTCGGGCGGTGGCAGTTTCGGTGGAAGGTGATGGCTGTGGGTCATAGTCTTAATCTCAGACGCATTATTCGGCAGACTCCCTTCTGCCTGGTTTGCACGCTGGTGGTCGCGCTGTGCATGATTATTCCGTATTCCGACAGCGTGGCCGACGCCAAAAGCAAAGCGGAGGAGTCTTCATACAAGACCACATGGGTAGAGAAGAACCCCGGCTGCGCTGCCCGTCCCGACAGCTCGTTCGGCAGCAGCGCAATGGTGATCGATCAGTCGCACGACTTCGATGCCAAGCCCAGGATTTCCTATAATTCGGTGGATTATGACATGGCGGTGCAACCCAATGGCGACGTGCGTTTGAATGAGCATTTCGATGTGAAGCTCGCCGAGCAATGGGCCAATAATCGGGAACTTGAGTGGAATGATCTCACCACACGGATCGACCTGACTGACGAGCCGACGTTCTATCGGTTCCCCGGGGCTCAACTGGGTGCGGTGACCGACGTGAGCGTCCGCGATGCCGCGACCGGACAGGTCTATCGGCATGTGCCGCAGGATTGGCAGTATTATGGGTCCTCCGACAAGATCAGGTTCCAGCCTGGTATGTGGACGGCGGATACCATGGTGGGCAAAGTCGTCGAGGATTATGCCCCTGCCACGAGTTCCGGCGCTGCCCCGTTGACGGCAACGGATGCAAAGAATGCGCACGATATGAGCATGGTCAACCTGACTTGGGCGATTCCACCGGTGAAATCGGCCGAAAGCCTCAAATATGACGTTTCCATGACGTTGAAGGATGTCGTCACCCGTTGCGGCAACCATGCGTACTTCCGCTACGACACGTACGGCAACACGGATACCGGCCCGGCCAAGCACATGCATATGCGACTGACGCTTCCCAAAGGTACCAAGGGTACGCCGAAAGGCTTTGTGGGCTTTCCCGGACGGAAATCGGTGAAACGCGATGGTGCCAGACAGTTTGATTTTGACGCTTACGACGTCTCCGCGGCCTCGTCGACGGAATTCGCCGCCATATTCGACGCTTCCGGAATGGGACAAGTGGCGCACGATGCCGTATGGGACGGGACCAAAGGAAAATTCCGGGACAAGGGCAGTGCCGAGGACACGGATCGATATGACGATTCCGAAGAGGACAATGACGCGGCAGGCGAGGCCGAAGCCGATGCCGAGAAGGCCGACCAGGATTTTGCTTCCAATTGGCATTCGCAGGCATTCGCGTTTGCGATGATATTGCTGGCGTTCCTTGTCTTCGGAGGCATCATGATTGTCATCACCAACCGACGGACCAGTGTCAGCGGTGACATTCCCTATTGCCAGGACATCCCGTCGATGAGCCCGGCCTGCGCCGCACGGTTCATCGACGAGGTCCAGCCGTCCGGCTCCTCGATGGTCGCGGCCTTGAGCCGTGAGACACGGGCGATGCTCTCCACCCTGCTGTCGTTGGCCGACAAGAAAGTGATTGCGCTCTACCCGGGTGCGGTCTCGTGGTACGAAGGCATCGACCTGCAGACCGCCGACGTCGAGCGGATACAGGCCTGTGCCGAAGAAGGTCGGAAGAATGAAAACAGGAAAAGACAGGAAGACGGGAATGGCCATGATTCCTCGCAGCAAAGGAACATGCCGACAAGCCGTATCAGTATATGGCTCAGCCATGTGCTGTGGCGCACCGCCCTCGGCAGGTATATCCGCCGGCATCCGCGTCTGGCCGTCATCTTCGGCGGCATCGCCAAGCCCGCCGACGGCCGAACGGTAACGGTACGGCTTTTGGCGGCGACGCAAGGTTCGCAACATACGAAGAGCGGGCAGGACACACCGGAGTCGCAGAGTGCGCAAGGTTCGCAGAGTGCGCAGGGTGCGCAGGATGCGCAGGATGGTAGTGAAACGTCCGCAGCGCATCCGCAGCTGTGCGTATCCGAACAGGCGCTGCTCAACTATCTGCAGGCGTTCGCCATGTGGCACGGCTCATGCACCTTCGACTTGAACCAGTTGCGCAACTCCACCCAAAGCTGGCACCGGGCAGTGGCCAGTGGTCCGCGGCACGCGCAGCACAATACCGATTCTGCGGAGACCGAGATGGTCAATCAGTTCAATGAAGCGCAACAGGTGTGGGATGAAGGCCCGGAACTTCAATCGGATTTCATGGATGCGGAAAATGAAGAATATATGGCGCTGAGGCTGACCCAGTTCTCACGTGTCGCCGTGGGCGTGCTGGTGGCAATCGGCTGTTTCGTGGGTCTCGGCTACTATATTTTGCTGCAAATCTGGGATATGGGGCATCAGAAGGTCGCACTTACGCTGGGGCTGCCTGCGGTGTTCCTGGCGTTCATGGTGGTGACGCTGGTGCGCTATGTCGAACTGAGCCCAAATGGTCGGCTTGCCGCAACCCGGTTGGTAGGATTCATGGAATACATGAACGACTTCAGCGATTTTTCGGCGCGCGGCGTCGAGGATCTCTCTCTGTGGGGCCAGTATCTGATCTATGCTGCTGCGTTGGGAGTGGACAATAAGATTCTGCGCCAACTGGCGTTCCGTGTGCCGGACAATGCGTTGATGAACGGTTAGCAATGATGCGGATTGCGGCTGGCCGCCGACTGGTCGATGTACACGATGCTGTTGATGCGATGAAAATCACGGAATGACTGCAAAAGCCTGCTTTTTGACGCATGTGCAGCTGAAGTCGCGTTCGAAAGCAGATAATGTGGGCCAAGAATCTGCTTTTTGACGCATGTACGGCGGCAGGTGCGTTGAAAAGCAGAGAACGTGTGGCGGCCTTCTGCTTTTCAACGCAATGGGTCGGTTTGACCTACCGATTGGCCTCGTCGAGGGTGAGCTGGTCGTCATCGGCGTCGTAGTCGAAAAGCTCGCCGTAACGGCCCCAGGTCACCGCGATGTCGAACTGCTGCTGCGCTTCCTCGTCGGTGTGCTGGCTGCGCAGCAGGTCGAGGATGAGCTCGCCGCGCAAGCCACGGTCGGGATGGTTGCGCAGTGCCCGGTCGATGGTGCGCACGAGCGGCGCGTGGTCCATGACGAGCTGAGCGAAGAGCTTCTTGGCCTCGAGCACGTCGGCATGGCACCAGCGGTCGCCTTCGCGGGTGATGGTGCAGTGGCCGTTGTTGACCGTCAAAAGCCCCAGCATAGTGCCGGCATCGATCAACGGGAAGAGGTCGTCGACCTCGAAGGAAAGATCGGCCGCTAGATCGGCCAAGTCTACTCCGCCTTGATAATTCGAAACCACATCCAGCAGGCCGGCAAGTCCGCCGGGGGTGGCGTTCGGGAGCAGCTCGGTGCGTGCATTGCTCTCTTTGACCTTGGTGTCGTTTTCATGGGCTGCCAGCTTTTCGTTGGCTACGGCCTGCGCGGCGGCATGGTCGTTGCCCGTAGAAGATGCCTGGCCGGAATCGTTGCCGTTGCCATTTTCTTGGCTATCGGTCGATTTGTTCGGATTGGCCGATTTGCTGTCTTTATCGGATTTGGACGAAGACGACTGGGCGCCGTTTTTTGTTGTGTTCTGTGCAGCAGCCGAAGTCGTGGCCGAAGCAGCCTGGGCTTTCTTCTGGGCAATCTGACGGCTGCGCTGCGACTCCTGACCGGTCAGGATGGCGTAGAGTTTGTCGACCATCGCCTCGAATTGGGGGGAGTGCTTGTCGCGCGGACGCGGCAGGTTGACCGGAACCTGTGCGATGAGATGACCAGGATGTGAACCCAGAACGACCACGCGGTCGGCCATCTGTACCGCTTCCTCGATGTTGTGAGTAACAATCAGAATTGACTTAATCCCGCTTTGGTTGTTGTTCCAAAGCTTCAGCACTTCCTGACGTAGGTTTTCCGCGGTCAGCACGTCCAAGGCGCTGAACGGCTCGTCCATGAAGAGCGCGTCTGGGCGCAGCACGAGTGCGCGGGCGATGCCGATACGCTGCTTCATGCCACCGGAAAGCTCCTTCGGATAAGCGGATTCGAAGCCGTCCAGACCGATGGCATCGATCGCTTCGAGGGCGCGCTTGTGGCGCTCTTCGCGTGGCACCCCGCGTGCTTCGAGCCCGAGCTCGACGTTGTCTTCGACGGTGAGCCAGGGCATGAGTGCAAAGGTCTGGAAGACAAGCGCGACTCCTGGATTCGGCCCGTCGAGCTCCTTGCCGCGGTATGAGACCTGTCCGCTGGTCGGCTGGATGAGTCCGGCCAAAATACGCAGAAAGGTCGATTTGCCGGCGCCGCTACGCCCCAGGATGGCAACGATTTCACCTTCGTGAAGATTGAAAGAGATGTCGTCGAGGACTGTGGTCTCGTTGCCTTTTTCGGAGGTGAAGCTCTGGCTGATGTGGCTGGCTTCGATGACGGTGTGGGTGCCGTTGGCGTCGAGGTCAGCGTACTGCGGGTTGTGGCGGCCACGGGTGCGGGTTGCTGTGGTGGTTCCGGTTTCCGTGCCGCTGGCGACGGTCTTATAAAGCTTGTTGAAGTTCATGATGGATTCCTTTGTTTGGTGGTTTCCAAATGATTTATTCGGTCGGTATTATTGATTGGTTTTCAGCATTAGCAATCGGATTTGCCGAAAACCCTTCAGTTAGAGGCAGTCAGTGACCGTTTTCTTGCTTTTGCGTTCAGCGGTGCAAGAAAGTGGTCACTGAGGAGTCGTCAGCGGCTGTTTTCTTGCTTTTGTGTTTGGTTATGCAAGAAACCGGCCATTGCGGGGCTGTGAATGGCCGTTTTCTAGCATCGATGATTGAGAATGCAAGAAAACGGACACTCGGATTTCTGCTTATCATGCTCATCGAATCTCCTTAACTCATCCAACGACGAAACGACGGTCGGCGAGACGTTGCAGCGGATTCCAGAAGAGACGGTTGACGGCGACGACGAAGATGGCCATGACGGCCACGCCGATGATGGTCTTCATACCCTCTGCATGCGCGGTGGCTTCGGCGATATAGGAACCGAGGCCTTTGGCGACGAGCGTGTGGCGTCCGTAACTGACGATTTCCGAAACAATGGAAGCGTTCCACGCGCCGCCGGCTGCGGTGATGCCGCCGGTGACCCATGAGCCGAAAACGGACGGAAGGATAAGCGTCTTCCATTTCATCCAACCGGTGATATGGAAGTTCTTGGTCATTTCGATCAGGTCGTCTGGGATTGCAGACGCGCCGGCGATGACGTTAAAGAGGATGTACCACTGCGTGCCCAGCGCCATGAGGAGGATCGAGCCCCAGTTGATGTCAATGCCGCCGGCGACAAAGACCATGACCACGAACGGGAAAATAAAGTTGGCGGGGAAGCTCGCCAGCACCTGCACTAGCGGCTGGACCAGACGCGAGATTTTCGGGTTCATGCCGATGATGGCGCCAAGCGGCACCCAGATTACCGAGCAGATCGCGGTCAACAGCGCCACACGCAGGAAGGTGAGGCCCCCGAGGCCAAAGGCACGTCCGAGCTCGCCCAAGCCGGTGGTTTTCATAATGGTGACAATCAGCTCCGCGGCTCCCGCAATAACAGCGGCTCCCACGATAATGCCGAAAACGACATCACCGGCGCGACGGCGGCCAGGCTTGGCGCCCCACTTGGAGCCGGTGTGGCCGAGCGGGCGAGTGATCCAGTTCAAAAATTCACCGATCGGGCGGAAAAGGCGCGCGATGAAATCGTCGATGTGTGACTGACGAATCAGCGTCAGAACGGCGCTGCGCTTGGGCTCCGAGGACTCGCTCTGCGTAATGCGGAACTTTTCGGCCCAAGCGGTCAGCGGCTTCCAGACCAAAATATCAATGGCGAGTACGACGATAACCATGGTCAGAATGGCCCAGCCGATTTTGCCGGGATTTTCTTCGGCGGCCGCGGCCTCGACGTAGCTGCCGATACCGGGCAGCGCGTAGGTGCGGTTGTTCACCGAGATCATTTCCGAAGCGGTGAGGAAGAACCAGCCGCCGCCCACGCTCATCATCATGTTCCACAAGAGCGGAATCATGGAGTTCGGCACGTCAAGCACCCAGAAGCGCTGCCAGTGCGAAAGCCGGAGGTTGCGTGCCGCTTCGTCGAGTTCCTTGGGTTCGCTTTGCAGAGAACGGTAGAACGAGAAGGTCATGTTCCAGGCTTGCGAGGTGAAGATGGCGAAAATCGACGCGGCTTCCACGCCCATCATCGAGCCGGGGAAGAGGGCGAGCCAGATGGTCACGGTCGCCGAAAGGAAGCCCAGGATTGGTACGGACTGCAGAATGTCGAGCAGGGGGATGAGCACTTTGCCGAGCCGGCGCGATCGCGCCGCGGCGAGTCCGTATACGAAGGTGAACACCAACGAGAAGAACAGGGCGATGGCCATGCGGAAGACGGAACGCAGTGCATAATACGGTAGGTTGCGCGGATCGGTCGAGACGGTGGAAGGAATGCCTTTCGGCCCGACCGGCGCGTTGATGGCGGGCAGAACCCAGGCGATTAGGCCGAAGATGGCGAGGATGCCGACGGCCACCACGCAGTCCGAGACCACGCGCTTGGTGAGGCTGATGTTCCGCCCCGCGTCCGATGTCGCAGGCGCGGCGCGATTGAAGTTGAAGGAAAAGTTGGTCATGATGATTCCTCATGAGCGGCGTATCGTGGCGTGGAGAATCCCGGATTTGCTGTTGCGGTTGCTGATTCTATGCAGCTTTTGAAAGCATCAGAAATTTACGATTCCTGCAATTGCCGGCTTTGCTTTGAAGCGGTCAGGTGCAGACTACCAGTAACGAATCGTAAATCCTTGATACCTTTATATCCCGTAACTTTCGTGGGTTCATGGGCACGATGGATACGTTTGGTTGAATTAAAATGGGAATCTCGAAAGTGGAGTCATCTGCATGCTGGAGGAGTCGTTTCACATCGTCTTACGCTCGTAGCGTGACGCACTGAAAACGGAAGACGGGGTTTACTTCCAGCGCCGAGTCATCGTGTCGAGATGAGGTTGCGCACAGCTGCACAAATGATGCAGATCGTTGATACTACTAGGAAGATCGTCAGCCATGATCCCCACCTCCTTCGACTCGTTGTGCCATGCACAGAAATTATTACCGCCCCTAAAATAAGTGTCTCGACGTGGCTTGTCAAATTGGTTTGTTTCGAGTGGGTATCTTCGTATCTGTATTGATTTGGCAATCGTGTTTCTGGTGCTTGGCTTGTCTCAATGACCACTTTCTGGCATCGGTGAGTCGTCGTGCCAGAAAGTGGACACTGACGGGTTATAAGCGGCCTATTTCTTGCATTTCAGGCAGGTCGTGCCAGAAAACGGTCATTTATGGACCATCAGTGGCCGTTTTCTTGCATTAATTTGGGATTCTGTCAGAAAGTGGTCGCCGGAACAGCTGTCGTTGTGTAATTTTTGATGGAGGAAGCATACGGCATCGAATGCATAACGCGTGTGTCGCCGTATTTCGCTAAAATAAAAGTTTGTTATGCCGAGAGACAGGCTGCCGCATGGGTCTGTTTCTTCATTTGGGTTCAGCCTTGTGGCTATATCCGTCAGTTCGGATGTAACCTCCACGGCGAATCGGCAACATTCCGCCGGGTTCCGACGGAATACGATAGTGGGCGCGTTCGGCTCCATTAGCCGCCATGGCACGAAAGTGCGGCGCCGCCCCTGACATGTACGCTGATATGCGGCAGCGACAGGTGAAACAATGGTTAACGCTATTGAGGCATTTGATGCCAAGCACATGAAGCCTTCGGATTCTATCCCGGAGTTCCGTCCCGGCGATACCGTCGAGGTCAACGTCAAGATCCAGGAGGGCAACAACTCCCGTCTTCAGGCGTTCACCGGCGTGGTGATTGCGCGTTCGGGCGCCGGCCTGCGTGAGACGTTCGTCGTCCGCAAGGTCAGCTTCGGCTGCGGTGTGGAGCGTCGCTTCCCGCTGCACTCCCCGGTGATTGATTCCATCAAGGTGCTGCGTCACGGCCGCGTTCGTCGCGCCAAGCTCTACTACCTGCGTGCCCTGCGTGGCAAGGCCGCTCGTATCACCGAGCGTCAGGACAACAGCGCCAAGGCCTGAATGCAAGCCTAAAAGCTATGTGCAAACGGCAGTCAGATTTGAAGTTCTGACCGCCGTTTTTGCTTTTATCAAAATTTGGATTCTTGTATCGTGATGCATGACATCTCTGTACTGTCCCACAGGCTATGATGGTTTTCGGTTACTTAGGGCTGTGGTTTTGGCCAGCTTCAAGGATACGCATGTATAAGTTGGGAGTGCCGATGGCAGGGGATGATACCCGCAGCGACGAGCGGCGTGAAGCGGATTCGCATATCATCGAGGTCGCGGATTACGGAGTAAGCCCCGAACCAAGGCCGCGCGACCTTCGCAGCAATCCGGAACACGCCGACCCGGATTCGGAGGGCTATACGTTCCACGACCTGTTGAGCTTTGTGGTGCCGTTTGCCGTATTCGTGGTCATTCTGGGGTTGTTGCGGGTATTCGTCATCGGCGTCTATGAAATTCCTTCCGGTTCAATGGAAGACACCATCGAGATCGGCGACCGGCTGGTCACCAATCGTCTCGCGAGGCCTACGAACAAACTCAAGCGCGGTGATGTCATCGTTTTCAAGGACCCGGCCCACTGGCTCGCCGGCACCGACAACCACGGTTCCGACGACCTCATCAAGCGGCTGATCGGCATGCCCGGCGACGTGGTGGCGTGCAAAGGCAGCGGTTCTCCGGTCACCGTCAATGGTGTCGCAATTGACGAGACTTCGTATATCAAGCCGGGAACCGAGCCCAGCAATTTCGCGTTTAAAACCAAGGTGACTGCCGGCAATGTCTTTGTAATGGGCGACAACCGCTCCAATTCCGCCGATTCGCGATACCACGCCGACGATGGCAACGGTGGGCTCGTTCCGATGGCCAACATCAGCGGCGTGGCGATGCTGACTTTCTGGCCGTTCAGCCATTTCAAGGTGGTCAAGTCGCATCGTGAGGTGTTCGCCGCCGTGCCCGGGGTACCGAAATCGTGACTTCGAAATCCGGCAATGAGGCAGCTGGCAAACAGGGTCGCGCTGCCCACCATGTCGCCGCGCCGACGTTGGATTTGGAACGAAAACTGGCAGGCCTTGGGTTTGATTTGATCGTTGGTTTTGACGAGGTGGGCCGCGGTGCGCTCGCCGGTCCAGTGATGGTGGGCGCGGCCGCGGTATGGGCCCGTGATTTGGACGGACTTGAGGTACCGGTTGGTGTCGCTGATTCGAAATTGCTGACAGAACACAAGCGTGAGGCGATGTTCGAGGGCCTGCGCTCGTGGTGCGCCGCCAGCGCTGTCGGGCAGGCCAGCAACAAGGAAATCGACGAGTGGGGAATCTCCTATGCGTTGGGCATCGCGGCTTTGCGCGCGGTCAACGAGGTCGAACGTGAACTCAACATCGACGAAACATCTACTGCCGAAAGCTTTGGAGCGGTGATTGATAAGTCCGATAAAACCGGTGGTTCCGGTGAATTCGGTGATGGGCTACGTGACGACGGTCTTTTGAACGTTCCTTTTGATGATGGTTCGTCCCTCGCGGTATACCCGTCTTCAGCCCCGTTTCGTGTCGGTGCCATTTTGGACGGTCCGAACGACTATATTTCCAAGGCTGTAGGGACGTTCGATGCGCCGGTCATTCCGGTTTTGCCAAAAGTGACCACGAAAGTGAAGGCCGACCAAAGCTGTGCGCTCGTCTCGACGGCCTCCGTCATCGCCAAGGTGACGCGAGACCGGTTGATGGTCGCCCTGGCACAAGGCAACCCGAACTACGTGCCCTACCAATGGCAGCGCAACAAGGGCTATGGAACGGCTGTCCACCGAGCCGCCATCGTCGAGTATGGCCCGACACCGTTGCATCGCATAAGCTGGCATCTGGACTGAGTGCCTGAGGCACTATCCCTCGCGAGGATTGACGGAATTGAATGATCATCACTGTATTGTGCTGATATCATTGATATGACTGTTCGAGTAGACTTGTGAACGTTCACTGCGGGATGTGCCACGCAGGAAGCACACCGCTGACAAAGGGGAGACACGGATGAGCGCTCAACATAATCCGGGCAAGAGGCCGTCGATGTTCGAGGTGGCGAAGATGGCTGGGGTCAGCCATCAGACGGTTTCGCGCGTTATCAACCACTCCTCCGAGGTCTCCGATGCCACCCGTACTCGTGTCCAGCACGCCATCGACGTGCTCGGCTATCGTCCCAGCAACTCCGCACGAACACTGGCTTCGCACCGTTCCCACACCATCGGTCTGATCGCCGGCGGCCTCAATTTCCTCGGCCCGATTTCTGCGATTGGCGCCATCGAAACGATTGTTCGGCGTCGTGGTCTCTTCCTGATGGTTTCCATGGTGCACGAGGCACGATGCACGCAAAGCGAGTTCGAGAACCTTTGCCGCACGTTTGAAGAGCAGAACGTCGATGCCTTCATTTTCCTGACCCCGACCGATATCATGTTTTCGGCGGCCTGCCGCACCCGGCTGCCCGAGCCTCGCGTGCTGATTACCTCCACCCACGGCAACCTTTCGATGAGTCGGGCCGGTGGCCTGATGGATGCCGAAGGACGTGGCCGCACGGCTCTGGTTGGCATCGATCAGTGGGGCGCGATGCACGAGGTGGCCCGCCTGGTTTCGCGGTTCGGCCATCGTTCCGCGCTCTATTTCGTAGGTCCGGTGCAATGGCGCGATGCCGTGACACGTTTGCTCGGTTGGCGCAAGGCCTCCGCCCACTATCACATTGAATCCCGCGAAATACAGTGCAATTCATGGGATTCCTCCGAGGCTTACGCGCGTATGAACCACGAGTTGGAAAGCATCGGTTCCGCAGGCGCCGAGAAGCCTACCGTCATCGTCACCGCCAACGACGCACAGGCGGTTGGTGTCACCCGCGCCCTGCACGAGCATGGCTTGCGTATTCCGCAGGACGTCAGCGTGGTCGGCTTTGACGATATGACCGGTGTCAACGATATGTGGCCGCCGCTGACTACGGTGCGCCCGAATTTCGAAGAGCTCGGCATCGCTTCGATGCGCGAGACCTTCCGCCTGCTCGGTGAAAGCATTGAGACCACGTTTACCGCCAACGCCCACGGAGCGGGCCTTATTCCCGCCGAATTGATTCAGCGCCATTCACTAGGTCCGGTGCCTAGGCTGTAAACTGCCTGTCCTCCTCTTTCCGGTTTCAGATTTCAGTCGTTGGACTGGCTTTCTTCGGCATCTCGAATCGCTCCGATGACGATGGCTGTTCGCAGCACGTAGGCGTCGCGCGGGTCGTTGGCATCCCAGCCCGTGGCGTCGGCAGCGCGTTTGATGCGGTAGCGCACGGTGTTGGGGTGGACGTTGAGCGCCTTGCCGGTCGCTTCGAGCGAGCCGCCGTAATTGAGGAATACCGAGACGGTCTGAAGCGTCGGGTCGTTTTCGTTCTCGCTTTTCAGGCTTTGATAGACCGTCTGATACAGCTCGTCGATGGCATCCTCATCGCCGACAAGCGCGCGTTCTGGCAGCATATCGGCCGCTCTGGCCGGCCGGGGCAGTGGATTGATTGCCGGCATCACGTGGAACGCGGAAAGCACGGCACCCAAGGTTCGCGCGGCCCCGGTTACGCTGTGCCGGGTCGGACCGAGGCATACCGGCTTTTCAGGGTCGAACGCCTTCAAGACCGCCGTGCAGGTCACTTCGGGCGTGGCGGCGCTTTGCACCACGACCAGCCCGATCGTCAATCCGTTGCTGCGCCCGACCAAACAATATTGACTGCCTAAGTCGTGGGTGCCTTTGACAATGATGGATTTTGCGGTTTCGAACGTGAGCGCCGCAATGCCGCCGATGGCAAAGCAGCTGAATATTTCAGGCCAGCCCAATACGTGTAGCAAGGAGACGACCCGTTTGTCGTCGATTCCGTTGGATAGACATTCAAAGGCTATGGTTTCCAGGTTTTCGCGGTTGCCTAGTTTTTCGAAGGATTTCGTTTGTTCCGCGTCTTTTTTGTTGTCGTGGCTGTCAGCGATGACTGTGATTCGCGGTGTTTGTTTTTTCTCGCCGGCAAGCTTGTCAACCTGCTTTTGATGGTGCGCAATGTCGGCCACCCCTTGGGCGAGACTCAGAAAATCGGTGGTTTTTGCCGATTCCGTGTCGTGCTTGTCGTTATCGTGCATACTCATACTCATGATTCTAGTCTGGCGGCTTCGCCGGTGCCATTGCCTCTTTGCAGACGGGCTTGGGATCGCTGTGCCCGAGAATCCTGCCAGAAAGTCAGGAGCACAAAGCCCAACACAAAGACGAGCGGAAGCATATGGCGTTCGAAATTATTGGCCGGCGAGGTAACCATGACCCCCATCAGCAGCAGCAACGGAAGGTGCGTGGCCAATGTTTTCCAACGTCGCAAAATGACCTCGGCCGCGCCCAAAAGCAACGTGATAATGACGTAGGTATTGCCGTGGACGAGCCAGCCGAGCACAGGTTTCGAGCTCCAGTTTTCTTCGAAATCGGTAATGTTTTTCCGCCAGTCGGCGTGCCAAGAGCCAATCCAGTCGGTGAGGTTCGCACCGCCAGCGTAGACGACGTAATAGGTCATGTCGATATACGGCGGATCCATAATGTCGAAATATCCGTAGCTTTTGGCCAACAAAGCATCCAACGAGATGCGCGGGTTGGCCTTGACTATTTCCATCCATGCTGTGTTGAAATTCTTCATATCGGCTTTGGTCACCGTGCGCCAACGGTAGCTGACGCGTTTCGTCTGGATTCCCGATGATTTCACCGGATCGGCATCTTGCTGGAAATAGGCCTCGGCCATCTGGTCGAGGTTGAAGATGGGGGCCAGTTTGTTTCTTGCGTCCTGTGGGATTCCATTAGGGTTGAGTACGGCGACACGGGCAATTTGCTGAAGCTGGACGCCGTGGCTTTCGATGGGGTCGCCATTGATGATGGCTCCGTCGTGTGTCGCCAGGCTGACCGCGCCCTCAAAGAGAACGACCGGCAGCAACATGCCGATAACATAGGTTTTCCAACGTTTGCGGTCGGCGAGCAGGGCTATCACGAGTTCGAACAGAATAATATACAAGGCGTATTTTGCCGAAACCATCATGACTAATGTCGAAAGGACCAGCGCGATGAAGGTGCGTTTGCGCAGGTGAAGCACAATCCTGTCATAAGAAGGGGGCGTAGCGGTTGTACGGTTTCCGTCGCCGGTTATTATTGTATTACGTTCGTGTCCAGTGTCTGGTTTCTCCGATTCGGGTGATGTCGTCGATCCCGATGATGCCGCCGACTTCTTGCGCGATGATTGTTGCCGTAACTTCGCGGTGCAAAGTATTTCGTAGCCCACGCCGAACCACCAGACGAATGCGAAAGCGAACAACGGCGATTTGGTCAGGCTTATCGTCGAAAACAGCACCAGTGGGCAGACCAGAAACAGCAGGAGGATGAAAAAGCGGGGAAGGGGGCCGACGGATCGTGAGGCATCAGCCTTTTGCAAAGCGGAAGCTGTCTGGTCCTTTTTGGAAGGCGAGGCCGACAGGAGCTCGCTGAGTTTTCTGCGGGGCTTGAGCCATGGGTGGTTGAAGAAGCGGTTCGCCGTCGCGGCCAGACAGAATGCAGCGAACAGCAGCTGGCCTGAAGCGAGGAAAACGATGCCCCAGTCGTTGGCACCGGTAAAATAGCGCGAAATCGTGGCTGCACCGCCGTAGACCAGCGTGAGCACAATGTTGTGCTGGTCGGTCAAATAAGTGGGTTTGGCGGGCCAAAGATAGTGGGCGGTGGGGTAAATATCCATCGGAACGAAGGAGAAGAAGCCGATATACGGCTGTTTCAGGCCGGTCCACTGGTTCCAGGCCCAGCTGAACTCGCGGAACTGGCTGCGAATGTCCGCGCCGAACGCCGCCAGGAGGATTACCGGAACCCAAAGCCAGCCGATAATGAGAATAAGGGCAATTTTCCACCATTGGTCGGTGACGGCCATCATCAGGTGGTGCGCCCCGGTTCGCAGGCTTGAAGCCGTGCGACGTAGCCATTGCCGAATTCTCGTGCGCAGCCAATAATTATTGTCTAATTTCTCGTCCTGTTTGGTGTTGGATTTGCCACCTGACTCGTTGGCGGAGGCAGTGTCTAAATTGTTGGTTTTGGGGTCTGCTGGTTTTGGGTCTGCCGGGTTTTGATTGGTACGATGTTTGCGTCTTGCGGCGATTTTGGCACGGATACCAAAATCGTAGGGAATGAGCAGCTGCCCGCGCCCAAAACGGACAAGTTCGATGATGATCGCCAGGCAGATGGCGAACGTGCCGGCAAAGATGGCGGCATTATTCCACGAAAAGGCCCGTATCGTGGCAACCGTGGGGTTGAGCTCGTATTGCCGGTAGAGCGGCCCAAGCGAGGTGCACAAGGCGATCCACAGGCACGCCGCCACGGCCAACGCCCAGCGCAGGAAGGTGAAAAGTCTGCCAAAATGGGTTTTATTGTTCCCGAACCCCTGCGAATACGCTTCGCCGTCATCTTGATGGCTGGTTGCGCCCGCGGGGCTGGGATTACTCATAACCGGCATTCTATCGTCTTCACTCAACCTCCTCCGAATGGCGTATTGAGTTCATCGTCGTATCTTTGTTCGATTCGCTATAGTCCGTGCTTCAACGAAAAAGGAGAAGCTAAAAGGAAAAGGTATTCGTTTCGTTCATAGTGTGTTGTCTGATTTGTATGGAATGACAAAGTATTTCGTTACCTGTTCGAATACAGTTGCCCTTATGAGCAATAAGACCAATTTCCCGATCGCACGGCGATTAGCGCAGGCCGAGGTGCAATATGGCGATTTCGCGCGAAAGACCGGTGCGAGCAAACCGCAGATGCCACAAACCGTGCAGGCTGCAGACGAGTTGATGACGCTCGCGGCCGTCGATTCCACCAATATTCTGGCGCGAACGATGCTGGCAAATGGCGAACTTGACGTGATTGATGCGCAAGGCAATCCTCGGATGGTCGCGATGTGCGCGGACGTCCAGAGCGCCGGGCACGGGCGTCTTGGCCGGCAATGGAGCGACAAGGCCGGCGGCGCCTCGTTCCTTGTTACTTATATCACTGCGTTGCCGCAGCAGTTGGTGACGGATTCGCAATACAATGGTTGGTTTACGATCATCGCCGGACTTGCGGCGCTTGACGCACTGAACGGCGCTTTGGCCGAGTGCGGAGCCAAGCCGGTCGACCCTACTCACCGACTTCAACTCAAATGGCCGAATGACATTTTCTATAACGGCCACAAACTTGGCGGCATCTTGGCTGAGCTGGTGCAATTGCCGGACGGGAAAAAACGCCTTGCAGCGCGACGATCTGGGTATTCGTTGGAACGTTCGGCGCTTCGGAAAGGGCAAGATGGCGAAGGCGTGTTGCCGGTCGGTTCGGTTTCGGATTCCGATGGCATCGTCGACTCGTTCGAAAACGGTTTGCACGGTAATAAGGTGCAAGCTTTTGCTGCCGATGCTGCCGATGCTGGCGATGTTTCCGGTGATGCTTGCGAGCCGGCCATCGGCGTGATGTTCGGCATCGGCATCAACCTTGATATCCCCTGCGAAAGCCTGCCAACCCCGATTTCTACATCTCTGCAGATCCTATATACTCGGCTGCCCAACCCGGTCACGATGCGTGACATGATCGCCGCTCGGTTGGCCAAGTCATTGAAGCAGCGGTTGGCGGTTTTCGTCGCCGATCCGGAAAATGAACTTCCGAAATTGTTGGAAGAGACACGAGCCAAGTGCTGGACGCTGGGCCGCGAGGTCGAGGCGAAATTCACAGATGGTTCGAAGATCAGGGGGCAAGCGTGCTCGCTCAATCTCGATGCGTCGTTGACGATTCAGGATGAGCATGGCGCCCCTCACGTCGTCAAAACTGGCGACGTGGGTGTGTTGGCTTGAAGCAAAGAGGCACTTTTTTCACTGTGAGATGAATGATTACAGAAAATAGGCATCACTGATAATTTGTCACTGAACCCTAAGGCAGATTTATGCGACATGTACGAATAATCTTGTCGCGTCTTGAGCTTTGTGCAAATCTACAAAAGCGCTCGGGCGATTTTGTCGATTCTTGCGGTTCCGCAGGTGGGGGATAGACGATAGGTTGGAACCTATGGTCAAAAATGTCAATAAACTGCTGGTGGCAAACCGCGGCGAAATCGCATTACGCGTCATTCGCACGGCCCACGAAATGGGGATTCCGACCGTAGCGATCTACGCCGAGCAGGACAGAGATGCACAGTATGTGGAAATGGCTGACGAAGCCTATCTACTGCATGGGGATTCCTACCGCGCCTATATGGACGAGGACATGATCATCGACGTGCTGCACCGTAGCGGCGCCGACGCGGTCCATCCGGGTTACGGTTACCTTTCCGAAATCGCTTCGTTTGCCGACAAGGTGATCAAGGCCGGTGCCACGTGGATCGGCCCAAGCCCGACGGCACTTACCGACCTTGGCGACAAGATTACTGCCCGTCGCGTGGCCAAGCGTGCGCACGTGCCACCGGTGCCAGGGCTTTCCGAACCTGTCAGCAACATGCGTGAACTCCTGACGTTCGCACAGATCAACGGCTATCCGGTGATGATGAAGCGTACCGACGGCGGTGGCGGCAAGGGTATCACCCTGGTCCACAACGACGACGAGCTGCGCAGCTTCTATATGAACCACGACGCGCTCGAAGGCGGCGACCTCAACGAGTATTTCGTGGAGCTTTTCATCGACAAGGCGCGCCACGTCGAAACACAGTCCGGCCGTGACAGCCACGGCAATTTCACCGTCTACTCCACGCGTGACTGCACCGTGCAGCGCCGCAACCAGAAACTCATCGAGGAGGCTCCGGCTCCGTTCCTCACCGACGACGAGACCGAACAGCTCGAGCGCTATTCCCGCAGCCTGTTCAGCGCCGTCGATTATGTCGGCCTTGGCACCTGCGAGTTCATGGTCACCGCGCAGCACAAGGTCTACTTCCTCGAGGTCAACCCTCGCCTGCAGGTGGAGCACACCGTTTCCGAGCAGGTTTCCGGCCTCGATTTGGTGCGCGAGCAGATCAACATTGCCAACGGCGAGGAGCTCACCCAAGCCCCGGAAAGCCACGGCCATGCCTTCGAACTTCGTATTACAAGTGAGGATCCGGACAAGAACCTCACTCCGAGCGGCGGGACGCTGACGCGCCTCGATTGGCCCAGCGGCCCCGGCATCCGCATTGATTCCGGCGTGAAGGTCGGCGATGTGGTTTCCCCGAAATTCGATTCGATGATGGGCAAGCTTGTGGTCACCGCGCAGGACCGTCCCACCGCCGTCGCCCGTGTGCGTCGTGCGCTCAAAGAGTTCAAACTGGAAGGCGTGCCCACACCGAAAACGCTTTTCGAGACGATTTTCAACGATCCGGAATTCACTGCTGAGAATCATCCCTTCTCGGTCTATACCAAGTGGCTTGAACGCAAGTACTTGAACCGCAAGCCCGATACCGCCGGCAGCGGCCAGCCCGCTTCGCTTTCGGGCAATGAAGAGAAGCCCAAGAAGCAGGAGACCGATTCCTTCGTCATCGAGGTCGACAACAAGCGCGTCAAACTCACCGTGCCACGCGATATCGTCGACAATCTCACCGGTTCGGCCCGCGCCCGCGGAACCCGGCGACCCACCCAGCCGTTGCGTGGCTCCTCGTCGGGGGCCGTCGAAGAACGTGCGAAGGTCAACGACGGCAAGTCCGGCGTCATCGATTCGCCGATGCAGGCCATCGTCACACGCGTCAACGTCGCGGAAGGCCAAGTAGTCAACAAGGGCGACCTGCTGGCCGTGCTCGAGAGCATGAAGATGGAAAACTACGTCTACGCGCCCGTCAACGGCACTGTGCATAAGATTTTCGTTGGCCCTTCCGATTCCGTGGACGCTGGCACCACATTGATGAAGATCGATGTGGATGGCGCTGCCGATCGTGAGAAGTCCGGTGCGAACGATACTGCGGATAAGGCTGGTAACGACAGCGACAAGGCGGCCGATACCCCTGCTCCCGATTCCACCGAGAATGCCACACCCGCAGCACCTGCCGCTGACGCCGAGAAGGAAGGGGATCGCTGATGACCGACATCATGACCACCACGGCCGTCGAAAAGGCCATGGCCAGCAGCCAGCCCCTCGACCAGCAGCCGATTCGCGCCTCCGTCGCTCGAGCCGCCGAACTCGCGCGTGACGCTGAAAACCACGCTCACGCCCGTCAGAGCGCCAAAGGCAAGTTCACCGCCCGTGAGCGCCTCGACCTGCTTTTCGACACCGGCACGTTCCAGGAGATTGGCCGCTTCTCCGGCGGCAACATCAACAAGGGCATCGCCGGCTCGGCCGTCATCACCGGTTTCGGCGACGTCTACGGCCGCAAGGTCGCCGTCTACGCGCAGGACTTCTCCGTGCGCGGCGGCACGCTCGGCCACGCCGAAGGGGAAAAGATCTGCCACTTGATGGATATGGCCCTCGACCTGAAGATTCCAGTTGTCGCGTTGATCGATTCTGGCGGCGCCCGCATCCAGGAGGGTGTGGAAGCGCTGACCCAATACGGTCACATTTTCCGTAAGACCTGCGAGGCCTCCGGTTTCATCCCGCAGCTTTCGCTGATTCTCGGCCCCTGCGCGGGTGGAGCGGTTTACTGCCCGGCCTTGACCGACCTCATCATCATGACCCGTCAGAATTCCAATATGTTCGTCACCGGCCCCGATGTAGTTAAATCCGTCACGGGCGAGACCATTTCCATGGAAGATCTCGGCGGCGGCAAGGTACATAACGCCGTTTCAGGCGTGGCACACTATCTTGGCGAGGACGAAGCCGACGCGATTGATTACGCGCGTACCGTTCTTGCCTATCTGCCTTCCAGTTGCGAGGATAAGCCACCGGTTTACGCCTACGCGGCTACCCGTGCCGACCGTTCGACGGCCGAACGTCTCGGCACCATCGTCCCCGACAACGATCGCCAACCCTACGACATCAACGAGGTTATTCGCTGCATCGTCGACTACGGCGAATTCGTGCAGGTGCAGGAGCTTTACGCCAAATGCGCCGTAGTCGGTTTCGCCTGCATCGAGGGTCATCCGGTGGGTATTGTCGCAAACCAGCCCAATGAACAAGCCGGCATCCTCGATGTTGATTCCAGCGAGAAGATCGCTCGTTTCGTCCGTCTGTGCGATTCATTCAACCTGCCTGTGGTCACTTTGGTGGATACCCCCGGCTACAAACCCGGCAGCGATCAGGAGCACGCGGGTATCATCCGTCGCGGTGCGAAGGTCATCTATGCCTATGCCAACGCGCAGGTGCCGATGGTCTCGGTCGTGCTGCGCAAGGCTTTCGGCGGTGCTTACATCGTCATGGGGTCCAAGGCCATCGGCGCGGACGTCAACTATGCCTGGCCTTCCAGCCAAATTGCGGTTTTGGGCGCTGCCGGCGCGGTCAACATCATTCATCGCAAGGATTTGCACAAGGCCAAGGAGCGTGGCCAGGACGTCGAGGCGCTGCGCCAGCAATACGTCGACCAGTACGAAAGCGAGACCCTGAACGCCAACCTTTCGCTGGAAACCGGCCAGATCGATGCGATGATCGACCCCGAGCAGACGCGCGAGGCCATCGCCGAATCGTTGCGGCTTTTGCGCAACAAGAAGCGTGTCCGCCGCACCAATAAACACCATGGAAACCAACCCATGTAACGTTTGGCCCACAAGCGCAATCCCAGGCGAGATGGGTAAGATTGCAACCAACTGCCTCGCATAGGATTGCTCGAATAATAGTTTTAGATTTTTTGTAATAACCGTATCCATCAGAATTTCAACCAAATATAAGGAAGATAATGACTGAAAACACCTTCTTCTTGAACCGCCTCAGCACTGAGCCCCATGCGCTCATCTTCAGCGGTCAGTCCACGCCGTGGGTCAGCTCCCTGGCCGACGAATGCACCGACCCGAGTCTGGCGGAGAAGCTCAAGGCGCACGCCGAGGCTTCGGACCGTCTGCTCTCGGCGGTCACCCCCGACCTGCTTGCCACGATGGGCGGCACTGTCGACCTCTTCGGTTTCAAGGCCAACCCTGCCAAACTTGGCCCCGCCGCCGGCGCGGCCGCCAGCGTTCCGGGCATCGCCTTGGCTCAGTTGGGTGCGTTGATTGATGCGGAAGGCCTCGGCTATAGCGTGGCTAAGGCCAGGCCGGTTGCCGTTCTCGGTCATTCCCAGGGCATTATCGCCGAGCATATGGTCGATGCCATTGAAGCGGCTGGTTCCATCGATGCGGCCCGCGACGCCATCGACGAGATTCTCGCCATCGCGCGTCTGATCGGTGCCGCCGGCACCCGTCAGTCCCGTCTGCTGCCGGTCTCCACGAAATTCGGCGATGCCACGCCGATGCTCTCGGTACGTGGTGCCACTAAGCGCCAGATCGAGGTCTTGGTCGATCGCGTGGTAAAGCCGCGCGGCCCGATCGCGTTTGCCGTAACTAATGCCACCGATAATTACGTACTTTCCGGCCATCCGGAGGATCTTGCGTCCTTCGCCGTCGAGGTGGGCAAGGAACACCGCCGTCAGGCCAAGCTGCGCGCCGACAAGGTTCGCGGCGGCGAGGTTTTCGACCCGATCCTCGAGTATCTCGAGGTCACTGTTCCCTTCCATTCCCCGCTGATGGCTGAAGCCGTCGAGTCCACCGTCTCGTGGGCACAGGCTTGCGGCTTAGACGCCGATCGCGCCCGCACGCTGGCCAGCGAAGTGCTGGTCAACCATGTCGATTGGGCCGCGCGCACCGACGCGTTGCTCAAGAGCAACGATCCCACCAAGCTGTGGATTGTGGATATGGGCCCGGGCAACACCGTCGGCAAGCTTGTCAGCGCTCTGGTGCAAGGCACCGGCGTCGGCGTAGTCGAGGCCGACAGTGAAGAGGCTCGCGCCGCGCTTTCCACCATGGAAGAGGAACCCACCCGTACGCAGGATTGGCGCAAGTTCGCTCCGAAGGTGATTTCCACGCCCGCCGGTGACAAGATTCGCACCAAGTTCAGCGATCTGACGGGCAAGCCGCCGGTGCTGCTGGCCGGCATGACCCCCACCACTGTGAACGCTGATATCGTCTCCGCGGCCGCAAACGCCGGCTACTGGGTCGAAATGGCTGGTGGTGGCCAGGTGACTCCGGCCGTTTTCGACCGTAACGTCGCCGCTCTTAGTAAGCAGCTCGAAGAGGGCCGAACCATTGAGTTCAACGCGATGTTCATGGATCGTTATCTGTGGAATATGCAGTTCGGCCCTGCAGGCATCGTCGCCAAGAAGCGCGCCTCCGGCACCCCGATCGACGGCGTGGTGATCTCCGCGGGCATTCCCGAACTCGACGAAGCCAAGCAGCTGGTCGCCTCGCTCAACGAGCAGGGCTTCCCGTATGTCGCCTTCAAGCCCGGCACCATCGACCAGATTCGCCAGGTCGTGCGCATCGCCAAGGCCGTCGCCCCGGTCTCCGTGATCATGGAGGTCGAAGGCGGAGCCGCCGGCGGTCACCATTCCTGGGAATCCCTCGACGTCCTTCTGATGGATACTTACGCCGACGTGCGTGCCTGCGACAACCTTGTGCTGGTCGCTGGTGGCGGCATCGGCACCCCCGACCGCGCTGCCGACTATATTTCCGGCCAGTGGTCGCGCGTTTACGGCAAACCTGACATGCCCGTTGACGGCGTTCTGATCGGCACCGCCGCGATGACGGCCAAGGAAGCCCACACCAACCCCGACGTCAAGCGCATGCTCGTCGCGACCCCCGGCATTTCGCCGAAGCCAGACGATTCCGACCCGTTCGCGCCTCTGGGCGAGAACTGGGTTCCGGCCGGCCAGGTCGCCAAGGGCGGTGTCGCCAGCGGCTTGAGCCACCTGCACGCCGATATCTACGAGCTTGAAAACGCCTCCGCTCGTTGTGGCCGTCTGCTTGTCCGCGTCATGAAGCATCCGGAAGAGCTGGAAAGCCGTCGCGATGAAATCATCGAAGCGCTCGACAAGACCTCACGTCCTTACTTCGGTGACCTTGACAAGATGACCTACGTCCAGTGGGCGCAGCGTTTCGCCGAACTTACCTTCCCATGGGCCGATCCGACTTATGCCGACCGTTTCCTGCACCTGCTGCAGCGCGCCGAAGCCCGCGTCTGCGATCAGGAATCCGGCGAATTCGCCTCGCTCTTCACTTCCCGCGCCGACGTCGAAAAAGACCCGCAGACCGCCATCGACAAGCTGCAGCGGGCCTATCCGCGTGCCGCCGAGGTCACCGTGACCCCGACCGACGTGGCCTGGTTCCCGACGCTGATCCACGAGTATCACAAGCCGATGCCCTTCGTGCCGCAGATCGACAACGACCTGTTGCGTTGGTGGGGTCAAGACCAGCTTTGGCAGTCCGAAGACCCGCGTTATTCAGCCGATTCCGTGCGTGCCATCCCCGGTCCGATTTCGGTGGCCGGTATCACCACAATTGACGAGCCTGTCGGCTCCATCCTTGGCCGCTTTGAGGCCGCCGCGCTCGACCGCACCCGTGAGCTCAACGGGGGAGCAGAGCCGCAACAGGCGTTCGCGGAGCTCGATGCGGCCAGTGACGCCGAAGACTTCATTCGCAAGTCCCCGAACATCTCGTGGGTCGGTCACTTGATGACCAACCCCGCGTTCGGTACGCCGAATGGCGATAAGTATTACGAAATCCGTGAAGTTGGTGACGAGAACGGCACTCAGATGTTCGATCTCGACATCCACCTCGACACCTTCTGGGACAACGACCCCGACGGCGGACTTTCCAAGCACGCGGTGCGCGACATCGTCATCCCGCTGAACGTCCGTCCCGCCGAAACCGGGCTCTTCCCGGTGGTCGACCGCGAACGTCTGCCCAAGCACGTCTACGCGATGCTGGCCGACACCGCCGGTATCGGCAATACCGCCATCACTGGAGACAAGCTCACGGCGATGCCCGAAATCGAAGAGATGAGCGATAAGGTCGCCTTCCCCTACGGCCAGGCCCATACCAGCTACACGCTTTCCGCCAACCTCGGCTACGACCACGAAGCCGCCACCGCCGGCAATATGCCCGGCTCCCTGAACGCCTCGCGCATCGCCCCTGATGCGTTGGTCGGCCCGGCCTGGCCCGCGATTTACACGGCTCTCGGTTCGGTTTATGTCCACGGCTATCCGGTTATTGAGGGCCTGCTCAACGCCGTTCACCTTGACCATCAGATGGAACTCGAGGTCACCGAGGATGAGTTGCTGGCCCACACCGGCGAGAAGATTGACCTGACGAGCTGGGCCGACGCCTACGCCGAGTCCGCTTCCGGCCGAATCGTGACCATCCACGTCACCCACACTGCCATCGACGGCACCGTTTTGGCCCACGAGGTCGAGCGTTTTGCCGTGCGTGGTCGTTCCTATTCCGACGATCTTCCGGTGGACGTGCCCGATTATGGCGACTATCTTGCTTATCGCAAGAGCCGGACCGGCGCTGGTACCCCGTTCGACGAGGACGAGGATAAGGGCCTTGACCAGGTGGTGGCCACTCCGCGCCGCATGTTGCGTCGCGTCACATTGACCGCACCGAGCGAGATGACCGCGTTCGCCCGTACTTCCGGAGATTTCAACCCGATCCACACCTCGCATCGCGGCGCCGCCGTTTCCGGCCTGAAGGCACCGCTCGTGCATGGCATGTGGCTTTCCGCCGCCGCGCAGCACGTCGTGCAGGCACGCGACGACAAGGGCGCGCACTATGAGATTGTCGGTTGGACCTACAACATGTATGGCATGGTCCAGCTCAATGACAAGGTCGAGATTTCGGTCGAGCGCATCGGCAAGCTGCGTCACGGCGGCATGACTCTGGAGGTCACCTGCCGCATCGATGGCAACATCGTCTCCCGTGGCACCGCAGCCGTTCGCGCCCCGCGTTCCGCCTACGTCTATCCTGGCCAGGGCATCCAGCAGCAGGGCATGGTCTTGGACGAACGCGCCAAGTCCGCCGCCGCCCGCGAAACCTGGGAGCGAGCCGACAAACTCACCCGTGAAAAACTCGGCTTCTCGATTCTGGCCATCGTACGTGACAACCCGAAGACGCTGACCGCCAACGGCGTGACCTACCATCACCCAGACGGCCTGCTGAACCTCACACAGTTCACCCAGGTGGCGCTCGCCACCGTCGCCTATGCCCAGACCTCCCGTCTTCGCGAGGCCGGCAGCGACATTTGGCCTGCCTATTTCGCCGGCCACTCGCTGGGCGAATACAACGCGCTGAGCTCATTCGCCGGCATCATTCCCTTCGAGACGGTGCTTGAGCTGGTCTTCCAGCGCGGTTCCGCCATGAACAGCCTCATCGACCGCGATGAGCAGGGCCGTTCCAACTACCGGATGGCCGCCTTGCGTCCGAACCAGTTCGGCGTGGGTGACGACGGTGTGGACGATTATGTCAAGTCCGTAAGCGAAGCAAGCGGCGAATTCCTGCAAATCGTCAACTACAACCTTTCCGGCCAGCAGTATGTCATCGCAGGCACGCTCAAGGGTCTTGAGGCTTTGAAGAAGGATTCCGCCCGGCGTGTCAAGGAATACGGCGGCAAGCCCGCGCTCATGTATGTGCCCGGCATCGACGTGCCGTTCCACTCCATGCTGCTGCGCAAAGGCGTGCCCGACTTCCGCAACAAACTCGACACCCTGCTTCCGGCGCATATCGATTACCAGCGTCTGGTCGGTCGTTATATTCCGAATCTTGTGGCGACGCCGTTCGAGATGACCCGCGAGTTCGCACAGAAGATCGTCGATGTCGTGCCGTCCACCCGCATTCAGGAAGCGCTTGACAATCCGGAGATTTGGGATTCCTACGCCGCCGACGAGCAGAAACTCGGCCGTCTGCTCTTCACCGAGCTCCTGGCCTGGCAGTTTGCCTCCCCGGTGCGCTGGATCGAGACGCAGGCCATCATGTTCGGCGACCCGGCCCAAGGCGGTCTCGGCGTTGAGAATTACGTCGAAGTCGGCCTCGGCAACCAGCCGACACTCGCCAACCTAGCCACTAAGACCCTGCGTCTGCCTGATTTCTCGGGTAGCGAGGTTGCGGTCTACAACCTCGGTCGCGACGAGCAGCGCGTGTATATGACCGATTCGGATAGTCTGGCGCCGGAGAAAAGCGAAGAGCTCAGCGAGCTCTCTGCGGAGGGGAACAGCGGAAAGCCCAGTGGGCTTTCCGCCCCCGACGCTGAGCGCGATAACTCGAGCGCGAAGCAGCCAGAAACGGCGGCGTTAGCCGCTCAAAATTCTGTTGCGGTTACTTCTCCTTCGGCACCCGCTCCAGCCGCTGCCTCAACCGAACGCCCGGCGGATCTGCCCTTCAAGGCGTCCGACGGTATCGAAATGCTCCTGGCCTACGCAGCCAAAGTCCGTCCCGACCAGATCGGCGACAGTGATACCACCGACACTCTGACCAACGGCGTCTCTTCACGCCGTAACCAGCTGTTGATGGACATCAGCTCCGAGCTTGGCGTGGCATCGGTCGACGGCGCCGCCGAGGCGTCGATTACCGACCTCTATGCTCTGGTCAACAAGGTGGCTCCGAACTATAAGCCCTTTGGCCCGGTGCTTTCCGATATTGTGCGCGATCGTATCCGTGGTCTCTTCGGTGCTTCCGGCGTCAAGCAGTCCCAGGTCGTCAAGCGCGTCACCGATACCTGGCAGCTGGGCCAAGGCTGGGCTGATTACGTGCTCGGCACGTTGGTCCTCGAAACCCGCGAAGGCAGCTCTTCGCGTGGTGACGATCTCGCCAGCCTCAGCACTGCTCAGGTCTCCAACGCCAACGACGCGAACGCGCTGATTGACGCGGCCGTGCAAAAGGTCGCCGCCGATCATGGCGTTTCCGTGGCTCTTCCGAGTGCTGGCGGCGCCGGCGGTTCGGTGGTCGATTCTGCTGCTCTCGACGCTTTCGCCGAAAAAGTGACTGGCGCCGACGGCGTGCTCGCCAAGACCGCACGCTTCGTGCTTGATGAGCTCGGTGTCAAGGCTCCTGTCGTAGAGGAAGACGAAGACGAGGATGCCGCCGTGGTCGAAACCGTCGAGGCCGAACTTGGCAGCGACTGGGTTGATCAGGTCGCGCCGCGCTTCGACGAACGCAAGGCCCTGCTGCTCGATGACCGTTGGGCCACGGCGCGCGAGGATCTCGCTCGTCTGTATTACAACCACGACCAGAAGGTCTCTGCGCTGAGCTTCATCGGCGCAGGACACGAAGTCGCCGATCAGGCCACTTGGTTCGCGTCCAAGGCGGAAACCGACGGCAACAGCATTCTGTCCTCCACTTTCAACCGTATCGCGGTCGAGGCGCGCAGCAATGCCAAGACCGATCCGAAGGCGTCCCGCTTTGCCGGCGACGTCGCCGTGGTCACCGGCGTGGCCCCGAACTCCATCGCAGGCCAGGTCGTCGAAGGCCTCTTGGCAGGCGGCGCGACGGTTATCGCCACTTCGCACAGCTTCAAGCAGTCGGTGAAGGCATGGGCCGAGAAGGTCTACCGAGAGCACGCGGTCGGCGACGCCAAGCTCTGGTTGGTCCCGGCTAACCTTTCCAGCTATCGCGACGTCGATGCCTTGGTCAAGTGGGTCGGCGGCGTGAGCAAGAAGACCACCGGCGCAACGACGACGATTCTGAAGCCCGCCTACGAGCCGAGCCTCTTCTTCCCGTTCGCGGCACCTCCGGTGCATGGCACCATGGCCGATTCCGGCCAGCTTTTCGAGTCCCAGGCACGTCTGATGCTCTGGGGCGTCGAGCGTGCGATCACCGGCTTTGCGGCCATCGGCGGCGACACCGACGTGCAGCACAAGCTCCACGTCGTCCTGCCCGGTTCCCCGAACCGCGGCGTTTTTGGCGGTGATGGTGCGTACGGTGAGGTCAAGGCCTCGTTCGACGCCATCGTTACTCGTGCCCGCGCGGAGAAGGATTGGTCCAACAGGGTCACCTTCGCCCACCCGCTGATCGGCTGGGTGCGTGGCACCGGCCTGATGGGTGGCAACGACCCGCTGGTCGACGTCGTCGAACGCCATGGCATCCGCACCTATTCCACAGAAGAAATCGCACAGCAACTGCTCGATCTGGCTGACACCGGGGCCCGCAAGCAGGCCGAGAAGGCTCCGCTTCGTGCCGACCTGACCGGTGGCTTGGGCAGCGAACCCATCGATATCTCCGCCCTTCGAGCCGAAGCCGAGGCCGACAAGGCCAATTCCGCTGCGGCTAACGCAGGCGAGAACACGGATGCCGAGGCAAGCACAAAGAACAAGGACGGCAAGGCGACGCTCATCAAGGCGCTGCCCACCCCGAATCCTCCACGTCAGGCCGAGGTCAATCTCGCCGATTGGCGCAATGTCACCGTCAAGCCCGAAGACCAGATTGTCATCGTCTCCATCGGCGAGCTGGGCCCATGGGGATCCGGCCGTACCCGCAGTGAGGCCGAGCTGGGCATTCACCCCGACGGCAGTGTAGACCTGTCTGCCGGAGCGGTGCTTGAGCTGGCTTGGAACATGGGTCTGGTCACTTGGCAGGACAGCCCGAACGCCGGTTGGTACGATACCGACGGCAATCTCGTGCCTGAAGAGGATATCGCCGAGCGTTACCACGACGAGGTCGTGGCCCGCTCCGGCCTGCGTCCCTTCGACAATGGCATGGGCAGCGGCGATTATCAGGAAGGCACTGCCAGCGGCGAGGTGGAGATTTACCTCGACCATGAAGTCACCTTCAATGTGCCGAGCGAAGAAGTCGCCCAGCAGTATGTCATCATGGATGCCGAGCACACTACGATCGCCCAGGACGAGGAGTCCGGCGAGTGGAGTGTCACCCGCGAACCCGGTTCGATGATTCGCGTGCCCAAGCGCTTCGCCATGACCCGTACTGTCGGCGGCCAGTTCCCGAAGGGCTTCGACCCTGTCAAGTGGGGCATTCCCGCTTCGATGGTCGGCGAGGTCGACGAGATCGCGCTTTGGAACATCGTCACCACCGTTGACGCCTACCTCTCCGCCGGTTTCACACCGGCCGAGGTGTTGCAGACGATTCACCCTTCGATGGTCGCCTCCACGCAGGGCACCGGTTTTGGCGGCATGGCCAGCATGCGCAAGCTCTATCTCGACCGTTTCCTCGGCCACGAGATTCCGACCGACATCCTGCAGGAAGCTCTGCCGAACGTCGTCGCCGCGCATGTCATGCAGTCCTATATCGGGGGCTACGGCAACATGATTCAGCCGGTTTCCGCCTGCGCCACCGCCGCGGTCTCGCTCGAGGAAGGCGTCGACAAGATCGCCCTACACAAGGCGGACTTCGTGGTCACCGGCGCAATCGATGACATCGGCGTGGATTCGGTGATTGGCTTCGGCAACATGGGTGCTACCGCCGACGCAAACGTGATGTACGGCAAGGGCATCTCCGACCGCTTCTTCTCCCGTTCTAACGACCGTCGCCGCGATGGCTTCGTTGAGTCCGAGGGTGGCGGCACGATGCTGGTCACCCGTGGCGATATCGCGCTGAAGATGGGCCTGCCGGTGGCGGCCGTGGTCGGTTACGTCCACAGCTTCGCCGATGGCGCTCACACCTCGATCCCGGCTCCGGGCTTGGGTGCGCTCGCCGCAGCTCAGGGAGGCAAGGACTCCCAGCTGGTTCGCCAGTTGGCGGGTCTTGGTGTCGCCCCCGATGACATCGCCGTGGTCTCCAAGCACGATACGTCCACCAATGCCAACGATTCCAACGAATCCGAGCTGCACAACTCCATCCAGCATGCCATCGGCCGCAATGACGGCAACCCGTTGTTCGTCATCTCGCAGAAGTCGTTGACCGGCCACGCGATGGGCGGCGCTGCGATCTTCCAGATCGACGGCCTGACCCAGCTCTTCAAGTCCGGCGTCATTCCGGCCAACGCGGCCCTCGACTGCGTCGACCCGAAGATGCGCAAGGATGACCATATGGTCTGGCTGCGTAAGCCGCTCAACATCGGCTCCATCAAGGCCGGACTGGTCACCTCGCTCGGCTTTGGCCACGTCTCCGGCTTCGTCGCCCTCGTACATCCCGGCGCCTTCGAGGCCGCCGTGGCCAACGAGTACGGCCAGGATGCGCTCGACAAGTGGCGCGCTCGCGCCAACGAGCGTCTGGCACGTGGCGAACGCCGCCGCCTGATGGGCATGATGGGTGAGGCCCCGCTCTACGAGGAGATCGACAACCGTCGCTTCCACGAAGACACTAAGGCCTATGATTCCCACGAGGTCGAAAAGGCGATGCTCCTCAACCCGGATGCCCGCCTCGGCTCCGACGGCTACTTCGAGTAATCGGTAGATAGAAAAGAAGATTTCATTTCTCCGTTGAACGGTTGACATAAGACAGTCCGTCGCTGGTTTCTGTGCCAGTGACGGACTTATCTTGCTTTTGGTTGGCTTCCGTGGTCTGATGGTACGAATCTGTTGGAATTATTGTGATTTGTGACCGATATGGATTTGAGTATTCTTGCAATGGTTGTATTATGCTGACAGAATATTTTATGAGATTTTTTATCGCAGGAAAGTGATTTATTTTATCTTCTTCAATTAAAAAGACGCTGAAATATCATTTTTTTCTTGGGTATACAGCATATGTGATACCCCTACTCTCACAAAGGTTGTGTGACAAATACCACGTTGATGGCATTTGTCGATGAGTCGATATTTTTTATTTTGTCCGACAGTGATGCGGGACGGATTGATGAAAAAATCCATTCATTTCAAACGTTTCTAGTAATGCATTGTTATACTAATAATTAGTACTTCTGAATTATGGATGATGCATTGAACGACTGAATCCGTCATCTATACAAACAGTGATAGTGAAGAACCGTGGGAAAGGAAGAGAAGCGATGAGGTCTTTGAATAAAGCGATAGTCGGCATGCTTGTTGCTGCGGCGATGATTGCCGGTCCGTTCGCCACGGCGGCTTCCGCTGACGAAACCGCGGAGCCGCAGATACAGACGAGCACCGGCGAGGCTGCGACGTCTACCGAAGATCCCAAGGCGGGCAGCGTCGCCGGCTCTGGTAGCCAATCGGCAGCATCGTCATCAGATACCTCACAATCCGGTGATTCCAAAGAATCGAAGACGGAAGCTGCTGAAAAGAATGCCGTTGGTGAAGACAAGGCGGCTGCACCGTCTCAGCAGTCTTCTCATCCGGCGCAGTCGGTGCCTGATTCGCAGGCTGCCCAGCACGCTCAGCCCCAAGGTGAGAGCAATGTCGTTGAAGAAGGCGACTGGGGCGGTGACTCCGCAGGACAGAACAAGGTGCATTGGTCGTTGCGTCAGGAGGATGACGGCTATGTGATGCATGTCGGCCCCGGAGTTTTCGCTGTCGATGACGAGCCGTGGGGTCCGAATACGACGGCTTACAGCGATCAGCACAAGAGCAACATCGAAAAGATGGTAGGTCTGGTGTTCGATAATCCCACGCACACCTTCTTCTCCTCGGATCCGCAATCTTCGATCGGTTTCGGGTTTTTGCCCGAATTGCGTTATATCCAGGGGGTGGGCGATCTCAATGGCGGGCGGCCGATTGCTCAAGCCGTCATGCAGCAGGAGTTTGCCAACGATCCCAAGCTCGAGACTTTGGACCTCTCCGGTTGGGATACCTCTCAGGTGACCGACATGTGGGAGATGTTCATGAACGACAACGCCTTGAAACGCATCGACGGATTGTCGAATTGGGATACCTCCCAAGTGACCGATATGGCGGACATGTTCTCATATGATCACGCACTATGCGACCTTGACGGGATTTTCGGCTGGAATGTCGAAAAGCTCAAGTTTGTCAATCAGATGTTTTTGGAGTGTCGTTCGCTGACCAAGCTTGACCTGTCGCGGTGGAATACGGCTTCGTTGACAGGCCAGATGCCGTATGTCTTCTCTGATTTGAGTTCGCTGACATATCTCGACGTCTCGGGATGGGACGTTTCCAGAATCGATTGGATGAACGGCACATTCATGAACATTCCTCATATTACGGAGATCAAAGGCATCTCCACTTGGCGTGTGAAGGCTTGCAACACCAATCTTTCCCAAATGTTTGCATACGATGTGAACCTGACTTCGTTGGATCTTGTCGACTGGGACGTCTCCGGGGTCACCAGTATGAGAGAGATGTTCCGTTGTGATTTCGCGCTGGCTTCTGTTACCGGGTTGGAGTCGTGGAACACCGGCCGTGTGACCAATATCTCCCTGATGTTCGATGAGGATGAACAGCTTGACTCGCTGGACCTGTCCGGCTGGGACACGGGCAATGCTGTCGAAGGCAAGCGGGCGTTCCCGTTCACCCTCAAGCAGATTGCTCTAGGGCCGAAGACGCGGTTGAATGCTTCGTTCTTCAGTTACCGAGAACCTCAAAATGCCGGCGCCGAAGAGTGGCATGGCTATACCGGCCGTTGGACCAGCAAAGACGGTAACTGGGTGAGTGACGCCAGTCAAGGCGATAATGAGTCGCTTTCTGCGCTGACCTGTGATTCCGGCTTCACCGGTGGTATTTTCCGCTGGCAGGTGTTCGCCGAAGTGGTCTTCGAGAAGAACGCTCCCGCAGGTGTCAACGTGAGTGGCGATGATTTCAAGATTCGCGAGGTCGGTCCTGATGCCGCTGGTATCCAGATTACGGTTCCGCGCCTGATGTATCACGCCAAGATTCAGAAGTTCCTTGGCTGGAATACCAAGGCCGATGGCAGCGGAACGCCATACAGGAAAAACAATGTCGTCACCGGTTTCACGGCGCCCGGCCAGCAGGTCAAGCTGTACGCGCAGTGGAAGAGCAGAATTCCTCCTTACACCATTCATTATGAGGCACGTCCTCCGGCTGGCTTGACGGCTACCGGCGCCACGCCTGACGACGTGTTCACCGTGACTCCTGGCGAGGGAATCGACCTGTTGCATTATAAGAGGCAGCTTGCTCAGAACGGTTATGAGGTCCCTGGTTACAAGTTCCTGTGTTGGAGGACTCTGCCATATGATCATGGCGGCTACTACAAAGAGAACAGCTATATCAGGGTGGCGCCTGGCACGACCACGGTATATGCGGTGTGGGCGAAGATCATTCCTATCCAGATAGCGCCATTGCCGCCAGTGAAGCCGCTTCCGAACCCGCTTCCGACCCCGTCGCCGTCGCCCGGACCGTCTCCGTCTCCGGCCCCGAACCCGAACCCATCGCCGTCACCTGAGCCAAGTCCGTCTCCGACCCCGACCCCGACTCCGTCGCCGTCACCGTCACCGTCACCTGAGCCAAGTCCATCGCCTGCTCCGAGCCCGGCCCCGACGCCGAGCCCGTCGCCTGCACCGAATCCGAGTCCGGCTCCGACCGCACCGACGGTAGTGCCTCAATCGGTGGCTCCTCCTGCCCCCACGCTGCCTGCAGCACCGCCCGCTCTGGCTCCTGCGCCTCTTATCGGCGCCGCCGCGAACGCCGGCGCGCCCGCGCCCGCCACGGCTCCGGCTCCGGCCCAGCAGCAGCCTCAGCAGACGCAGCCCGCGCGTCCGAAGTGCATCCCGGAGGACGTCTACCGCAGGATGCAGGATGCCAAGGGCAGCACGAAGCCGGCCGACTGGATTGAACCGGACGGCTCAGCCTACGCACAGCCGGCCGCCTGGAGTCTGTCGGATTATAATGGTCTGACGCGCTGCGAGGTGGAGGCTTCGGCCCCGAGCGGTATGGTGAGGCATTTCAACTTCTGGTGGATGCTGGTGTTCCTGGTGCCGCTGTTCCTGCTGATGCTGGCCTACCGTAACGGCGGCTACATCGTGGCTCGCCACCGCGACTTTGACTCTGCCACCATCAAAAAGTAACAAGGTAGTGGATACCCAAAAGCGCCATTAAATGTTGTGCCTCCTTGCAATCGTTCTGGATTGCAAGGAGGCACAACATTTATCATTTATCGGGACTTCTATTAATCTCTCCCGCCCGTTTATCTGTTCACTCGAGTCCGCTCTGATCTTCCGCTTTGTCTGCTGCGTCAGCAGATATCGTCGCAGAATCTTCGTGTTTGAAGTTTTTGTTTTTAAAGGAGGTAAGAGCAGAGTTCAGCTTTTCGTTCATGCCTTCGGTGACCGAACGTGAATACGCGGAAATCACCAGCCAGGCGCAGATATAGAGCACAATGAACAGCACGACGAAAACGAGCATCTCATTGCTGAACAGGTGCTCTTTTCCGCCGTTGATATAGACCCAAAGCACTGATAGGGCCAGTGTAGAGACCCCGTGCAGTGGGATGATGACGCTCCATGGGAGATCGGTGCAGAACAGTGCCAACGTCAGTTCTCCAAGGATGACATCGAGAATAAGCATCGTGCCCATGCTCATCCTGCCGATGGGCATCCATCCCGGCAGGAACAGTTCGATGATCGCTACGGTCAGTGAGCCGATCATCGGGCCTTTGATGGCGTAATTCAAAATCATCGCCAGCTTCGAATCCCTTTGCGTAGGTCGCAGTAGTGCGCTGATGCTGCCGGCAGGACCATGCAGTCTCATGGTCACGCTCCTATCACTTCACGAAGGGCAGGCACATAGCGCCGTCCCACGATTTTTTCAATGCCCCCATCGAGGCTTGCGCTCATATTCCCCGAATAACTGACTTTCAGGGAGCGCAGATGGCGTATATTGATAAGCACTTGTCGAGAGATTCGAACGAATTCCGAAGGCAGACGGGTCATGAAATGGGTGAGTGTATCGCGCGTGTTCAGGGTAGTGATCAACGGCCCTTTTCTGCTCAGGCCCTCTTTGTTGACAAGGATTTGGATGTTCAGCATTTCATCGTTGACTTCCACGGCGACGATGGCAGATGTCGGTATGATTTCGAGACTGCCGTTGGTATTTATGGCGATAGTCGTCGGGTTGCGCCGTTGCAGTGTTTTGATCGATCGCATCAGTTGAACGGTTTCCTCGGTTGCTTCGCTTGCTTCAACGATGATGTTTACATCGCCTTTCGGCAATTTGGGATTCGAGCGGAACGTGATGCCCATATGTCCACCTTGTCCTTTCTTCCCTATCATCAAGAGACAGACTGTATATAAAATTACGCATAGTACACCAGTCTGTAAGTACTATTTCTACAATAATATATAATATGCACGAATTGATAAATAGTCTCTATCTACGTTTCAGTTCAACCCTTTTTTGACACCGCTTAACCCGTGAATCGAATAACTGGGCTGAAATCCCGGTGCCATGCTCCGTCGCATCGTGATATGTTTATTTTACGTGAGTTGGTGAGGGCTCTTGGCTTCATTCGTTGTAGTGAGGCCTGAGTTGTGAAGTGAACTAAGCGAAGGGGGCATGATGAAAAAGCTGAAGAAGATTCTCGTCGGTTTATGCGTCGCTGTTGCCTTCGGTGCTGCGCCCGTCGCCGCCAATGCCGAAGTCAAAGCTGATGTGGCAGATTCCAATCAGGTTACCGCCACCGTTCAGAGTACGTCTGTCGCGTCGACTCCTGATAGCAGCAGGCTTCCTGTCACCCCTGTTGAGGGCGATAACTCGGCTGACAACCAAGTGTCAAACGCCTCTATAAAATTCAACTGGACGGTGCTGGTGGCGTTTGCTGCCGCTGATTTCTTCATTCTTACTGTCGCTTATAATTACGAGACGAAGAGAGACAAACTCAATACTTTTGCACAGCATTACAACGGACGATACGTCGCCAGATAAGCCCTGCGAACCGAACAGTGCTCCTTTGATGGCATAGCTTAGAGTGGCGTGGGCTAGGATTCCTTTTTCGCCGGCGTCTGTCGGTTTTCTCGAGGAGATCAGAGTCGGGGCGGGCGGATGATTTTTGGCTGTTTCCATATGATTGTTTACAAGGTCTTTGGCTGGTTCTTTTCCGCGCTACCAGGCTCATGCCCCTATTATCTTTCGCAAATCAGCGACATAGCGTCGCCCCACGGTCTCTTCTATTCCCGCGTCAAGGCTTGCCGTCATATTGCCGGAATAGCTCAATTTCAATGACCGCAGATGATTGATGTTGATGGCACTTTGGCGGGATATCCTGACGAATTTATTGGGCAGGCGCCTCAGTAAATGAGCTAAGGTGTCGCGCGTAGAGATGGTCCGGATTGGCGGTGATGGGTTTTGCGTCACCCCCTTGCTGGTCATAAGGCGCAATAAGAGCATCTCGTCGTGGACTTCGACTGCGATGATTGAGGTTATAGGTATGAGCTCCAGGCTTTCTTCGGTGTTGATTACGATCGTGGAATTGTTCGACCGGCTCATTTTTTTGATGGCTTGCATGAGCTGCACCGCTTCATCGGTGGGCTTCGTTGCTTCGACGATTACGTTCAGTTGGTCGTCTGGCAGGTCGGGATTCACGCGGAACATGATGCTCATAAATACCTTGCCTGCTCTTTCTCCTGACTGTGTACGAGAATTACCGCTTTTACTCGTGTTCCCTACATGGTCATACAGATATATAAAAATATACTATAAGATGAATTATTTAGTCAATTGAGTTCTATTTTGATATAAAGCTGTTATGTTTTATTGATTTAGTGACGTTTTGACGGTATTTACTGTTGGAACACCGGCGTTTGAGAAACCGTTTTGTGATGCCGACGTTCTGGCCACGATTGCTCTCGAATCTCATGTCGGGCAGGTAGCATGAAACTGTGATAGAGATCAAGGATGGCCGGGAATCGAAGCCGTATGGTTCGCAGCTGCTGGGGGTGGGGCACGATGTCGTCGACGTTGCGGCGTTCGCCGAGCAACTTGACGAGCCCGGCTCGCGTGGCAGACGGCTTTTTTCTGTGCGCGAGCTACGGCAGGCAGCTGCACGCGCCAAAATCAAGCACGACGATGAGGCGACGCATTTGGCCGCTAAATGGGCAGGCAAGGAAGCCGTGCTCAAGGCGTGGTGCGAGGCGCTGGGCGATCGGTCGAATCCTTACACGCTTGACGATTTTCCGTGGTCTCAGATCGAGATCCTCGACGATTCGCGCTCGCGGCCACATGTTGTGCTGACGCAAGCGGTGCAGACGAAGCTGTTGGATTCGCTGGCAATAATGGACTCTGGTGTGGTTTCTTCCAATATGACGGTTTCGCCGCGTTGGCACGTCTCGCTGAGCCATGACGGACCGTTGGCGGCTGCCGTCGTCCTGTTGACTGGTGAATATTACCGAAACTGACTGGTTTAGGTATCATCAACAGATATAAGATGTATCGTTAGCAGCGATAAGTCAAACGTTTGATTTTTCCTTTTAGAGAATATTAAAAATTTTAGATAACTGTAAATGTTAATTATCGTTGAAATGGGATTCATAATATACAAATTGCCGGATAGAAAAAACCTGCGTATTTGGTATTTTCATGTATAAAATTATTAAAAAATACGTTTTTGAGATAATTGGCGTTAAGAAGATTATGAAAATATTCGCATGTGATGCAAATTATGGTAATGTAAAACAGTATTGAGTATATCGTTCGACGTCTTTTTGAAGAGACTTGATTTGCTGACGATGACTGTAAGTAATGCATGAATGCCGATGCTCGATTGGCAATGATCGTATCCGGTCATGACGAGGGAGATGGAAAGTGAAGAAAACGACGAAGCTTGTCGGTTTGCTGGTGGGTGTGGCCATGTTGATGAGCCCTGTGCTCGCGAACGCGAATCAGACCGCAGCGGTACTTGATCAAACGACCGCCCAGTCGCAGGCAAACGCAGGTCGAACGGATGTGTCGCCTGCGGCCGGTAATAATTCGAACAGTCCAACATCCAAGACTCCTGCCAAGGTCTCGAATTCCGCTCCTGCGCCCTCCGCGCAAGGTGATTGCATGGCGAGTGACGTGGCAAGTGGAATGTGGGGTGATGCACCTTGGACACTTTGCGATGGCGTATTGACCGTGAGCCGTGGCGTTGTTGCCGGCTGGGGAACCGGTGCCATTGGAAACTCCGGTGGTGGAAGTGTCGCCAACCATCCTTGGAACAACGCATCTGTCAAGACCATCGTCCTTGAGCCGGGCGTCCTGCTGAATTCCGACTCCGGTTGGGCGTTCGCCTCGATGCCGAATCTCGAACACATTTATGGCCTTGACACTATTGATGTGAGCTATGCGCGCAGCGTGTGGGGGTTGTTCAAGGATGATCCGAAATTGCAGAACCTTGATTTTGGCTCGAAGAACCTGATTGCGAATGCACAGAGTATCTCCCAGATGTTTGCGGGTGACACCTCGCTGACGCATCTTGATCTCTCCTCGTTCAAAGTCTCGCAGAATTACGGTGCGAACGTCGGTGCGGACAGCATGTTTCTCGACTGCTCGAATCTGCGTAGCATCACCGGCCTGAACACCATGGCTCCCGCAGGCTACGGGAGGATTAACAATCTTGATTCCATATTCAAAGGTGCTAGCAGCCTGACAATCCTTGACCTCTCCGGTTTCGATGCCTCCGCCGTTTCGAATATGGCAGACATGTTCAACGGAGATGTTTCGTTGACGTCGCTTAATCTCGACGGTTTCGACACCTCGAACGTGCATTGGATGGGACGCATGTTCCAGGGTTGCGCCAGTCTGGCCAATATTCCGACAGAGCATTTCGACACTCGCAATGTGCAAGATATGTCCAGCATGTTCAACGGCGACAACAGTCTGCGCAGCCTGGACGTTTCGAGTTTCGACACCTCCAATGTCGGGAACATGAACCATATGTTCGATCTCACCTCAGACCCGTCCCGCCGCAGCGTGCTCACCTCGCTTGACGTCTCCAACTTCAACCTTGATAACGTCAGCGATGCAAGCTACATGTTCGCATGGGCGCAGAGTCTGAAAACGCTGAAGATGCCGCAAAAAATGACTCGGGCCGCTTTGACGAACACCTCGCATATGTTCGAGGCTGACGGGGCGTTGGAAAGCGTTGATCTCAGCTGGATGGACGTCTCCAGGGTCACCGACATGAACCGTATGTTCAACGGACTCGAATCCGTCAAAAGCCTCGATCTATCCTCGTTCGACAATTCCGCCAACAGACAGGCCGGTGCCTATATGTTCATAGACATGCCGGCCCTGAGCCGGTTGACGCTTGGCCCGAAGACCTATCTGGCGTCGAACGCCTTCGACAACGACGGAACTGCACCTCATGCCACTGAGCCGAAGCTCGACGATACCTACAGCGGTGAATGGGTGCAGGTATCGGACAAAGCCAATAAGAGAGTCTTCTGCTCCGACGCCGGTGACAACATCTACCAACTCAAGAACGCGGCATGGAGCAGCTGCAATGCCGATGATGGTTCAGGTCAGGGAGCTTCCCGGGCGCTCGCGGACCATGCTGCAGAGGTTCCGCAATCTGCAGGAACCTACGTCTGGGGCCAGAGGGCCACGGTTCGCATGAAAAATGTCAATCCGAAGGATGACACGGATGTCGCCGTTGATCATGTTTACGGGCTGAAAGTGAACAATGCGGTCGTCTATAACGGGTCTGGCACTGCCAGCGCTGTCAGCATTGATAATTTCAAGGATTACACGGTTGCCAACGCCCCGGATCACAACGAAAGCGACTATGTTTTCCACGGTTGGAATACCGAGGAAGATGGTACCGGCGTCACCTACCAACCTGGTGACACCATCGCGCTGAATGCCGGATTAACTAGACTGTATGCCATCTGGCAGAAGGTGACCACGCCGACGAACGGTGGCAATGCTGGTGACGGCGGCGCTACTCCCGGTAATGGGGGCGGTAACGGTTCGGGCACCATTCCGTCGGATGGCGCTGGCAACGGTGGTTCGGGTGCCAACCCTGGTAGCGGTAATGGCGGTTCCGGCAGCAATGCTGGCAATGGAGGTTCGAACGGTTCCGGCAGCCAGAACCATGATGGTAATACAAATGGCAATAACGGTCCTGCCGCTCCCGTTCCTGGGGCTGCGAACGGCAACACCATCCAGGCCGGCGGCCAATTACCGGCTCCACTGGCCTTGCCTGCGCCGATAGTTCCTGTCGCGGCTGCAGTTCCTCTTCGTGCTGCCGGGCTTCCTGGTGTAGCTTCCAATCCGGTGAACCCCGCGAACCCGCCTGCCGGAAGCCGTGACAATGGCATTCCGGCGCCGACCACCCCGCGTAATCGAGCCAAGGAATGCGTCAGCGGAACCGAGCAGTCGGCCTATCCGGCGAGCTGGCTCGAACCAACAGCATCCGCAGCGCCTCTTTGCAATGAACCGAGTTCCACGGTCGCACATACCCAGTTCGCACAAGTCAATTGGTGGTGGATTGTTCTCATCTCGGCGCTCGCCATCTTGATGATGCTGGCTTACTGGCGTTATCAGGCTCAGAGCGAAATCATATCCCATCATCGCGGTGAAGATGAGTGATGGATTGGGCTTCGAGGTTATGGAAAGTATCGTCAGGCAATAGATAATACATTGCTCGGAACGGCATGGTACCGCCGTCTTGGCAGGGGCAACCCCTGCCGGACGGCGGCATTTTTCGATATGCATTTTTGCTTATTTTGTGTGTTATCACAGTAGAGGGTTTATGCTAAAATAATAGTTACCTACCGGTCGGTAACTAAGTAGTTATCCTGGAATCAGGAATTGCCGGATCGGCAATAATTGAACGGAATGTAGGTGTAGCGCAAGGCTCAGGGATGAGGCTTACGAGAAAACAGAAAGGTTGCATAATGACCAATCAGACAACACCAGTAACGAGTGCCAAGGATCTCAGTGTTGAAGAGCAAGCGGCGCTGACCAGCGGCACCAACCCGTGGAGCATCGGCGAAGTCGAAGACAAGGGACTGCCGAACTACACGATCACCGACGGCCCGCACGGACTGCGCAAGGCTCAGAACCTCGAAGGCATGGACGTCGACAAGGCCGTTCCCGCCACCTGCTTCCCGCCGGCCGCAGGCATGTCGTCAAGCTGGAACCCGGATCTGGTGCGCGAGACCGGAGAGGCCATGGGTGAGGAGTGCGTCCAGGAGCAGGTCGCCGTCATCCTCGGCCCCGGCATCAACATCAAGCGCAACCCGTTGGGAGGCCGTTGCTTCGAGTTCTGGAGCGAGGACCCGTACCTGGCCGGCCACGAGGCCGTCGGCGAGGTCGAAGGCATCCAGTCCAAGGGCATCGGCACGTCGCTCAAGCACTTCGCGGCCAACAACCAGGAGACCGACCGCATGCGTGTGAGCGCCAATATGTCGCAGCGCACCCTGCGCGAGATCTACCTGCCCGGTTTCGAACACATTGTCAAGACCGCCCAGCCGTGGACGATCATGTGCTCCTACAACAAGATCAATGACGTGTATTCCTCGCAGAACAAGTGGCTGCTGACCGACCTGCTGCGTGGGGAGTGGGGCTTCAAGGGCATCGTCATGTCCGACTGGGGCGCCGTGCACGACCGTGCCGCCGCTCTGAATGCTGGCTTGAACCTTGAGATGCCGCCGACCAACACCGACGAGAAGATTGTGCACGCCGTCCGTGACGGCGAGATCAAGCCCGAGCAGCTCGAGAAGATGGCCCAAGGCATGATCGATCTGGTCAATAAGACTCGTCCGGCAATGGAGAAGGGTCAGGCTGGCTATCGCTACGATGTCGACGCACATGATGATGTCGCCCGTCGCGCCGCCCGCGAGGCCATGGTTCTCTTGAAGAACGAGGACGATCTGCTGCCGGTAGCCCCCGGCACCAAGCTGGCCGTTATCGGTGAATTTGCACGTACCCCGCGCTACCAAGGCGCCGGCTCGTCGCTGATCAACCCGAACAAGCTCACCAGCTTCCTTGACGCGTTGAAGGATCGCGGCGTCGAAGCGGACTTCGCCCCTGGCTTCACACTGGACGACGACGCTCAGGACCCGGCTCTGACCACCGAGGCCGTCAACACCGCCAAGGGCGCCGACACCGTGCTGCTCTTCCTCGGCCTGCCCGCCTCTTATGAATCCGAAGGTTTCGACCGCACCTCGCTCGATATTCCTACCAAGCAGGTCGAGCTGCTGAAGGAAGTCGCCGCTGCCAACAAGAACGTTGTGGTCATCCTCTCCAATGGCTCCTCGGTCTCCATGCCGTGGGCCGATGATGCCAAGTCCATTCTCGAAGCCTGGCTCTTGGGCCAGGCCGGCGGTGCCGCAACCGCTGATGTCGTCTTCGGCGATGTGAGCCCCTCTGGCAAGCTCGCGCAGACCATCATCAACGATTTGGATGACGATCCGACCATGATGAACTGGCCGGGCGAGGAAGGCCACGTCGATTACGGCGAGGGCGTCTTCGTCGGCTATCGTTACTACGACACCTTCCACAAGGCCGTCGTGTATCCGTTTGGCTATGGCCTCTCGTACACCACCTTCGAGGTCTCCGACGCCAAGGCGGAGAAGACCGGCCCGCAGTCCGCTCGCGTCACCGCGACCGTGAAGAACACCGGTTCCGTTGCAGGTGCGGAAGTCGTGCAGTTCTACGTCGCTCCACCGAAGGAAGCTGTCGCGCGTCCCGTCCACGAGCTCAAGGGCTTCAAGAAGGTCTATCTCGAGCCCGGCGAGTCCGCTGAGGTCTCCATTGACTTGGATTCGCGTGCATTTGCTTACTGGTCTGAGCGCTTCGCCGATTGGAAGGTCGAAGAGGGCACCTACGGCATCGAGGTCGGCACTTCGTCCCGCGACATCGCCGACACCGTCTTCGTCGATCTCGAGGATGACGGCAAGACCGCCCAGCTCACCGAATGGTCCACGTTCAAGGAATGGAAGGACGATCCGGTCGGCGCTCCAGTGGTCGATAAGGTCGTGGCCAAGCTCGACAAGCAGTTCGGCCACAACATCATCCCCGACAGCCAGCTGATCGTGATGTTCCTCGACAGCTGCCCGGTCGGCGGCATGTCGATGCTGCTCGGTGCCGACGTGGCTGAGGCCCTCGCCAAGGAGCTCAAGGCCGAATATGAGAAGGTCTCCAAGTCCAAGTAACAAAATTCACCCTACATGGCAATTGGTGATTGCTGGGTAGCTTGAATGAACGTGCAGCACGGAAACGCTGATACATCGTAATCAGCGTTTCCGTGCTTTTTCTTTGATTTATTGGAAAAAGGAGAATGGCTTAATTCCGGCATTTCCAAAATCAGGTCTCGGCGTTGCCGCAGCACGGAATGTCAATTGGCGTTGAATTCATCGTTTGGTGCTATCTGGATGGGTTGAAGAATATTGTTACTTCATCGATCACACAAGTTTATGAATGAACGTGTCGCCAATTCCGTGCGTCGTGTATACTGAAAGTCGTTGTTTTGCGAGGCTTCTGGGTCGCGCATAAACGGCACGCGGATGTAGCTCAATGGTAGAGCCTCAGTCTTCCAAACTGATTACGCGGGTTCGATTCCCGTCATCCGCTCCCATTGCGGGGTGAGTGGATTTCGGACTTATTGACTAATAGAAGGTATCGCCTCACCTGTCGCGAGAAGGTTCGTAAGATCAATGAGGCATGGCTATGACGAATGATTCGACAGATATAGACCACGAGTTCTCAAAAAATTCTTCGCAGGAAAGTGCGCTTCCCGAAAACCCACAGAACAACGAGGCCGTCGAAATTGTCGAAGGCAAAGTCGAAAAAGTCAGCGTTTCCAAGCATCCTGAAGCTTCTATCCCACAGACCGACCTTTCCTTGGCCGACATCAAACGCAGTCAGTTTCACCCGATTCGTTGGGTGGTCTATCTGGTCATCCTGCTGGTCGCCCTCATTGCCCCGTACTGGTTCGGGCGTGTGCTCGCGGTGCGCCATACCGCGCAGATCGTCAAGCTACTGAGCCCGTTTGCGCCTCAGGGTGCCGCGCTGGTCTCGTGGGCGGTGACTGTCTTCGCCCTAGCCACTTTCGCGCTTTCGTTCGTGGAGGCGCATGCATGGCTGTGGCGTATCCTGTTCCTGCTTCTGCTGGCTTTCGAACAGCTGATCGCGGGGGTCTCGCTTCTGAAATTCCAGTTCTGGTATTCCACCTACGTCATGTACGGCTCTTCGTCCATGCTGCCGAATGCGGCGAACCTCGGCATCATCGCGGCGTTGATCGCGGCGGGTGTCTACGCGATCGTTTTCGTCGGCCTGCTTGTCTGCATCAGGAAGGATTCGCCGTTGAACGTGCTGACCCGCAGCTGGGCCTCGTTCCTGATGTACTTCGTCATCGAAGGCATCGCCCTCTTGATCGTTCTCTTCAGCGGTCTGCTCGCCGCCGTCTGACGCGCGCCTCCCGTCGCGTTCATCCGTACCTATTCCTATACTTGAAACTTGGCGTGTATTCGCCCGCGGATAGAGAGCGCTTCGGCATCGTGCCGACGGCACCGCGCAGCAACTATAAGGAGGATGCCGTGGCACTTACGGCTGAAGAAAAGCATGAGATCGTAACCAAGTATGCGACGCACGAAGGCGACACGGGATCTCCCGAGGTTCAGGTTGCGCTGCTGAGCAAGCGTATCTCCGATCTGACCGAGCACCTGAAGACCCACCAGCACGATAACCACTCTCGTCGTGGCCTGCTGCTGATGGTCGGCGATCGTCGTCGTCTTCTCAATTACCTGAAGAAGGTCGACATCAACCGTTACCGCTCCTTGGTCGAGCGTCTTGGTCTTCGTCGATAGCATTTTATGCCCGGGCTTCGTGCTCGGGCTTTTTCAGAGGCTGGAAACGGACATAGACGTTGGTAAACGTCTAGAAATGTTCGCGTGTGAAGAAATACCGACGACCCTAAGGTGAGGGTCGATAATTGAAATATCTGAATATGTGTTCCGGCGTGAGAGCCGTCAATGCTGCTTCAGACTGAGAAGTGAAAGTCAATGTGCCGACACCAACGTTGGTGAGGCCAGGTAAGCCTTGCAAAAAGAACAGGTTCGGACGTTGACAAAGCATTTTGCAGTATGTTGGATAGTAGAAATTAAACAAAGGAGGAACCCTTGGAGGGTCCCGAAATTAAGGCCGTAGAGGCCGTTATTGATAATGGAACATTTGGCAAGCGCACCTTGCGCTTCGAGACGGGCCGTTTGGCCCAGCAGGCGGACGGCGCTGTAGCCGCCTACCTCGATGACGATTCGATGGTCCTTTCGACCACCACCGCCGGCAGCAGCCCGAAGGAAAATTACGATTTCTTCCCGCTCACCGTCGATGTGGAAGAGAAGATGTACGCCGCAGGCAAGATCCCAGGCTCCTTCTTCCGTCGTGAAGGCCGTCCTTCGAACGATGCCATCCTCGCCTGCCGCATCATTGACCGTCCGCTGCGTCCGCTTTTCCCACACACGCTGCGCAACGAGGTCCAGGTCGTTGAGACCGTCCTCGCCTGCAATCCGGACGATGCCTACGACATGATCGCTTTGAACGCCGCTTCCGCCTCCACCATGATTTCCGGCCTGCCTTTCGAAGGCCCGGTCTCCGGTGTGCGCCTGGCGCTGGTCGACGGCCAGTGGGTCGCCTTCCCGCGCTGGAGCGAGCGTGACCGTGCGGTCTTCGAGATCGTCGTGGCTGGCCGTGTCATCGAAAACGGTGACGTTGCCATCGCTATGATCGAGGCTGGCGCCGGCAAGAACGCCTGGAACCTCATCTACGACGAGGGTCAGCAAAAGCCGGACGAGGAAGTCGTCGCCGGTGGCCTCGAAGCCGCCAAGCCGTTCATCAAGGTCATCTGCGAGGCTCAGAACGAGCTCAAGGAGAAGGCCGGCAAGACCAACGACAAGGAGTTCCAGCTCTTCCCGGAATATACGGACGAGCTCTACAAGCGCATCGACGAGATTGCTCATGCTGATTTGAACGATGCCCTTTCCATCGCGGCCAAGCTGCCGCGTCAGGAGCGCATCCACGAGATCAAGGAAGACGTCCGCGCCAAGCTCGCCGACGAATTCACCGATATGGACGACGCCGAAAAAGAAAAGGAACTCGGCAACGCCTTCAAGGAGCTGCAGCGCCAGATTGTGCGCCGTCGCGTCCTGACTGAGGACTTCCGTATCGACGGCCGCGGCCTGCGCGACATCCGCACGCTTTCCGCCGAGGTCGGCATCGTGCCGCGCGTGCACGGCTCCGCACTCTTCCAGCGCGGCGAGACCCAGATTTTGGGCGTCACCACGCTCAACATGTTGAAGATGGAGCAGACGCTCGATTCCATCTCTGGCCCGCAGACCAAGCGTTACATGCACAACTACGAGATGCCGCCGTATTCCACCGGTGAGACCGGCCGCGTCGGTTCCCCGAAGCGTCGCGAGGTCGGCCATGGTGCGCTCGCCGAAAAGGCGCTCGTGCCGGTGCTTCCCAGCAAGGAAGACTTCCCGTACGCCATCCGTCAGGTCTCCGAGGCCATCGGTTCCAACGGCTCGACTTCCATGGGATCCGTCTGCGCCTCCACGCTGTCGCTGCTCGACGCGGGCGTTCCGCTGAAGGCTCCTGTCGCGGGCATCGCGATGGGCCTTATTTCCGGTGACATCGACGGCAAGCACATCTACAAGACCCTGACCGACATCCTGGGCGCCGAAGACGCGTTCGGCGATATGGACTTCAAGGTCGCCGGCACTTCCGAATTCATCACCGCGCTCCAGCTCGACACCAAGCTCGACGGCATCCCCGCCGACGTTCTGGCCGCAGCTCTTCAGCAGGCGAAGGAAGCCCGCACCACGATCCTCGAGGTCATCAACGAGTGCATCGACGCTCCGGCCGAGATGAGCCCGTACGCTCCGCGCATTCTCACCACCACCGTTCCGGTCGACAAGATCGGCGAGATTATCGGGCCCAAGGGCAAGATGATCAACCAGATCCAGGAAGAGACCGGAGCCGACGTCTCTGTTGAGGATGACGGTACTGTCTACATCGCTTCCGAAGGCGGCGACGGAGCCGAGAAGGCCAAGGAGACCATCGATGCGATTGCGCATCCGCACGTTCCCGCTGTCGGCGAGAACTTCAACGGCAAGGTCGTCAAGACCACGAGCTTCGGCGCGTTCGTCAATCTGACTCCCGGCACCGACGGCCTGTTGCACATCTCGCAGATTCGCAACCTGACCAACGGCGAGCGTATCGACGCGGTCGAAGACGTGCTGAAGGAAGGCGACACCGTTGAGGTGACCGTCCAGGGCGTCGACGACCGCGGTAAGATCTCGCTGGCTATTCCAGGTTTCGAGGATCAGGAATCCGGCCCACGCGGCGGTGGTCGTGGCGGACGCCGCGACCATGACCGTGACGACCGTGGCGGGCGTGGCTATCGCGGCCACGGACGTGACCGTGATGACCGTCGCCGTTCAGACCGCGATGATCGTGACGACCGTCGTTCCAGCCGTGGACGTGAAGAGCGCGAGGATCGCGACGACGCCGACTTCGAGGATCGTCCGCGCCGCCGTCGTGAGGAGCGTGATGACCGTGATGACCGTCGCCGTTCAGACCGTGATGATCGCCGTGGACGTGACCGCGAGGATCCCGCTGATGATGCTGACTTCGAGGATCGTCCGCGCCGCCGTCGTGAGGACCGTGACGATTACCGTCGTTCTGACCGTCACGAAGGACGCCGTGGTGGCGGCTACCGTGGTGGCCGTCGCAACGACCGCAACCCGCGCTACGCGACCGACGATCACTATGACGAATATCGTGAGGACCGCGAAGAGCGCAGCGAGCGCCCGCGTCGCCGTGTCCGCCGCGACTTCGACCCGTTCGATGACTGATTGATTGGCTGATTGGTCGTTTCTATCGGCCAATCGCTAGTTAACTGATAACTGGCCTGCAACCTCTTTGATTTGGTTGCAGGCCAGTTTTGTTTATCTGCCGATGCCGTCAAGCTTTTGAAGTTATTTTATTATTTGTTTATATTGATTATCATTTATTTTCATCATTTACTTATCATTTCGTATACATTTTCGATGATTGATGCTGATTTGAGGTGTTTTTTGTGGATGAATGTGTACGGTTCGACGATTCAGGTTGCGACACGCCTCAAATGTGGATAACCCCTATCATTCGACCACAGCACCCGTTTCAGCTTGCATTACCGACCCTCAAGTGGATTGAATGAGTGTATGGAAAATACTCTATCGATTTCAAGACCAAGCCTCGCGGGCACTCCGTTTGCTCGGCATAAAAGAATGATGTTGCCTGCCGAGATCAAAGGCAGACCAATCAGGAGATTAAGACCGCAAAAGCCGCCTGCAGAAGTTCCGGCAGCTTCTGAGATTTCCGCAATTCCGCCGCCGGCGAGGTTGCCTCCATCATTGCAAACGTGTTCAAAGCCTCAGCCGTGTCGGCCGCAGAATCCTATATCCGTGCTCGAATTGCCGCGCTCGTCCCATGTGCTGAATGCGCCAGATTTGCCGTTGAGCTTGCCTGTTGCACAGGGGCCGATTCTCGCATCAAAAGGGAGTCTGCAAGCGCAAGCTCAGACATATGCCGCTCAACAATTAAACCTGTCAACCCCGTTTTCGGCTGCTCCGATGCTTCGTCCCGCGATGATGCAGGGGAACGTGGCGCATTGGACTCAAACCGCCGTCGCGCCGGCATTGACGCTTACCGAACCCCCGATGCCACAAGCACAACAGGCGTACGAGGTTAGTCGGACGCAAGATAAAAGTGTGGAAGGGGCCGGTTTGTCTTCGCCTCAAGATTCGCTGAGCATCAAGGCTGGTGCCGCTCATACGTTTGCCAAGCACACAGTGGTGTTCCTCTCGGCCAGCGGGGGAGTAGGGTTGAGCGCGCTCTGTTCGCTGACCGCCTTGCAGCTTAAGGATCAAGGCAGGCGCACCGCATTGGTGGACGCGGATTTCAGTGCTGGAGGACTCGATATCCTACTTGGATTGGAGAATGACAAAGGTCTGCGGTTCGGCACATTGAACGCGCCCTTGGGCAAGATTGACGGCGACGTGTTGTGCAAACGGCTCCCGCATTGGGAGGGCATTCCGGTTCTTGCGTTCGATTCGTGGAACAGCGAGATCCCTGAATGGTGGGAGGTTCAGGCGGTTTTGGCGGCCTTTCAACGAAGTGCAGAAATTGACTTGGTGCTGGTTGACGGCTCGGGCGGTCGGGTGGTCGATATGGTTCCGGGTTTGCGCCACACGTCGGTTGTTGTTGTGGCTGAGCTTTCGGTACTTGGTTTGGCCCGTGCGAAAACCTTGCTCCAGCGTCTCTCTTCGGGTTGCATGAGCCCAACTGACCGAGGCGATAGTCATCGTTTCGACGATTTTCTTGATTCTTCTGGTTCGTCCGCTTCATTACCAGCGCAATCACAAAGCGATAATTTTGCTAAAGATAGCGAGATTGGATACCGTGGCTCGGGAAGTTGCGAGACCCCGCAACTGGCGGCGATTGTTGGCATCGAACCGAGAGGTACGTCGCGGCAACGTGGAGTGGTGGGCGTCAATGAGGCGAGCGAATATCTTGGTCATCAGGTGCTTGGGCCTATATGCCCCAACAACGCGAGAATCAGCGATTCGCTGGAAGGTTTGGGCCTCAAGATTGCGAAAGCCGACCGTGCGGTGATGGGTGAGTTGGCGCACACCATCAGCGATATGGCTGAAGGAGGTGATTGACATTGATGTTCGGGCCTCTTGAAGAGCTGGCGCATGAACCGGCGTTGACCGATATTGCCGTGACCTGCGAAGGCAGGGTGTGGGCTGACCGAGGTGGAGGAATGAGCGAATACTATCCAGCAGTGCCGTTCCGCTCGCCTCGGGTCGTACGTGAATACGCAGCCCAACTCTGCGCGCAGCTGGGCAAGCGGCTCGACGACGCCTGCCCGATCGCCGATGCCTCAAGCGTCGAGGGTATCCGTATCCACGCGGTCATCGCGCCAATCGTGCCGATGGGTGCCAGCATCTCCATACGGTTCCCAAGCCGAACGGTTCCCAGACTCAGCGGTCTTGCAGCGAGGGGCTTGTTTCCGCCTTCCTGGTTTCCGTTGCTTTGTGGTTTGGTAAGCAAGCGCGCGACGATTCTGATTACGGGCGGCACGGGAGCAGGCAAGACCACACTTTTGAAGGCTTTACTCGCCCAGGTCGATCCGGCAGAACGCATCGTCAGCGTCGAGGAAGTTCGGGAGCTGGGGAAGCTGGGCCGTGGCAATCACGTTTCCTTGGTTGTTCGCGAGGCAAATGTGGAAGGTGCAGGTGCAATAGGTCTGCCCGAACTGGTCAAGGCGACACTGCGTATGCGTCCCGACCGCATCGTTCTAGGGGAGTGCCGTGGTGAGGAGATAGCCGACCTTCTGCGCGCATTCAACTCCGGGCATCACGGAGGTATGGTCACCCTACACGCCGACAGCGTTGACCGTGTGCCCTCTCGTCTGGTCTCTCTTGGACTCTTGGCCGGGCTCAATCAACCGGCGTTGACGATGCTTGCCGCAGGAGCCTTCGATGTGGTTCTGCATATCGAACGCAACAATGGCAAGCGACGAATCGCCCAGATAGGAAGACTTTCCAAGGATATCGAGCATTTCGCCGGCGAGCCGATTGCCACTTGGGACGGCGCGGGAATGCCGGTTCCTGGGCCTGGATGGGACAGTTTCGTCAGTCGTTGGTCGGGGTGATTTGATGGATTGGTTTGCATTGACGGCTGGTCTTTTGCTGGTGGCTGCGGTACTTTGTTTCGCTTGGCCAAGCGAAACCAGCAAACTGAAGATGGAGAATTCAACCCCTGCCGTAATTTCGGATAAGCAGCAGGCGGGCATTCTCTCGTGTATCGATGCTTTGAAAGCCTCTGTAAAGGCAGGAGGTTCGCTTGAGGATGCCTTTGCCGAGCAGATGCAGGTCGATGCAATGTTTCAGACTGCCGTCATGCCTGATTTGGCACAATTGCAGGATCTTCTGTATTCGCAATTGGGGCCGAAGGAGACGTCAGAACAGGCGGATCAGGCGGCAATCGAGCTGGATCTGGCCTGCAGACTGAGCAAAAGCTTGGGATGCGAGGCTTCTCACTGTCTTGATGCCGTGGCCTCCTCTTATAAGCGCAACCGGATGATGAAGACCTTGAAAGACAATGCCTTCACCGTGCCGAAATCCACGGTGAAACTTCTTTCTCTACTGCCATTGGCCACGCTTGTGTTGACGCAGCTGATGGGCGCTTCGCCGGTCGAGTTTCTCTTCGGCAACAGCGCCGGTCGGGTTTGTCTGCTGTTGGGAGTGGGCACGTATGCGATGGGTGTGTTGTGGATGAAAACGCTGATGGATGGTGTGGATGAGGCGGAAAGCAAAGGCGGGTGAAGATGAATGCTCTGATTTCAGGGTGTTTGGTGGCTGTCGCATGGTTTTTGTGGCGCTCGCCTGTGCAGACGACTTCGAGGCAACTGTGCGCGTTGGAGGTAAATTTTGCCACGAGTCCGTCTCTCGGGGTCATTCTGGAGATGATGGCGGTGGCCATGCGCGAAGGTTCGTCGATTCCGCGTGCGCTTGAGACCGTTGGCATGATTGTGGGCGGAATGCTTGGAGAAGGGCTTTGCCAGGCCTCGCGTTCGTTGATGCTTGGGCTCAGTTGGGAGGATGCGTGGTGTGCAGCTTCTTTGGCCTGTCAAAAAACAGGGGAGCAGGGCGAACAGAAGTCTGAGCCAAAGGGCAAGCATGTCCATAGACGGCAGAATGAAGACGATGATCTTTCTCCCTCAGATGATGTCGCTGCTGCACGTGATGCCTTAAATGTCATTGACGATGCATTGAAAAGTGCCTGGACCCGTGGTGTTTCGCCTGTCGGCCCTCTGGAAAGTGCGGTCGAACAACTGGATGCCAGGGCGCGTGCATCAATCGAGCAATCCGCCCAGAGGCTTTCGGTGAAACTTCTTTTGCCCACGGGCCTCTGTTTCCTGCCGTCTTTCATGCTCATCGGCATTATCCCCGCGATAGGTTCCTTCATCGGTCGTTGAATCCGTGCGGCTAGATTCACAAATATAGCCGATACTAGTTGGAAGATTTTTCTTTGTGCATCTCGCTTTGTATCAAGTTCCATACATGGACTATCGAATTATACGAGTCTATTTTTAAATACGACGTGATAGATATTGCGTTTTTAATGGAGTTATTTCTGGCCGTTTTGCAATGTTGATAACTTTCCGACATTCCACATTTTCGTCAACATTTTTGGTGGATGAAAACCGCGACACGCCCGGGATGTGTATAACCCCGAGCGTTCGACCACAGTAGCCGAAATCGTCACGGTAAATGGCGAACTTCTGTCAGACTGGTGAGTGTCGCAACCACGTTGGCTGCGGTGTTCAATGTCGCAGATATCAAAGGAGTAATCATGAGTAAGGAATTGATGACAATCAATCAAACCAATACCGGTGTTGTCACGGGATTTGCTTCCCGCCTGTCCGAGCGTTCGCGGCAGGTTAGAGGCCAGTTGTGCCTGTTGGATGCACGTTTTCGTGCGTTTTTGGCCGAACCCGACGAGGGCGCGGCGACGGCGGAATATGCAGTGGTTCTGGTGGCCGCAACGGGATTTGCCGCAGTACTGGTGGCTCTACTCAAATCCGGTACCGTCAAGACGCTGCTGATGGCATTGGTCAAGAAAGCGCTCAAGGTGGTCTGATCGCGCACGTTTCGTGATTGGGAACGGCAACAATAAACGATGCGGATTGCAGAGAGGATGCAGCGCATAATGTCACTTCAAAGAGTGCAATCGCAACAACCTGCTGGTTGCCATTGCCAAAGGCGTCTCAACGCGATGGCAGTCAGCATGTCGACTCATGGGGGTTGGTCATTGATTACACGGGTACGCGGCTTGTGTAAGCGATTTTGTGCCTTTGTGACTGGGCGGCGGCATCGGTGTGCTGAATGGTCCCGTTCTCGCTGGTGGGCGCACAATGACGAAGGCGCCGTCACTGCTGAATTTGCCGTCGTACTTCCGGCAGTGATGGCAATGGCCGTGTTGTTGATGATGCTGGCTCGGGCGGTCACCGTCGAGATGAACTGTCAGGATGCCGCTTCAGCGGCAGCACGAGTGGCCGTGGTGTCCAGCAGCGATACCGAGGCTCGTCTTGCCGCGCATGATGCCGCAGGTGGTGATGCCAGTGTCTCGATATCCCGAGGTTTCAAGCAGGTCAAAGTGACGGTGAGTTGCCGGGTGGTGCCCGATCCCATGCATGTGCTGCCCATGGCCGTTGTCGGCAAAGCGACCGGAGTAATCCAATGAGAGTCCGGAGGAAATGGTTCTCTGCCTTTCCGTTACCGGGTAAGTCTGCAACGGTCTCAGCGATTGCATGCCATCGGCGTTCAAAAAGTAACGCATTCGACGAAGGTTCGGGAACCATCAACGGGGTCATGCTCATTGCCGTTGCGGCGGTGCTTCTGTCCGCGATTGGTTTGGGCGGCAATATACTGGTCTGTATCTCCGAGGCCAGGTCGGCCGCCGACCAGGCTGCCATCGCAGGAGCGGCTTCGGCTCGTGACGGTGATTTTGACCCATGCATCAAATCCCGTCTCGCTTCCTCGCTCAACAAAGCGACGCTGATCACCTGCAAGGTCGATGGAGAAGATGTCACCGTCAAAGTCGCTGTGAAAACCGAGGTCCCATTCGTCCCTTTCGTATCCCGCATGGCTCGGGCCGGACCGGTAGAATGTTCATAACGGTTTGGAATCAAATTGGTTCACCGGTTGCTTTTTCGCATTCCTAATTGCAGTGAACATGAAACTTCAAGCGTTCGGGTCGACGTGAATTTGGTGTAGGGAAGAGTGCGATAATCAGGTTTTGACACGGGTGATCGCGCAAGGAAAGAGAATCTTTTCAGGTGTGAAACGCGTGGCCAAGATAGTCGGGTGAAGGTAGGTTAGAACTATGGCACTTGCATTGTATCGACGGTATCGGCCGGACACATTTGATGGCATCATTGGGCAGGATCAGGTCACGATTCCGCTTTCCCGAGCGTTGGATGAAGGCAAGCTCACCCACGCCTATCTGTTCAGCGGACCGCGTGGTTGCGGCAAGACCAGCTCCGCAAGAATATTGGCTCGTTGCATCAACTGTGCCAAAGGCCCTACCTCCCATCCGTGCGGTGAATGCGAAAGCTGCAAGGACTTGGCCACCGGGGGACCAGGCTCGATTGACGTCGTCGAGATCGACGCGGCAAGCCATAACGGCGTCGAGGATGCGCGTGAACTGCGTGAACGTGCCGCGTTTGCCCCTGCCCGTGACCGCTATAAGATTTTCATCCTCGACGAAGCCCACATGGTCACCCAGCAAGGCTTCAACGCCCTGTTGAAGATTGTGGAGGAGCCGCCGGAACATGTCATGTTCATCTTTGCGACCACCGAACCCGACAAGGTCATTTCCACGATTCGTTCGCGAACCCATCACTACCCCTTCCGTCTTGTGCCTCCTGAGGTCATGGGCCCCTACCTCGAAGAGGTGTGCGAAAACGAGCATATCGACTTGGAGCCGGGCGTGCTGAAGCTGACCATGCGTGCCGGTGGCGGGTCGGTGCGTGACACACTTTCCGTGCTCGACCAGCTGATGGCCGGTGCTGTAGACAATGAAGTGTCATATGATTCTGCGGTTGCGTTGCTTGGCTTTACCCCTGACGAGCTCATCGGCGAGGCAATCGATGCCGTCATTGATAAGGATGGCGAGAAACTCTATGGCGTGGTCGAGAAAGTCGTCGTCGGCGGTTTTGAGCCACGCCGATTCGTGGAGGATCTGCTTTCGCGCGTCCGTGATCTCCTTGTGCTCACACTTGGAGGTGAGAAGGCCGAAAGTGTATTGAGCGACGACTCTGCGGTTGAAGACATGAGCGATTTGCACCGTCAGTCATCGGCTCTGGGGCTTTCGACGCTTACTGCGATGGCCGAGACGATCAACGACACTTTGGGCAATATGACCGGTGCGATTTCGCCTCGTATGCGTCTGGAACTCTTGGCCGCAAAACTGCTGGCCGGGCGTGAGAACGGTTTTGCGCCGGTTCCAGCCCAAAATGGTTCGGTTGGTGCCTCAAATGCGGGGGCGGTAGGCTCTCCGGCAGGCAATAACACGGTCCGGCAGAATGGTAATCCGGCGCGTGGCCGTGGCGGTTTCATCGGTTCCACCAGGAATGCCGCGAATCAGCAGCAAGGCAATCGTCAAACTCAAGCCCAGCCGACACCTGCATCCCAAGGTTTTGCACCGAATGTCTCAGCACAGTCCCAGCAGGCCGGCAACAGCGTCAATGCGCAAGCTGCTGCCGCTCAGAATGGCAGCCATACTCCTAACGGCAATGGCAATGGTGAGCCCAACGGATGGCAGGGCAACGGGCAGGGTGGCAATAGGCAGTCTCCGGAATCTGCCGCTCAAGGTGTTGTATCCACCGGTACCGGTGCGAACGTCAATGTGCAGCAGAACAGCCAGGCTGCTGCGGCGCCCAAAGTGAATATTGATCCGAATGCCACCGTAGAGGAAAAATGGGATGCGGTACTGACGGCATTGCCGGAAAACGTACGCGACTATGTCGCTCACAGCAAGGTGCCTACGGTTTCGTTGGCGACCAATAATGCCGGCAAGTCGCGTCTGTCGATGACGTTTGATTGTGCGTTGAGTCAGCATGCGTTCGCGTTGGCGCTTGCTTCCGACGCCGAGCACAACGGCCAGAAGGCGGCCAACGTGGTGTTGGACGGTGTGCGTTCGGTTTTTGGTCCGCATACGATGATTGCTCCCACCGGAGTGGCGGCGAACGGTGAAAAGGTTATTTCTACCAAGCGTATGAAGCCGGAGGAACTTGCCAAGGTCAAACGTGATATCGCCGTTTCCAAGGTCTCAGCGACTGGTGGTTTGGGTATGGCTGCAGGGCAAGGCGGGCATAGCGCGTCGAGTCCCAAGGAACAGAAAAAATCTGATGCTGATGCCACCGGAGAATCCGATGATTCCTCTCATCGAGCCGTTCATCCCGGCAAAGCGAACGGCAGGGGCAGTGACAGTGTAGGCGGAGTTGCGGGCGACGATGTGGAGTCCGGAAACGGTATGTCGCAACATGCCAATGAGGCGAGCGAAGACAAGGCCGCTTCATTGCAGCAGCATGCTGGCGATAAGCCTTTCAATCCGGAAACCTTGGGCCAAGGGTCGCAGAATCCTATGGATGAGGATTACGACCCTTGGATGAATCCCCTGCCTACACCCGGTTCGGGGAGTGGCTCGGATTCCAGCCCGATTGTTCAACAAGCCTCCGAGAACGGCGTCACCGATGCAGCACAACGCTTTGGCGGCAATGATACAGGTCATTCAGCATCTGCTGATGCATCTGAGAATCGTCTCCCGGAACATCATAAGAAACATATCGCCGTGCCTGATTTGAGCGACGGCATCGACCCTTGGGCCACGCCTGCGACACAGAATTCAGATGCCTCTGATGCTGGCAAAAATTCTGCCACCCCGCAGCCAGCGGGCAATGCAGGGCCACACAGTTCGATGCCTGCGGCCAATGCCGGTAATAATTGGCAGACAAGGCCGGCGGAATCTGCTCCTAACGGTTCTCGCGCTTCGGCAAATCGTGTCGGCGATGTCGGCAATCCTAGTGCGGTCGCACCTGGTAATCCTCAATTGGCAGCAGAATCGGCAAATGCCAATCAAACAGCTGCGCCGGATGACAGGGGAGATATTGCCGCCCGTTTCCAGAATGCCGATTCGGTCGTTGACTCCGAACAAGGGCCGCAAGTGGCTGCTGAGGACGATGATTATTCCCTCAATGACCAGTCATTGGGCGACGTTACGGCGGTGGGTTTGGATGAACTTTCGAAACTTTTCGATGTCAAGAAAGTCGAAACATTCAAGGCGGACGATCCAAAGAACCCCAAGAACATCAAACCGGTCGAAAAACATCCGGAAGAGGAGAGACGATAGCAGATGGCTTTGGCGTATGATGGCGCGATTCAGCGTCTTATTGAAGGTTTTGCGCGACTGCCGGGCATTGGCCCCAAAGGTGCCCAGCGCATAGCCTTCTACCTGCTTTCGGCCAGTGACGAGGAAGCGCAGGACTTGGCGGATGCCATCCGCGAGGTCAAGGAAAAAGTGCGGTTTTGCGAAATCTGCGGCAACGTATGCGAGACCAGCCCGTGCCCGATTTGCTCCGACCCGCGTCGTGACCATTCCATCATCTGTGTGGTCGAGGAGCCGAAAGACGTCATGAGCATCGAGCGAACCCGTGAATTCCACGGTGTCTACCACGTCCTTGGCGGGGCCATCAACCCGATGGCCAACGTCGGTCCGGGTGACTTGGCCATTCCCAAGCTTCTGGACCGGCTTAAAACCGACGAGGTCAAGGAGATCATACTGGCGCTCGACCCTAACATCGAAGGTGAGGCCACAGTGACCTATCTGAGTCGTTTGCTTTCTCCGCTTGGGCTTAAGGTCACAAGACTTGCCAGTGGACTGCCGGTTGGCAGTGACCTTGAATACGCCGATGAAATAACCTTGGGACGGGCTTTGGAAGGCCGGCAGGAAGCCTGAGCGTTCGTTTGTGAGGGTACCAGCCTTGACTGGCTATTTTTGGCTTGTGGCTTTCGCTTCAAACAGCCGATTACTCAAGGGTGTATGCCCGTATGCTGGTAAGCGGCACAGCCAGGCGCGGCACTGACATATAATTCAATCATTACTGTCGAAAGTCGGCTGCAAGAACAGGCCATGTTGCGTTGTGTCGCATCATGTCACCCGTTGGCCGGCCTTGAGTTTTGGCGGCATACGCTTGGAAACTGGCGCATCTGCCAGGGAGATAAGGGAAATCGTGGCGCTTATCGTACAAAAATACGGCGGATCCTCTGTGGCCGACGCGGAGTCCATCAAGCGTGTCGCCAAGCGGATTGTGGAGACGAAACGCAAGGGCAACAATGTCGCGGTCGTCGTTTCGGCGATGGGGGATACCACTGACGATTTGATCGACCAGGCAATGAGCATCGATTCGAACCCTCCCGCTCGCGAAATGGACATGCTGATGACTGCAGGTGAGCGTATCTCGATGAGCCTTCTGGCGATGGCCATCCACGCCGCAGGAGAGCGTGCATACTCTTTCACTGGTTCCCAGGCCGGTTTCATGACCGACGCCCGTTTCGGCGCGGCACACATCAAATCCGTGAAACCCGAGCGGGTGGCCCATGTCATCGACGACGGCAAGATCGCCATCGTCGCTGGATTCCAGGGCATCAACGCCGATGGCGATTACACCACGTTGGGCCGTGGGGGTTCCGACACTTCGGCGGTGGCGCTCGCAGTGGCTTTGGGAGCTGATATCTGCGAGATCTACACCGATGTGGACGGCATTTTCACCGCGGACCCGCGCATCGTCCCCAGCGCACGGCGCATTCCCTCAATCAGTTACGACGCAATCCTCGAAATGGCTTCCTGCGGCTCGAAGGTTCTTGCCTTGCGTTGCGTGGAGTACGCGCAGCGCTTCAACATGCCGCTGCATGTGCGTAGCTCGTTCTCGCATCGGATGGGTACGTTGGTGGTGCCGGAGGGCGTTGACGCGAGGAAGTTGCCGAATCTGGATTAAAAATCCGATAGTGGGCCCCGTAGTGTAATACATTAGGAAATATACGGATATGACTTCAATGGCAAGAGAACAAAGGAAACACAATGAGCAGTGACAACACGAAAGACGAAGGCGTGGATTTGAGCGGCCAAAGTAAAACCGACGAAACCAACGAAACCAGCCAAACCGGCGAAGCCGACAACAAGTCGATGGGCGACATCTTCCCGGATCTCGGCCCTGAGACCCCGGTGATTTCCGGGGTTGCGCATGACCGTACTGAATCCCTGGTCACGGTGCGCGGCGTTCCCGACACCCCCGGTATGGCGGCCCGCGTCTTCACCGAGCTCGCCAAAAGTGGCATCAACGTCGATATGATCGTGCAGGCCGGGGCTTCGACCGGCAAGGCGGACATCTCCTTCACCGTGCCGGATGCCACGGTGAAAACCGTGGAGAAAGCGCTTGACGGCAAAAAGACCGATTTGGGATATGAGTCCTATTTCGTCAATTCCGAAGTCGGCAAGGTCGCCGTGGTGGGTGTGGGCATGAAAACCCATTCCGGCCTTGCCGCCAAGTTCTTTGAGGCCTTGAGCGCCAAGCATATCAACGTGATGATGATTTCGACCTCCGAGATTCGCATTGCCGCCCTGGTCCCGCTCGACCAGCTCGATGACGCCGTACGTGCGCTGCACACGGCTTATGGTCTCGACGCGGATCAGGTGGAGGCAGTGGTCTATGGTGGCACCGGCCGCTGAGGCAGCGACATATTCCTATTACCGGTTTTGAGTCTCATATAGTCGCGTGATTTCGTTCCCACGCGACACCTCGCGCTATGATATGGCACATATGCGTTCTGTAGTGTTTGTCATGCAGAACGGCAGGAATTATGTGAGATTATGGCAGAGTCTGCCTTGAGTAGATGGTTGCCCGGCGGGAGGAAAATATCATGACCGAATCAAACGAAACCCAACAGCGAAAGGTCAACGTCGCGGTGCTGGGGGCCACCGGACAGGTCGGCATGGTCATGCGTCGCGTGCTCGATGAGCGGAATTTCCCCATCGATAACCTGCGTTTTCTGGCTTCCGCACATTCCGCAGGTACCGTGCTCAAATGGCGCGATCGCGACATCGTGGTCGAGGACGTAGCCAAGGCTGACTTGAGTGGTATTGATATCGCCATCTTCTCCGCCGGTGGAGGCACCTCGAGGGTCTGGGCTCCGAAATTCGCCGAGGCCGGCGCTTACGTCATTGACAATTCCTCGCAATGGCGTATGCATGACGACGTGCCGCTGGTCGTGGCCGAAGCCAATCCCGACGATCTTGACGACATTCCCCGTCGCATTGTCGCCAACCCGAACTGCACCACCATGGCCTGCATCCCGGTCTTGAAAGCGTTGGACACCCACTTCGGCCTGAAGCGTCTGATTGTCAGCTCCTATCAGGCGGTTTCAGGTGCCGGACGCGCCGGTGTCGAACAGTTGATGAACGAGGCCAAAGCCGCCGTCGACCAGGGCGCCGACAAGCTCGTTTTCGACGGCTCCGCCATCGATTTCCCCAAGCCCACCAAGGTCGTGCGCACCATTGCCTTCAACGCCGTCCCGTTCATCGGCGCCGTCGTCGATGACGGCAGCGAGGAGACCGACGAGGAGCAGAAGTTGCGCAATGAAAGCCGCAAGATCCTGCACCTGCCGAACCTCGCCGCCTCCTGCACCTGCGTGCGCGTTGGCGTCTTCACCGCGCACGGCATGTCGGTCAACGCCGAATTCGAACGCGACGTCACGCCGGATATGGCCCGTGAGGTCCTAAAGGATGCGCCGGGCGTCGAGCTCAATGATATCCCGACCCCGCAGCTGGCCGCCGGCAAGGACCCGAGCTTCGTCGGCCGCATCCGCCAGGACCAGGCCGTCGAGGGCAAGAAGGGTCTCGCCTTCTTCATCGCCAACGACAACCTGCGCAAGGGTGCTGCCCTGAACGCTGTCGAGCTCGCCGAGATCGTGGCTCGCAAGCATTTCCGCGCGTAACCCTCGGCTGTGTTGCTCATCGTTAATGCGACCAAAAGCACAAAAGTGCACCAGAATCGTGCTTTTGGTCGCATTGACAATTATGGTGCGACGAAAAGCATGGAAAATCGCTCGGAATCGTGCTTTTGGTCGCATTAGCAGGTGTGCGGATGAGGACGTCGAGGCGGGCGTGCGGTGATCGCTGGGGCTGATAGTGCGATAGTGTCTGACAGACCTTTGGTGGTTGTATGGCGGTTCTCGTACCGTTGCCGCCGACCGTACTGAGCTGGCCGTGGCCAAGGCCTTGCTCGTCGTCGCCCGCTCTGCGTGACATACCGGCCGCGTGACATACTGGAATCATGTCGAAGGCATCTAAAGAAGCGCAAAAACAATTGGACCGCATCGTGGCGTTGGGCTATCCCGACGTGGCCGATATGAGCGCGGCGGCGTTCCGTGCGCTCGCGCGTCCGTTGATTGATGCCCTGAAAGATAGCGATTTGGGCGAGAATATCCTTCTCATTCCTACCCACGAATTGGTCAGCCCGGAGTCGCTGATTGCCCGAACCAGCATCAACCGTATGGCCGGTTTCACCACAATGCCTCCGCGCGATGTCGCCAGCTTCCTGCCGCAGGACGGTTTCGAGCCACCGGAGGGTCCGTTCTACCTGGTCGTCGATCCGCACACCGGCACCGCCTATGTCAACCGCGAGCCCGACGTCGCTCGCAAGTTGATCGATTCCGACGAACGCATGCCACTGACCCTCGAGGAAGGCCTCGCCATCGCCACCCAGCATCCGGATTGGCTTGTCAAGAAAAACGGTTTCAACCTGCTCGGCTCCCGCAGCGCCGACGGCCGCGTGCCGAGCATCTGGATGAGCCAGAATGCCCCGCGCCTTGGTTCGGTCTGGCCCACCTCTCGTCACACGTGGCTCGGCAACGCATATTGCCAGGCCCGTCGTGGCATCTCACTGTTCCGCTAATCGCTGCGGTTTTTCGGTGGTGCCGTCTGTTACCCAATTCTGCAGCGCAATATTTCTATCGACAACAGTTCACTCATTCTGTCAATTCTCGTTTTATCGAGGTTCTTGGTGCGCCAAGAGGTTCAATTTTGCAAAATGTGAGCCAATTCAGCATTTTTCGGGGTACTTGGCGCGCCAAGAAGCCTCTTTTACGATGAATATTGCGCGAAAGTTGCGATTTCAGGCCTACTTGGCGCGCCAAGTGGCATCAATATGAAGGATATAGAGGCCTCGAGCAATCGAATCTTGGAATATGGGCGATTTGAACTCATTGAACCGTCTATCATAATCATTTATATGTTTCCGTAAGGTAATAAGCCTGTCGAAACATATAATATTTGGTTACTTCGCGTCGCAACCTGCGGCGCGTAATACAAAGAAAAGGAGGAGTGATGGGTCAGGATCAACAATCATCGGTATTTGATCTCGCGGCGGTCGCCGCACAATCCAATGGAGGTAACAACGACCTGCTGCTGCCTCCACCGCGTTTCATAGGAGAACCGCAAAAGCCCAGCAAGATGCCATATACCAAGTATGTGGCCTACGACAAGCAGATTCCATTCGATTATCCCGAGCGTACGTGGCCGGAAAAGAGGTTGCGCCGTGCTCCGCGTTGGTGTTCGGTCGATCTTCGTGACGGCAACCAGGCGCTGGTCAATCCGATGGATTCCGAACGCAAGCTGCGTTTCTGGAACCTCCTGATTTCCATGGGCTTCAAGGAGATCGAAGTCGGCTTCCCGTCGGCTTCCGACACGGATTACGATTTCGTGCGTCTGTTGATTGAGCGCGAACTCATTCCTGACGATGTCACCATCGTCGTGTTGACTCAGGCCCGCGAGCACTTGATTCGTAAGACCTACGAGTGCCTGCGCGGTGCCAAGCGTGCCGTGGTCCATTTCTATAATTCCGTCTCCGTGCTACAGCGCGAGGTCGTCTTCCGTAAGGACAAAGAGGGCATCAAGAAGCTTGCAACCGACGCGGCCGAGCTTTGCAAGGACCTCGAAGGCGCAGCCGGCGGCACCGACCTGTATTACGAATATTCGCCCGAATCCTTCACCGGAACCGAGCCGGATTACGCCGTCGAGGTATGTAACGCCGTTATCGACGTCATCAAGCCGACGCCGGATCACAAGATGATCATCAACCTGCCGGCCACCGTCGAGATGACCACGCCGAACGTTTTCGCCGACGAGGTTGAGTACGTCTCCAACAACCTCAAAGACCGTGATTCCATCGTCCTCTCGCTGCATCCGCATAATGATGAGGGTATGGGTGTCGCCGCCACGGAACTGGCCGTTCTCGCCGGAGCCGACCGCGTCGAAGGCTGCCTCTTGGGCAACGGCGAACGCACCGGCAACGTCGACCTGGTCACGCTGGGCCTCAATATGCTGACCCAGGGCGTCGACCCACAGATTGATTATTCCGATGTGCCGAAGATTCGCAAGACCGTCGAATATTGCAACCAGCTCACTATTTCCGAGCGCCACCCCTACGCCGGCAACTTCGTGTTCACTGCCTTCTCTGGCTCGCATCAGGATGCTATCAAGAAGGGGCTCGAAGCGCGTCAGGCCGCGGCTGAGCGTGCTGGAGCCAACCTCGACGACTTTGTCTGGCTCGTACCTTACCTTCCGATCGACCCGAAAGACATCGGCCGCAGCTACAAAGCCATCATCCGCGTCAACTCGCAGTCTGGCAAGGGTGGCATGGCTTACCTGCTCAAGACCAACCACAACCTCGATCTGCCCAAGCGCCTGCAGATCGAATTCGAGAAGGTTGTGCAGGACTACGCCGACAAGACCGATAAAGAGGTCAAGGACGACGATATCTGGAGGCTGTTCAAGGACGAGTACCTTCCGGTCGAGGAGAACGGCGCGTTCGCAATCGGCGAGGCCGTGGGCGACAACGGCGGTGACGATCTGCAATCGTGGGGCCGTCTGAAGCTCTTGAACGTCTCGGTGACTTCCGGTTCGGACGGTTCCGATACCGTTTTGAAGGCCAAGCTCTTGGACCGCGGTGCCGAGCCGGGTGCCGATCCGATCGAGCGTGAGGTCAGCGGCGCCGGCAACGGCCCGCTCGACGCCTTCCTCAACGCGCTTTCGTCCATTGCCATTTCTGTCAGTGTCATGGATTACGCCGAGCACGCTATGACCGCAGGCACCGACGCGATGGCCGCTTCCTATATCGAATGCCAGATCGGCGGCGAGGCCAACGCGAAGATCATCTGGGGCGTCGGCATCGATTCGTCGATCACCACCAGCTCGCTGAAGGCGATCATCTCCGCGATCAATCGCTCGATGCGCTGAATTTCGGTTTATTTATGATTAGCTGCCTTGACGGACAGATTTCAGTGCCGTCAAGGCAGCTTTTTCTGTCTATCTTCTAAATAGGGATGAACCATATAAGAAATCGTGGCAAAGTTTAGGATGCACGTGGCTTTCTTGGTATCGACGATTACCATTTGCGATTCCGTTTGTCGCTATCATTTTCTTTAAGAGAAAACTTTCCGTCTTGCCAGTCATTGGAATATTTCTTAGCCACATCATTACACTTAATTCAGCAGCATCAGCAGGAATGTTCTGAAAGGCGTGTCGGAATGGAAGAATTTTCATGGAGCAATAATTGTATTACGTTATATTTTCAGTGGGATGAACATTCGCCGGTAAGTTTGGCTCGGGTGGTGGGCCAAAATGTCGATATTCGATGTGCCCACAATGTTCCTTTAGTCGAAATACTGATAGCGGGGACGGGTCACTGGATTGCCAATGATCGCTTGACGTCTACAACCGTAGGTCGAGGTATGCGTTACCGTTCGCACCACAAAAGGAAAATCGGCGATAGAAATATAGCAGCGCTGGACATCGTTATGACCAATGACGAGGTGGGCCTTCAAGCCACGGTCACGTTTGAATTGCCAGAAAATGTGCCCATGTTCTGCACCTTTGTAAAGGTTAAGAATCTCAATTCCGCCCCGGTCTCCCTTGAATCGGTGACCAGTTGGGCCAGCGAGTTCGGCGCGGTTGCAGGACATGCGCCTGATCTTGGTGCATGGTGTCTGCATGAAGCCCGTTACGATTGGCTTGCCGAGGGACGATGGCGCTCAACCAATGTCCGCGATCTCCTCCCTGATTTTTCTCAAAATCTGACAGGTCAGAATCCCCGCAGTGAGCACAAGGTGGTCTCGACAGGAACATGGTCGACCGGCAAGCATGCGCCGCTGGCATATGTGCAATCCGAAGATTTCAAGGCAACTTGGCTTTTCCAAATAGAGCACAACGGTCCTTGGCGTTGGGAAATAGGCGATGACACTTCCGACGGCTATATCGCCTTATCTGGACCGACCAACGTTGATCACGGTTGGTCTAAGATGCTGAAACCCGGTGAATCCTTCACTAGCGTTCCCGTCTCTGTCGCGCCAGCAGATACATTTGAAACTGCTTATGCGTCGTTGGTGGCCTATCGCAGGTTCATGCGTCAGCCTAACGAGGACAATGTTCGACCGCGCGTCATTTTCAATGATTATATGAACACTATCAACGGCGACCCTACCACAGCAAAACTGTTGCCGCTCATCAGTGCTGCGGGCAAGGCGGGTACCGAGATATTCTGCGTCGATTGTGGTTGGTATGACGATACTGGTGATTGGTGGCCTTCGGTGGGGGAGTGGAAACCTTCGAAGACTCGTTTCCCCAATGGTATTCAAGAGGTTTTCGACGCCATCCGCTATGCCGGCATGATACCCGGTCTTTGGCTCGAGCCGGAAGTCATTGGCGTCAAAAGTCCGATGACGCACCGGCTTCCCGATTCTGCCTTCTTCCAGCGTAACGGGCATCGTCTCGTTGAACAGGATCGTTATGTCTTGGATTTGCGGGATGCCAGCGCTCGTGCCCATCTCGATGAAGTCGTCGATCGTCTGATAGAGGACTATGGTATCGGATACTTCAAGTTCGATTACAACGTGTCGCCAGGTTCCGGAACCGATTTTCAAGCAGATAGTGCTGGTGATGGTTTGCTGGGGCATAATCGTGCGTACAGTGCTTGGATTGAGAGTATCTACAAACGTCACCCCGGCGTTATTCTCGAAAACTGCTCTTCAGGCGGTATGCGCGAGGATTTCGCCCAGACGGGCCGTTTCCAGGTGCAGTCCACATCGGACCAGCAGGATTTCCGTATATACCCGACCATCGCCGCGACGGCCACGATGATGGTGCTTCCCGAGCAGGCGGCCAATTGGGCGTATCCGTCCGCCGGAATGAGTGATGAAGAAGTGGCGTTCAATCTGAATACCACCATGCTCGGGCGTTTCTTCCTTTCCGGTTATCTGAATCGGATGGCCTCTGCTCAATTCGATTTGTGTTCGCAGGCAATTGATGTCTACAAACATGAAGTGCAACCGATGATTGGTTCGGCTCTGCCGTTCTGGCCTCTTGGGTTGCCTGAATTTGATGCCCCCATTGTCGCGTATGGCCTTGAAACCGAAGATTATTCGTTGGTCACGCTTTGGGCGCGCAATATCGACGAACAACATCCTACGATTCGCTTGGCAATACCGAAGTACCGAGGTAGGGATGTGGATATTACGCCAGTATTTCCCATTGGACAAAGGTTCCGCGAATGGCAGATGTCATGGAATCGGTACTTGGCTGAATGCGTGATTGACCTTCCGGAAGGGGAGTATGCGTCTCGAACTTTCAAAGTGATGCCAAAAGGATGATTGTATACCAATTGTATTGCATTTAGGTCTGCCGAGGCTTAGAAACAAAACACTGAAAAGGCTGTGCTGATGAATCGTCTACTTGGCATGCGAGTGTTGATTCCTTGATTCCGGTGCCGATTGCCGAATAATAAGTGAGCAGTCTATGGTGCTTAACCCTTGATGAGGATGGCCTTTGATGGCATCGAGCAGCAGGTGTGCAGCCTTGCGGCCAAGCTCGTGGAGGTTATTGTCGAAAGTGGTGATCGGAACTCGGCATGCTTGCGAGGTGGTAAGCCAGTTGTCATGTCCGATGACGGCAACGTCTTGCGGAACGCGGATGCCGTGTTCGAGCAACGAGTCTATGCATCCTCTGGCAAGCATGTCATTGAGGCAATAAATCCCGTCGAAATCGAGGTGGTCTTCAATGAGTTGCGCTGTGGCGGTCCGGCCGTAGGATTCGTTCCAGCTGCCGAACCATATGGGTATCACCGGTTTGAGGCTGGCTCGATCCATGGCTTGTGTGGCTCCTAGGATACGGTCTCTCGCAGCCTGATAATAGTCCGGACCTGACAGAATGATGATCTTGCGACGCCCAAGTTGTTGCAAGTGGGTGATTGCCCTATCTCCTGCTTTTATGTTGTCGCAGGTGATCGAGCAATCGGAGGGATCCGTTGATGGGGCATATGCGTAGACGATGGGAACATCCATGGCCGTATTGGGCTTGATGGGCGGTCTGGAATCCGTTTCACCTCCAAGCACCAGTAGTCCGTCGATGCCATGTGCCGCCATTTGGTCGATGTGGCTCCGTTCGAGTTTCGGATCTCCTCGCGAGTCAGTGAGTAGTACTGCATGGTTCGATTTCCCGAACGCGTCTTCCGCACCGGCAAGCGCGGGGATCGAAAAACGGCCTTCTAGGTCCCCTGAAACCAGACCGATGAGTCCCGATCTGTATTCATGTGAGGCTTGGCGAAGATGGGGTGAGATATATCCCAGTTGCTGCGCTGTTTTGCGCACGAGTCTTCTGGTGTGGGCGCTCAGATGGCCAGTGTCGTTGAGAGCTTTCGAAGCAGTGGAAACAGAAACGTTGGTCGCGGCTGCGACCTCTGTTAACGTAACGTGCATATTCATGCTTTGAGTTTAGGAAAATTTTCCTAATCGTGCAAGGAACGAATGTCGAATTTTCCCTCTCTTTATACTGAAATTGAATTCGCTCCGAAACCTCACAGCAGAGATGGCTCGAAGTCGAGTTTACGGGGCAAGAGCAAGAAAGGAAACAAAATGTCTGTTCGTTTTTCGTCGACAATGAGGAGGCTGGCTGCCGCGGTAATCGCCGTCGCCACCCTCGGATCGATGGCTGCATGTGGTAGTGGATCGAATTCCTCTTCTTCAAATGGGGATGAAACTTTGAGCTTCTCCGCTTGGGATAAGCTTCCAGATTCGTGGTTCGCTGGTTTTAAGAAAAAGTATCCTAATATCAAAGTCAAATTCGTCAACATTCCCGGTGACAATTACAACCAGAAAATCAACCAGATGGTTGTCGGTGGCAATGCTCCCGATGTGATGCTGCTTCAGGAAGCCGATTATGTTCGTTTTGCCAAGAACGGCGTACTTGAGGATTTGAGTGGCAAGATGAAGGGTTCGAAGGCTGTCAGCACCAGCGATCTTATTCCAGCAGTATCCGCCTTGAACTCGCAGACCGGTGGGCTCTACGGTTTGCCGTGGTGCGTTGCTTCTGAGATTTTGTACTACAACAAGGATATGTTCGACGCAGCTGGAGTGCAATATCCTACCAAGGATTGGACTTGGGATGATTATGCTGCAGCGGCTCAGAAATTGAGCAAGGGCGATTCACAATGGGGCGCGGACGCCATCACATTCAATGGCATCTGGTATTCGATGGCCGGTCAGGCCGGCGACAAAGTCGTGGATAAGGGTCAGCTTGCACTCGGCGACGGTGCCAAGAAGGCCTTGGAGTTCCAGAACAAGATGACCAACGATTTGAAGGTCTCTCCGCAGCCTTCTTCTGGCAATACCGTTTCTGATCTGTTCGCTGCAGGCAAGGCCGCCATGACACTTAATGGCAGCTGGAACATCAACAGTGCTTACAAGGATGTGCCGTTCAAGTGGGATGTCGCAACGTTGCCAATTGCTCCTGGTGGCACTCATTACGATTCCCTGCACACTGGCTTCTTCACCATCAATGCCAAGTCGAAGATGAAGGATGCAGCGTGGAAGTTCATTGAATATTACATGAGCAAAGACGGTCAGAAAGTCATCGAGAAGAACACGGGTAATCTTTCCGCCGTCAAGTCCATTTCCGCCGATGGGGGATGGAAAGTACAAGGCAAGAACGGTCCGTCCAATTGGACTGCCGTTACGGATTCCGTTGATCAGGGTAAGTTCGGCTATACCACTGTCAACTCCACTCCGACCACCGATCTGTCGAACCAGTTCAATGCCTATCTGCTCGGCCAGACCCCATTGAACAATGTGCTCGGACAGCAGCTTCAGAAGGCTAATAAGGCCCTCAAAGATACCCAGCAATAAAATCTATCGGTTTTAGCCATATGTCGGGGCATGACAAAATGTCATAGTCATGCCCCGATGGTCATAAAGAAGGAGGGGAATGCCTTGAAAACCAGACAATCCGTGAAAGCCCGCAAGGGCGCTCGATACTCTGATGCAAGAGCCGGATGGGCTTTTCTGAGTCCTTGGATTATAGGCTTTGTGCTGTTCAGCGGTTTTCCCATTATATTCAGTTTTGTCTTGAGTCTGACCAAATGGAATCTGTTGGGAGTTCCGAGATTCATCGGTTTACAGAATTACGTCACTTTGTTCTCTCCGGATTCAAGGTTCGGGCATACACTGCTGGTCACTTTTCTGTTTACGATCATCAATGTTTCGGTAACGATCATTTTTTCGCTGATTCTTGCATTGTTGTTGAATCTTAATGTTCGTTTCAAAGGACTTTTCCAGTTCTTCTATTATGTCCCCACCATCATGCCTTCGGTGGTTATGGCCAGCTGCATGATTCTCATGTTCAACCAGCAATTGGGCATTGTCGATTACGTCATGAAGCTTCTTGGTATCAAGAATCCTCCGAATTGGACAGGTAGCCAGAGTCTGGTTTGGGTGGTGATTGCAGTTGCCTCGGTGTTCACTTTCCAGACTGGGCAGCAGATGCTTGTATTCTCGGCTGCTCTCAAGGATGTTCCTCGAGATCTTTATGAGGCCGCATCAATCGATGGAGCCAATGCTTGGGTGCGTTTCTGGCGTATCACTATCCCCGGCATTGCACCGATGCTTTTGTTCAATACGGTTTCCGCTACGGTGAATTCCTTTAACGGCGCGTTCACGTTACTCTTCCCGCTTACTGGTGGTGGTCCGGGGGATGCGACCAAGGTGATGAGCCTGCTGATTTACGACAATGCGTTCAAGAGTTTCAATATGGGTTACGCCTCGGCGTTGGCCGTTGTTCTGTTTATCATTGTGGCCATTGTGGGGACAGTGCAATTCCGGCTCATGGATAAGAATTGAGGGATGCGATGAACTACCATATTCCCAAGTGGATGAAGGCCCTGCAATATGCAGCCATGATTATCATGGCGGTCCTCATGTTTTTCCCGATTTACTGGATTTTCGCCAATTCTCTCAAAACCCTGCCTGGAATCAGCGCCTATCCACCCGCTTTATTCCCCTCGAACCCTCAGTGGAATAATTATGTCATGGTGCTCAGTGACCCCAAAACCATCGTCTATCTACGCAACTCGTTGATTCTGGTTGTCGGCAACACCGTAGGAACGTTGCTTTCCAGTTCGATTGTGGCTTATCCTCTTGCGCGTATGCACTTCCGTGGGCGTGGTCTCATCTTCTCGCTGATTCTGGCGACTATGATGGTGCCGACGGTTACTCTGGTCATCCCTCAGTACCTGCTCTTCAGGGCGTTCAACATGCTTGATTCGTTCTGGCCCATGATTTTGCCGGCGTTCTTCGCCCAGCCCTATAACGTTTTCCTGTTTCGCCAGTTCTTTGTCTCGATTCCCGATTCCATCGATGAGGCGGCGATGCTCGACGGCTGCAATAGATGGCAGACATTCTGGAAGGTCATCGTGCCGCTTGGCAAGCCCATTTTCATTACCGTCGGCATTATGTCCGCCAGTTTCTGGTGGAATGAGCTGTTCACCCCGATGGTGTTCATCGACTCCGATAATCTCAAGCCCCTGACCGTGGCATCGCTGACAGCTTTCCAGATTTCCGGAACCAATGGGCAGACGGAATGGAACCTCCAAATGGCGTTTTCGATGTTGATGATTCTGCCCCCTGCCTTGCTCTACATTCTGTGTTCCAGGTACATCACAGAAGGTATCAAGACCAGTGGAATGAAGGACTGACCGACAGATGCGTAGCCACAGAGAGGAAACTGACATCTTGAATTCAACCGTATCCGCCGGTCTTGCCCAACGTGAAGGCCCTAGGGTTTCCATCACGTCCGATTTTTGGAGCCGTTATCGATCGATGGCGGTCAGGCAGTCTCTTCCATATCAATGGAGAGTGCTCAATGACGAAGTTCCGGTGGATGCTCCACAAGGTTCGAGTTGGGGCGACAACGGCCAACAGTTCAGTCATTCGCTACGCAATCTCCGTATTGCCGCAGGATTGCAGACCGGCAAGTTCAAGGGTCAGCCTTTCCAAGATACAGACGTGTCGAAGTGGTTGGAGGCTGCGAGCTATGCGTTGAGATTCGACGATGGAAGTGTTGATATGAGTGCATTGAAAGCGCATATCGACGAAGCTTTGTCGTTGTTTTATCAAGCACAGGATTCCGACGGGTATCTTGATACGAAGTTTGAGATAGATTTACCGGCCGACAAGCGTTTCAAAGGCCTTCGCTGGAGTCATGAACTTTATACGATGGGTCATTTCATTGAAGCTGCGGTTGCAAATTTCACTTCGACTGGTTCATCCGTGGCTCTCGATATTGCTCGCCGTGCCGCACATTGCATCGATGAGCATTTTGGTGATGAACCCGGGAAAATCCATGGTCCTGACGGCCATCCGGAGATTGAGTTGGCTCTTGCCCGTCTTTATGAGGTGACAGGAGAGCAACGTTGGCTTGACCTTGCGGCTTGGTTCATAAGGATTAGGGGTGTCGATCCCGATTTCTTCGATAGGCAGGACAGGGAAGGCGGGCCTCAGATCTATGAGGACATCGAAGATATGCCCTTGCGTTATTTCGTGGCCGACGGACCTGCCATAAAGTTACAAAAGGCTGGTGGCCATGCGGTGAGATTGATTTATTATGCAACCGCCACAGCCAAAGTCGGCAAACTCCTCGGCGACTCTGAGATGATTGCCACAGCCAAGCGGCTTTGGAACAATATTGTCGATCATCGTATGTATGTCACTGGCAATGTCGGTTCCTGCAAGGTGGGTGAATCCTTCACGTACGATGATGATTTGCCCAACGGCCTTGATTATGGCGAGACCTGTGCCTCGGTGGGTATGTTGTTCTATGGCAAGGCCATGATGGACATCAACCCGCTTGGCAGCGTCGCCGACGTCATGGAGCTGGAACTGTTCAATGGAATGTTGGCAGGAGTCTCTCTTGATGGGACTCGTTACTTCTATGTCAATCCGTTGGAAGCTGATCCGCAAGCCTCTCTAGCCAACCCGACCAAACGCCATATTCTCACGCGAAGGGCAGGCTGGTTCGACTGCGCATGCTGTCCGGCGAACCTGATGCGTCTGCTCACGTCTTTGGATACCTATCTCTATACCGTTCAAGGCGATACCATTTACGCGCATCAGTTCATTGCCAATACCGCTGATTTTGGTGACGGTTTCTCGGTTGAACAGACTCAGGAAGCACAAGGATATCCTTGGATTGGGGAGATTGATTTTCGTGTTCGCAACCCCAAAGAACTTGCCAAAAAACTGGCGATTCGTATTCCTTCCTGGTCGAAGAACTGGTCGATAACAGTCAATGGCAAATCGTTGAATATTCCGGTTTCCAACGGTTTTGTGAGCGTTTCTGTTTCCGAGAAATCGACGCATATCCATCTTTCCTTGGATATGTCGGTACGTTATATCCGGGCATCCAACAGGGTCAGGGATGATGTCGGCAAGCTTGCCGTTGCGCGAGGGCCGGTGGTTTTCTGTATGGAGCAGACGGATAACCAGGCACCGTTGTGGTTGGATTCCTTAAGTCCCGATTCAAAGGTGGGCGCGGTATATCATCCTGAATTACTCGATGGTGTTGAAATGCTTACCGTAGAGGGTGCCCGTATGGAACCGGCGGATTCTAATCGGCAATATCAAAGGGCGACTGCTCCAGTGCGGCGGCTTCCAGAGAATCTGAATCTGATTCCTTATTATGCTTGGTGCAATCGGTCAGAAGGTCAGATGGAGGTTTGGATCGATGAGAATCATTGATTTCATATTTTCTTAGTAGCGTCCTGTGCCGTTTGCCGTAGTAGTGACAAAACGCAGAAGATGAATAAAAACATTGATGAATCGTGACCGGACAATGTGGTCTGGTCACCAGTTTTAAGGATTTATCCCCGCAACAAGGGATAAGTACACCCAAAAATCAAAGGAGAACAATGAAGTTACATCAATTATGCGCGGTTTTTGCCGCGTCGGCGATGCTGCTGAGCGTGACATTGTGCGCAGCGTCATCAGCTCAGGCGGATGAGGTTTCCGCCGGCTCGCAACTGCAAACGGATTCGCAAGTAAGCGTCAATCTCAACGATTCGACTGGTGCTATTAAATATGGTGCCACCGGATTCCTTTATGGTCTGGCCGATGACGGGACCCCCAGCGATACCATGCTCGACGGCCTTACACATCTCGATTCGATGGTCGGTCGTCCGCTCAATGGCTTGCAGCACCCCAATGGTGATGTGATGGCGACTGCCCCGCAATGGAAACGCAACGGGGGAGGCGATATCCAGGTATATCTCAAGGATAGTTATCCTATTCCTTGGCCGTATCCGGTTTATAGCCCGAATATCCAAACCGATTATCTGCCCAAAATCAGGCAGCAGGTCAATGCCGTCAATGCCAGTCCCTATAAGGATTCATATGTCTATGTGCCATTGAACGAACCCGATTGCGGGGACGCAAACTATAAAAACGGTGTCTGCGGAATTGACACCGTGGCGAGCCTGAGCAACCTGTCTTGGACAAAGATGTTGGATGACTGGAAGACCATGTTCAACTACATCCGCAGTCTGGAGCCTGGCGCTCGTATCGCAGGCCCTAATTTCTCATGGTATGAATCCAACCATTATCGCTCGTTCCTCCAGTACGCCAAGGACAACAACGTGGTGCCGGATATCGTGACATGGCACGAGCTTAGTGGGCCGGAGAATTTCTATGGCCATTATGATGACTGGAAAGGGATCGTCAATGACGTTCTGGGGGCAAATGCAAACATTCCGGTAAGCATTAACGAATATGCGAAGTCTTCGGGAGAACTGAACAAGCCCGGAAGCCTTATCCAATATATTTCGAGATTCGAGAACTACAAGGTGTCTGCCGATCTGCCTTACTGGTTCCCCACCGGAGACTTGGATTGGCTGACCACCCACAACAACCAGGCCACGGGCACGTGGTGGCTTTACAACTGGTATGGTGGGTTGACTGGGCACACCGTGAAAGTCGATCTTCCCGATCGCGAGCAGGCCACGCAGGCTGTCGCCGCCTATGATGAGGCGACGAAGCAGACGCGTGTGATTTTCGGCGGGTACACCGATGAATCGGCTCCTTTCTCCACCAAGCTCAAGTTTGACAACGCCTCCGGCAAGTACCCCAACGGCGCTCGCGTGACGGTATATGGTGTTGATGCCACTGAGGCGGGCAATGCCAACGATAAGGTGCCAGGTGCCTCCGACGGGCCTTATCTCGTAAACCAACACTCGTATTCCGCTTCGCGACTGGCCGCAGGCATCGATCTAACCGGTCTTAATGCTGCATCGGCGTATTATGCGATCGTTTCCCCCGATACCGCTCAAAATGATGCCGTAAATGGTCGGTATGAAGCGGAATATGCTCGTGTAGATGGAGCAGCCAGTGTCGGTTATGGCAATGTTCCGGGCTATGGGGCCACAGGATACGTACAAGGATTCGATAATACCAATTCCGGTTCGACGTTCTTTGTGACTTCGAAGAAGAACGGTTATGCCAATCTTAAGATCTCCTACTCGTCGGGAGCGCCGACCAGCAGCACGGGTGAGCGAACTCTGCATATGAAAATCAACAAGGGAGAACCGTTGACGTTAACCCTGCCGAAGACCACGCACTCGAAGAAATGGAATACCGTTACGGTTCGTGCCTACCTGCCGTTGGGAATTAACCAGATCGATCTTCTGGCCGCTTCGAATGGCTCGGCCCAAGGGCTGCTTCTTGACTCTCTCGATGTTTCCGAATCCGGTGATGTCGCCAAGACCTACCAGGCCGAATCGGGCGACAATACTCGTTCGGGGTCTGCAAGAATAGAATCCTCGCCGGCGGCCCAGTCAGGGCGGATTGTCACCTATGTGGGTGCAGGCGCTGGCAATACATTGCAATTCAACAAAGTCAACGTTGCGCAAGCCGGTGATTACACGCTGACCTTCGGATATGCGCAGCATGACTTTGCCGGAGGCAATGCGTTCCAGACCACGAATCGTTGGGCCGATATAACGGTGAATGGTGATTCCGCTTCCGCGCAGCATGTCGTTTTTGCGAATACCCGCGATTGGAACAACTTCTGGACCACTTCTATTCGTGTGAATCTCCATGCCGGTGACAATACGGTATTGCTTGGTAACTCTACTGGTTTTGCCCCCAATATGGATTACATGATGGTGGGTCGAACCTCGGTTCAACTCGTCAGTGAGCCGTTGCCGCCTGATGCCGAAGCTGTCACCATCTCCGGCAAAGGTGTCGCTGAAGGAAAACTGGAGCTGCACAAAGGCGACAATGCGAAGCTCGTTGCTGCTGTTACCCCGGCTAATGCCGGAGACAAGTCCGTGACGTGGTCTTCTTCGGATGATGCAATAGCAACTGTCGATGCCGATGGTACGGTGCATGCTCTGGGCGTCGGCAAAGCTCTCATCCGTGCGGCCTCTGCCTCTAATTCTGAGGTTTCTTCAGCAGTTGAAGTAACGGTGAAATCTGAAGAATCCCATGAAGGCGTGATTGATGGAGACCAGAACAATCACAACGAACAGCTAGATTCGAATCAATATCAGAAGCCAAAAGACTCTCTTTCTCAAACCGGCTCAGATGTATTTGTCCCAATGTGCGTTGCATTTATTGTATTCGCAACAGCTCTGGTACTCACCCTTATTGTCGGTAGAAAGAAGGAAAAGTAATTCTTCTGGCTGTTAGCTAGAGAGGTATTAAAAATCAATGATTAATTGCTGTTGGGCTCGTTCGAAACCATGATATATTTTCATGTTAGTAACGATGGGCACAACAGCAATTTTTATCTAAGATTATTAATGTCCTGTATTGTTTTGGTTCGGCGATTCCGTGGTAGGAGGGGTTGTTGTTTCATTCCCGCTATTTCCCGTTCCCTCTGAGGTATTGCCTTGTTGTGGGTTGTTTGGCTCGTTCGAATTGCCAGCCCCGCCATTCGTTGCGTTGCCACCGCCGGAATTGCCGCCGGCCCCGGCGCCCGACTCACCGCTGATGCCTCCTTCGTAGGTTCCGTAGTTTTTACGGTTGTAGCCCAACTCGGAGTATGACGATTTGGCGCCTGTGCCCCATGTGCCGTCAGGCCCGCCGATCTTGCCTTCGTCCTTGGCCACAGGGAATGCTTCGTTGGGTGTGTTGGCCAGTGCCTGCTTCATATATTCCGTGAAAAGATGCACCGGATAGTCGCTGCCGTTGCCGAAGTACCCGATATTGGGCATTTCCAGGGGCTTGCCCTTGTTGTTCGGGTCGGGGTTCCACATCGCGAACACGGTCACGGTGTTCGGCGAGAATCCTGCAAAGCTGCCTGCCGTTGAGTCGTTGGCGGTGCCGGATTTGCCGGCCACGGCCTTGCCTATCTTGAGCGCTTCGGTCGCGGTGCCGTATTGCACGGTTCCCGTCATCGCCTTGGTCACGAGGGCGGCGTCGTTGGCGCTGAAGACCCTCGTGGTGTCGGTGGGCGAGCGGTACATATCCTTGCCCTGCGAGTCCTTGACGGACGCGACGATGTGCAGCGTTGGTTTGTTGCCTTGGTTGGCGATGGTGGAATAGGCCTGTGCGATGTCTTCGACGTGCACGCTATCGTTGCCTAGTACGGTGAAGGCGTTGTCTCCGGTCACGAGCTGTGGGTCCATGCCCGCGGCCTGGGCGGTCTGGGCCACCTTCTTGGTTCCCAGATGCTGCTGCAGGTCCATGTAGATGGTGTTCACCGAATTCGCTGTGGCGTTGTAGAGGTTGGTGTAGCCGAAGCTCTGGTTGCCGAAGTTCTGCACCGGCGTGTTGATGTTGGTGAAGGTTCGCGGGGAATTGCCGTTGAAGGTCGTGCTGAGGTTGACGCCTTCCGCGACCGAGGCCATCAGTGCGAACGGCTTCATTGTCGACCCGGGTTCGTAGAGGGCCTGGGTCGCGTTGTTGAGTTGCTTGGTCAGGTAGTCGTCACCGCCGTAAAGCGAGATGATCGATCCGTCCTTGGGATTGACGCTCATACCGCCGATTTGCACGCCGGCAGGCACCAGCCCGTTGCCGTCCTGCGAAGGGCTGGCGACCTTGAACATCAGGTCCTGCTTGCCTTTGTCGATAGTGGTGACGATGTTGTAGCCGCCGGTGTCAAGGTCGTCACGCGTAAAGTTCCCGCTGCTGGTCAGCTCGTCACGAACCATCTGCAGAATGTAACCGTTCGTGCCTTTGTAAGAGCTTTGCTGCGATTGCGGGGGCACAGTCGGTGGCATTTGTTTGGCCGCCGCCGCGTCCTTTGCGCTGATGTAACCCTGCTTTTCCATAATCCCGATGACTCGGGTGAAACGTTGCTGCGCGCGTTTCGGGTTCACTGCCGGATCCCATGTTGAGGGGGCGGGAATGATACCGGCCAGCAACGCCGATTCGGGCATCGTCATGTCTTTGGCGTCTTTGTTGAAATAGGCCTTTGAAGCCGCCTCGATGCCATAGGCCCCGCGGCCCAGATAAATCGTGTTCATATAGTTGCACAGGACCTTGTCCTTGTCCTGCGAACGTGTGATTTTCATTGCCAGAATGGCTTCGCGCACCTTGCCGGAGTATGAGTGGGTGTCGCCCATATAGTAACGTTCCGCATATTGCTGGGTGATGGTGGAGGCACCTTGCCTTGCTCCGCCGCTTACGTTGTTGAGCAGCGCGCGTACGATACCCTTGAAATCGACGCCGGTATCTTTATAAAAGCTCTGGTTTTCCGAAGCGACCATGGACTGCCCCACGTATTTGGGCAGAACGTTACAACTGATGATTTCGCGATTCTGTGTAGCAAAATCGCCGACCGGAGTAGTGCCGTCGGCGTAATAGACCTTGGTTTTTTCGGCCATCGCAATCTTTTCCGGCTGCGGGATTTCGGTGGTGGCGTAAAGATAGGCGAACACGCCGATTCCGGCGGCAATAAGGACCGCGAGAATCCCGAACGTCCATTTGAGGATACGATGCTTATGCTTCTTGGGCGCCTTGCGTTGCGGGCCGTGCTGAATCGGATGTTTGTTCCCATTCCGCCGTTTGTTCGCGCTATTGGCCTTACGGCGCGAGTATTGGTTGCGCGATGCCTGGGCGCTCTTGTGCCTGCGTTTGGGCTTAGCTCTGCCTGAGCTTACCGAACGCGCCATAGCTGTGCGAAACTCTGTAACCATGCCAACTACCGTAACGGTTGCCCCTGAAAAACTACTGAGATTTGCGGGCAGAAATTATTTTTGTGTGTAGTTTCGATGACGAAAAACCGAAGAGTGACACAATTCATATTATATTCTTTTCAAATTTGCATTGAGAATATTCGCAGGCTGTATCGCATGGTTGATTAGTATATATTAATAAACATGGTTACATTGTTGCCCGTGCACAGCGTGTACTGCTGCCCTTCTCTTCATGGTGGGCTAAACTCATAAGTGGAATTTTGCACGTGAAATAAAGGAGTCGATATGAGTATTCGCGTGGCAGTGGCAGGTATTGGTAACTGCGCCTCCTCCCTGATTCAGGGTGTCGAGTATTACAAGGACGCGAAGGATGACGAGAAGATCCCCGGCCTGATGCACAATAACTTCGGTGGCTACCGGGTTCGCGATATTGAGTTTGTGACGGCGTTCGACGTCGATGCCCTCAAGGTGGGCAAGGATATCTCCGAGGCCATCGGGGCTTCGCAAAACAACACCTATAAGTTCTGCGACGTGCCGAACAAGGGCGTCGAGGTGCTGCGCGGGCCGACTTACGACGGCCTTGGCGAATATTACCGTCAGATGATCACCGAGTCCGATGCCGAGCCGGTTGATGTGGCCCAGGTATTGAAGGACAAGAAGGTCGATGTGCTGGTCAGCTACATGCCCGTCGGCTCGGAACAGGCCGACAAGGCCTACGCGCAGGCCGCGATGGATGCCGGCTGCGCATTCGTCAACTGCCTGCCTGTCTTCATCGCTTCCGATCCTGAGTGGGCGCAGAAGTTCCGCGATGCTGGCGTGCCGATTATCGGCGACGACATCAAGAGCCAGGTCGGAGCCACCATCACCCACCGTGTGATGGCCCGCCTCTTCGAGGACCGCGGCGTGCGCCTCGATCGTACCTATCAGCTCAACGTCGGCGGCAACATGGACTTCATGAACATGCTGCAGCGCTCGCGTCTCGAGTCCAAGAAGGTCTCCAAGACCCGCGCCGTCACCTCGATCGTGCCTCACGAGATGGATCCGCATAACGTCCACATCGGCCCGTCCGACTATGTGGCGTGGCTCGACGACCGCAAGCTCGCGTTCGTGCGTCTGGAAGGCACCACCTTCGGCGATGTGCCGATCAGCCTCGAATACAAGCTTGAGGACTGGGATTCGCCGAACTCCGCCGGCATCGTCATCGACGCCGTGCGTGCCGCCAAGATCGCGCTCGACCGTCACCTCTCCGGCCCGATCCTTGCGCCGAGCTCCTACTTCATGAAGTCCCCGGCCGTGCAGCACGAGGACTCCGAGGCCCGTCAGCTGGTGGAGAAGTTCATCGCCGGCGAGGTCGAGGCCAATGAGTCTGAGCTTGATGCCGATGTGAAGTCTGCCAAGGACAACGGCAAGGACGTCTGGCACGCCTGAGTCGTTTCAGCATTGAAACGCTGAAACGCAGAAAAACGAATACATAATATTGTGGGGCTGCAACCTTGAATTGGTTGCAGCCCCACAATCGTTATTGATTTGGCACTTTATCGGTTTTGTATTACTTTATTTGCTCAGTAGAGGAGCGACCTGCTTTTCGTAGGCGATGAGGGCGCTGTTGATGACCTGGTGCATGTCGTAGTAGGCATAGGTTCCGAGGCGTCCACCGAAGACGACTTCCGGTTCCTTGGCCGCCAAATCCTTGTAGCGCTGGTAGAGCTTCTGGTCATCGGTGGTGTTGATGGGGTAGTAGGGCTCGTCGTCGCGGCCGGCGGCGCGGCTGTACTCCTCCCATACCACGGTCTTGTCGGGGTTCTGCTGCTCCTTGCGCTCCGGGTTGAAGTTCTTGAACTCGATGGCGCGGGTATAGGGCACGTCGCCGTCCACGAAGTTCATTACCGGGCAGCCGAAGTGGTCGCCCTCGTCGTAGCGCCGCTCCTTGAAATCGACGGTACGCCATTTCAGGTCGCCCAGCTGGTAGTCGAAGTACTTGTCGACCGGGCCGGTGTAGACCACGGGCACGCGGCCGACGACGGCCTTCTTGTTGAACGGCTGGCTTTCATCGAAGAAGTCGACGCCGAGGGTGACGTGGATCTTCGGGTCATCGATCATGCGCTGCATCCAGGCGGTGTAGCCGTCGGTGGGCAGGCCCTCCCAGGTGTCCTTGAAATAGTGGTTGTCGTAGTTGAAGCGCACGGGCAGACGCTTGATGATCGACGCTGGCAGGTCCTCCGGCGCGGTCTGCCACTGCTTGCTGGTGTAGTTCTTGATGAACGCCTCGTAGAGCGGCCGGCCGATGAGCTGGATGCCTTTGTCGTTCAAATTGCTCGGGTCGGTTCCGGCCAGTTCGCCAGCCTGCTTCTTGATGAGCTCCTGAGCCTGCGCCGGCGTGTAATGAGCGTGGAAGAACTGATTGATGGTCCCCAGGTTGATCGGCATTGGGTAGACCTCGCCGTCGTGCGTGGCGTAGACGCGGTGCTGGTAGTCCGTGAATTCGGTGAAGCGGTTGACGTAGTCCCACACGCGCTTGTTGGAAGTGTGGAAGAGGTGCGCGCCATATTGGTGAATCTCCGCCCCGGTCTCTTCGTCCATATAGGAGTAAGCGTTGCCTCCGATATGCGGCCGGATGTCGATGATCTCGACGGTGTGCCCGTTCTCTGCTGCCTGTTGAGCGACCGTAAGTCCGAAAAGTCCCGCACCCACTACGAAAAGATCGGGTAGATTCCTGTTTTCGCCGTTGGCCATTGTGTTTCCTTTTTGCCTCTATGTTTTCGTGACGTCGTTACCAGCAGCATACGTTTGTGCATGCTCGTGGTAATTGTAATTTCCATAGTACTCGACAGGTCGTTGTTATCGACCGGCCATCTTTTGCCGTGTTGACTTTTCGGGTTGGCCAGGCGTTATACGCAACGGAGATTTCTGTTTTCATTGCGTGATAGTTTTTAAAACTTTGCAAGATGCGCGTCCAGTCCGGGCATGGGGTATACTGGTTAAGCCTTCACGTGGCGTTATGTCACCCAAACCCCCCAGGGCAGGAATGCAGCAAGGGTAAGTGGCCTCTGTCGGGTGCGTGAAGGTTTTCTCGTCTTTAATCAAGCGGGTCGGAGCCGATTCTGATTGGCGGTTTGATAATAGGTATCGGAGCCTTCTTAGAAAGCGACTACACCGGCCTTTAGACTTTGAACTATGGTTATGAGTGGGAATGGTGTTTTGGATTTCAGCGATTATGCCGCAATGAATGCGGTGAAAACGATGCTGGATGATCCTTCCGAGAAGGTTTCCCGCTCACTTTTGGTGGCGGGGGCACCAAGCTGCGGCAAAACCGAGTTCGCTCTTGCGGCGACGCTCGAAGGGATTTCTCGATACGGTGATTCCAAGGTTTTTATGGCGGTTTCGGGGCGCCAGACGGCGGACAAACTTTCTGACCGAGTCATTCGCGCTGTTGGTTCTGTTTCCAGCGCGCGGCCGGTGACCACGCTTTCGGCCATCGCTTTCCGTCTGCTTTCCGTTCAGCGTGAAAGTAAACGTGAGCCGTCGCCGAAATTGTTGAATGGCGCGGAGCAGGATGCGCTTTTGCGACAGGTGGTCGCGGTGCATGTCAGGCACGCCAGGTCGGGCGAGTTGTGCGATACCTGCGAGCTCATGCGGCAGTATTTCGCCGCCGACGATTGGGTGAATACCGTTTATGGGAATGACGGAAGTGAGGCGGGCGGCAGATCACGTGGCTCTGTGTCCGGTCAACAAGCGACGAACGCTGCGACTCCCGAAACTCAGCCTCGTTCAACGTCGAAAGGCATCGGTTCCAGTGATGTTCTGTTCGCACGGGGAATCAACGATGCTTTTGTAATGCAATTACGTGACATGCTGGCTCGTATGGATGAGCTGGGATTGAGTGCCGAGCGCGAGGACGAAGTTCTCGAGATGCTTGTGGATTCGCAGAATTCCGAGCAGGGATATAGCTTGCGAATCGAACGACTTGGCATCCAGTGGAGGCTGGCGTTCGCGCTACGACGCGAGTATGCGCAGGCGGCAATTGACGCTTATCCGGAGGAGTTCCGGCTTGATTCCTCACGCCTTTTGGTCGAAGGTGCGCAGGTTGCTGCAGCGGTTGCCGATACCACACTTCCGAAATTTGTGGTGGTCGACGATTTTCAGGATTTGACGCTTGCGGGGTTGGCGTTCCTCGAGGCGCTCGCGCGACGCGGTGTAAAGCTGCTGCTGGTCGGCAATCCCGACGAAGCCGTGCAGACCTTCCGTGGTTCCTACCCAGAATATCTGTTCGCGCGCGTGCAGCAGCCTCCGCTTTCGGCCGAATCGATGAACTTGCCTGTTCGCCAAATTCATAAGGGTGATGATTCTTCATATCTTGACCTGCTGGCTTCGCGCGTCTCGCTGTCCATCGCCGCGAACGAGGATACTTCCGTCGCGTTGCCGGATCGTCCCGGAAAACTGCCGCGTCTAGCAGGTAGTCTTCCCATTGCACCGCTTGATGTCAATGATTCCAAACTGAAGGATGGCAGCGTAAGAGCTGCGCTTTACCGCAACCAGCGTGAGGAGCTGGACGATGTGGTCTGGCGCATCAAAGAGGCGCATCTTTCGGCCGGTCGCCAATGGAACGATTTCGCGCTGATCGCCCACGACAACGACACGGTGCGTGCGTTTGGTGAGCGGTTGCGTAGCGACGGGGTACCGGTGCGCTATTCCGCGGTCACCAAGCCATTGAAGGACGACCCGAGTGTGCAAGGCCTATTCGCGCTGTTGGAGTTGGCGAAGCTGCGTCATGACGGCATCGATGCTTCCAATATGTCGTTGAGCGAGACCGGAAGATATGTACGTAGCCGCGTGCAGACCGTACTTGAAAGCCCGCTGGTGAGCCTGCGTTCGGCGGCGGCTTACGCCCCGTCCTCGCCAGCACGCTTGGCACCTGTGGAATCGGTGATGAAGGCCATCGCGTCATTGGCGCAGGTGGTCGATGGTCAGATGAACGCTCAGCTCCCATTGGAAGACATCGACGAAGACGAACAGGCTTTGGATGTCACTGCGCAGCTCCCACGCCTGCAAGCTGCGTGGCTTGGATTGCGCGAGCGGATTGCCTCCCAGCGTCCGACAAGCGATATCAAGGTGGATAATAGCCTTGTTGAGAATGAAACCGTCGAGAACGACGCTGACATGCCGTTCGGCTTGGATGCGATGTATGTCATGCTCGCTTTCGGTGGTGCCGAGCAGGAAGCGGGCTCTGCGGCTGATGACGATACTTCCGATACTTCCGGTGATGGTAAGAGTGAGGTTGACTGCGCTGGGCGGGAAGACAATGCTGCCGCCGATGCCGAATCTGTATTGCAATTGATTGGCAAGGTGGGTGGTGACGCCTCGGTGCGCGCTTTCGCCCACGTTTGGGATTTGGTGGACAAGGTCGAGCAGGGAATGGCCGCCTTGCCGAGCCGTGAGCCGCAGTATGCGCTTTCGGTGGCCTGGGACGCGTGCCATGTGGCCAATGCTTGGCAGGTGGCTGCGTTTGCAAATAACGCCGATGGTCGTGCCGCCAACGACAGACTCGATGTGATGATGAGGCTTTTCGCTTACGCTTCGGGTTCCGGCGCGAAGCAAAGTGTCGAGGATTTCATTGCCAGCGTGCGTTCGATGCGTATTGAGGCGGATTCGTTGGCCAAGGTCGCGCCTATCGACGAGGCCGTCACGTTGACCACCCCGGCTGGTGCCGCAGGAAGTCATTGGCCTTTCGTTTTCATCGCCGAAATTCAGCAGGATGTCTGGCCGAATCTTGCGGCTCGTAATACGATGTTTGGTGGCGAGAATCTAGCCGATATCGTCTTGCATGGCGGGATGCGAGACGGGCGTGAACCCAGTATGGCCGGAACTGATCCGGAACTTGCCCAAGTTCTTTCAGCCGAACAGAAAAGCTTCTTGGTGGCGCTGACAAGGGCCAGTGAGCGGGTGACGCTGAGCGCTGTGCTGAGCGATGATACCGTGCCGTCCGATTTTCTCTATACCTACGCGCCTGAATACTTCGATCGCATGCGCGATGCCGACCTTCAGACCAGAAATTACACCCAACTGGCGGATTCCGGACGCTTTGCCGGGCTCGACACCGACCCGCGCGGGCTTGTGGCAGCGTCCCGTATCGAGTTGATGCGTCAGGCAGATGCAAGCGGAACTGAAACCAGCCAAACTGATGAAGTCATTAACGGTGAAGCCGGCAAAAATGCGGGCACGGCCGGTATCGAGGCTGATTCCTCACAATCAACTGTCGGGCTTGATATGGCATCTTCCGCGCGGGCTCGTGACGCTGCAGCGTCGTTGGCATTACTTGACGATGCCGGACTCGAGGCAGCCGATCCCGATAGCTGGCCATATACCTTCGGTACGCAGTCCTCGCAGAACGCCCCACGGAATAATGAGCCATCGCCTTGTGCGCCAACGGTAACGCTTTCGCCGTCGCAGGTTGACCGCATCTGGGCCTGCCCGGTCTGCTGGATGCTCGAAAGCCAGTTCGCCGGTCCGCGCCCGTCAAATGCTGCCACCAGTTTCGGAACGTTGATTCACAAGGTGGCCCAGCTTGCCAGCGAGGCCGGCCTCGACGCCCCGGATTTCACGGCAGGCAGTTCGCAAGACGAACGTATCAAAGCCATCACTGCTCAGATGATGGATATGTATCACGAGCTTGCCAGCGATTTTGACGAGATCGACGATCCAGAGCAACGTTATCGTGCGGAAAGCAAGGATGAGGGTGCCGAGCAGACGCTTACCGATATCGCTACGTATTTTGTAACTTCGAATGATAAAGATTATCCGTACGGAAATCTTAAGAATTTCCCTGTCGGTCGTCTCCAACGTGTGGATAGTGAGTACGAATTCGCCGCACGATTCGGTCTTGACGATATTTGCGCGGCCTATAACGCCATCGATGGCATTGATCCAGTAAGCAATGACGACCTTGCCGGCATCATGGGTGTGCTCAACGGCGGTTGGCCGGAGGGCATGAGCCTGGATTTGCAGATACGTCTGACCGGTCGCATTGACCGCATGGAATGGCGGGATTTGGGAGATGGCAAGGGGCATGTGCGTCTGATCGATTGGAAAACCGGGCATGCGCATACGGCCAAGCAGATGTTCAACGACCTGCAGCTGGTCTGCTATCAGCTCGGTCTGGCTTTTCCGGAAGCGAATCAGTCGGAGAAAAACGACGGCGAAAGCGGTACTTCCGCGGTGCTGCCCAACGCCGGATTGCATGGTGCACAGGCGCTCAAGGCCATGCCCGACATCACCCAGAGTGCCCTGTTCGATGTCGATTCGGCCACGGCTCCAGCGCTTGGCTACCGGGTTCCGGAAACCCTTTTCCAGCCGCCTCTGTTCCACGCGGGTGCGCTGAACAGCACCGGTTTTACGCCTCGCAGCCATTATTCCGATATACGGAAACTGGCGGATTCGCGTGATTTGCCGACCGAAGCGCCAGAAGGCGTGGGTGTGCATGTCTGGGAGCAGTTCCTCTCGTTGCGTGGCACCCAAGCTGTGTGGGCGCTGACCATGATTTCGCGAATCTTCTACACCGCTGCCGCCTCCCGTTCCAGCGTTTTGGTCGCACGCCCGCAAGCCGACCACGTGGCTTGGTGCAATATGAAAACGGTGTGCCCGGCCTGCGCCGGCGAGGTGGATACGGTCTATGAAGTGAGGAGGGGCTGAGATGACGAACGACGATAAACTGTCCCGATTCAACGGCATTAATGGCGTGCGCGTCGGTATGGGGGTACCCAATAGTATCAGTCGCAGCGATAACGGAATGCGAAATAAAGCAGATAACACTGACGGAAACGCTGTGAGACCAGAGGCGCCAGCGGATATGGCAAGACGTCAATTGGCCGGTGATTTCGACGACGCGAGTCGAACTGCGACCGACAGCCCTGAGCAGGCCGCGGTTATCAACGCGCCGGAGGACGCCGACGTCTTGGTGGTCGCAGGTGCCGGGTCCGGCAAGACCTACACCATGACTCGTCGTATCATCAACCTCATCAAGGTCGGTGTTCCGCCCGAGAAAATCCTCGGTCTCACTTTCACACGTAAGGCCGCCTCCGAGCTTCTAAGCCGCGTCTCGAACGCCGTTGCCGAAAACGCTCGAATGACGGAAGCCGAAGCGAATATTGCCGGTACGAATACTGCCGGCACCCAGCGTCGCCCCAACGTATTCCTCAAGCCGCAGGTTTCCACCTACGACGCTTTCTTCCAGTCCATTGTGCGGCAGTACGGCCTTCTGGTTGGCTTCGACCAGAACACCCAGCCGTTGAGCGAGGCCGGAGCCCACCAGTTGGCCGTCACCGTCATCGATGAGAACATGGATATTTTGCGAGGTCAGGGATTTGGCGGTTTCTCCGATATCGTTTCGAAAGTCTTGGATCTGTCAAATGCCATCAGCGGTTCGATGATTGGCGAACATTGCACAAGTGTGCCCGAGGCCATCGCCCGTATTCGCGCTTGGGACCAGGCCTTCATCTCGCAGATGGACACGGCCATTGGCGACGAGGTTGTTCCTGAAGACGAGCCGAAAACCGGCAAACCGCCGAAGCGCAGGAAAAAGGACACCGACGAGCAATTCGCCGATCGCATCGCCGAATATCGCGAGGCTTTCCATAAGCTCGCCGTCTATCGCAGTGCGGGGTTGCGCGATGTCGCACGAAAACGTGAAGTTTTGCTGACTCTGGTCGAGCGTTACCATGAGCGCAAGCAGCAGCTCAATATGGCGGAATTCAACGACTTTACGGTAGCTGCGTATGCGCTGATCACCCGTTTCCCGTCAATCGGGGAGCGGCAACGCCGACGCTATACGCACGTCCTGCTCGATGAATATCAGGACACATCCACCACACAGGCTGCGCTGATTGCAGCATTGTTCCATCCTGATGATTCTCAGTCGGGGAAGATGGGCGATTTGGGTTCTTCGAACAATGTTTCGTTGGAAAATCTATCTTCGACGCGTTCGCATGGTTCAAAGCCGGCCTCAAGCAGTTCTGCGGTCAACGCCGTCGGCGATCCTTTCCAGTCCATTTATGCCTGGCGAGGCGCAAGTCCTGGCGCCTTCCGCATGTTCGAGCGCGATTTCGGCATGGACGAGACCGCCAAGCCGTATTCGTTGAGCGTCACCCGGCGCAACTCGCGGGTGGTGCTGGAAGCGGCCAACGACCTGACCCAGCCGTTGCGCACCCCAGACCGTATTCCCTCGAGCTCGCCGATGCACGAAGTGCAGGTGCCGGCGCTGACCACGATTGACGACGCCAAAGAGGGCACGTTGGGCGTGCTCGGTTTCGATACGCTTGGCCAGGAAATCGATGCCGTCGTGCGGTTTGCGAAAGTCTCCATCGCCCGTCACACTCCGACTGATCCAAACCAAAAGGATGTTCGTCCGCATGTCGCTGTTCTCTTCCGCGGCAAACAAAATATGCCCCAATTCGCCGAAGGTTTGCGCAAAGCCGGATTGACAACGCTGACCGTCGGGTATTCGGCCCTATTGGATCGTCCCGAGATCCGTGACGTGCTTGCCCTATTGCATGTCCTGGCCGACCATACTGACTCAGGTGCCCTGATGCGGCTCCTGGCTACGCCGCGTTTCGGCTTGGGCAGCAATGACCTGAGTGCTTTGGCCAGGCTCGCCAGCCGTCGTAACGACGAATACCGGTTCCGTGCGTTGGTTGAAGCTGGGCTGGTGCCGGGTAATACCAAGCCGGGCGAGCAGGCGAAACTGGTGGCCGAACATCGAGATCAGGTGCCCAACATGGTCTTTCTCGCTGATGTCTTGATGGATGACAAGCTTGAATCCTCTCTGGATTCGTCCCGCATCGCCTCGCTTTTCACCGTTTCCGGGCTTAAGTCCATTCGTCACGCCTCCCGGGTCTTGAGGCAGGTCAACGCAGTCGTCAATCATTCACTTACCGAAATCATCGAAACCGCAATAGAAGCGCTCGATCTTGATATCGACACGGTCGTCTCGCAGGCCTTGCAGGGATCCGGCAGACTGATAGAACCGGCGTTGGCGCGCTCGCCGATGAACGCCTTGCTGGATTTGGTCACTACTTATACGCAGGAAATTACGGAAGGTGCGGCACCGACGCTGCGTGGGTTCATTTCCTGGGTGGATTCGCTCAGTAGCATCCCCGATGAAATGGCCGCGGTCCCCAGCGACCCAGTCGACGTTGTGCTGATGACCATTCACCAGTCCAAAGGTCTTGAGTGGGATTCGGTGGCCATCGTCGGTATGAAAGCCACGAGTTTTCCGTCCAATCAGGGCGACAGGCTGAAGATCGTCTTGGATGAAGACCATATTGGCGGCCTGCGTAATGGAGTCTGGCAGTCGCCACAATATCATGAGACGGCCAACACTTGGCTTGACAATCCGGCTGCGGTGCCCGTCCCGGTGCGTGCCGATGCGGATATCTTGCCCCGTTTCCCGCACGATGCAAAGGTCGGCGACGATCCGGTTGCCGGTTTATCTCAACTGGATAACGCAGAAACCGTGGCGAATGAGTCGGAGGGGCTGATGCGCGCCCTCGATGCGATGGATTGCGGAGACGACAGTATACCGGATGTGGGTGAAGTCTCAGCGTCTGCCGATGACGGCGCGAATTATCTTTCTCAGCAGGAGGAATACGGCCGCAGGCTGCACGCCGACGAACGTAGACTCGCCTACGTAGCGTTGACGCGTGCGCGTGAAGAAGCGCTGATGACATACAGCCGTCACGCCGAGCTTTCGCGTGACCCCGAGGCTGCTGGTGTGGGGCACGATTCCAAGCCGTCGAATTTCTTTTCCGAGGTACAAGACGCTTTGACCTATCGCGATGATGTGGTGGCTATCGAGGTGGATGAGAATATCGACGCCGCTGAAAACGATAACGATGACAATCTGATAAAGCCGAATGTCGAAGCTGCGGGTATTGAAGATATATTACAAAGCGATAATTCGGTGGTTGCCGAAAGGGATGATACCGAAAGCAATGATACCGAAAACAAAGATGCTGAAAGCGGCGCGGAGGTCAATTCGCCGGTTTCGCGGACGTTGTCGGAACTGAACGCGTCGAAACCGGACGGTTTATTCGTCGGTGCGCACGCGAAAGAATACGAACAGGCCATCGTTGAGGACGCATGGCAGACACCTCTTGATGAGGACGAGAACCTGCGTGAAGGCGAACCGTTACCATGGCCCGCTTCGATGAGTGAGGGAATGGCGCGACGGTTGCGTCGTTCGGCGGCGCTGACGAAGCAGATGCGCGAGCGCCTCGTTGCGGAAGTCGAAAACGATCCTGTGACGCAAACGGTCGATAATATAGCCGTCGACCTGCCGGAAGACCAATCGCTGGCCAAACGCACGCAGATGCTGCTGGCCGATGACGATTTGATGCCATCGTTGCAAATCGCCCCAAGTGCCTCACTGCCCGAAAACGCCAACGCACTAGACCTCGAGGTGCGTCGCCGAGGTGAGCGCATTCTCGCCACCAGACGCCAGAACGTCACCTCGTTGCAGGCCAGCACCGGCAACATGAGCAAGCGGGAGAGTGAGAATTATTGGCGCGCTCTGGTGCGCCCGATTCCGCGAGTGGCTTCGCCCGCCGCGCAAGCCGGAACGCGTTTCCATGCCTGGGCCGAGCGTTTCATCAATGCGTTCGGTGCTGATGAGGTTGCCGATATTCCTGTAGATGATGGCATTTCGGCCGTAGCCGCGGGTAGCCAAAACGAAACCCGAACTTCGCTGATAGCTGGACTTGAGCAGGCCGAGCAACACCCGCAAGCCGATCAAAGCGCGACAGACCGCAAGATTCTCGACTGGGAGCGCAGGTTGGTTGATGGTCGTTGGGCAGCCCGGCATCCGTATGCCGCGGAAGAGCAGATTGTCGTCGCCATCCCTGAACTTCAAAATCGCATTGTCAACGGCAAGCTTGACGCGGTTTTCTATGGTGGGCTTGACGAAAACGACCCGACGAAACGATTCACGATAGTCGATTGGAAAACAGGCAATAAGCCGACGAAACCCGAGGACATCGACCGAAAACTGGTCCAGCTCGATATGTATCGGCTGATGTTTGCGCAGATGAAGAATATCCCGTTGGATAGTATAGATGCCACATTATATTACGTAAGCGATGCCCGTGAGGACCAGCGCGAGATACCCGCGCAACCCAAGTCCAAGCCTGAGATTCTGAGGGAATTGAGTGCCGGGATTCCGTTCATTAGCGATGAAGATTAGGCATTTGCGATAGGTATGTATGTTAGTTGGTGCTATATTGTGTGATGCTTGTCGCTCGGCAGGTTTTGAAAACCACGGACAACGCGGGTATGGCTCGCAGCGTAATGGACTATGGGTATGATGTAGTGGTTTTGATTTTGACTTGGCTTTCAATGAGAGCTTCTGGCCGGAAGGTCGATCGCCGCGTTGGTAGGGCTGACGGACGGTAGAGGGCGAATAACTATGGAGGGATACGGACGTATGGAGAATGTTGCGAAAGGTGATGCTGGAATCGGAGTGGTTTATTCTCCGATGATCTGGAGTGATGTGGAGGCCATCACCAGGCAGTTCGATGAGACTTGGGGCCATTACGCACCGTTTGGCAACGATAAGAAGCTTTCGATGCTGCTTTCCTATCATTTCGTATTGCACTATATCGAGCCGGCAACCCGTGGCGAGATCGCCCACAAAAACGGTCAATTCATGGGAGTCGTTCTTTCTCGCGTCGTTGGCCAGCCGGTGATGTTCGGAAACGTTGCGCAGGAAATGGCGAAAATCGACGAACGGCTCAACTCCACTCCGGCAGGGCATAGAGCACTCGCGGACCTCGAGCTTGGTTTCGAGATCGAGCGGCGTATGGAACGCCAGACCGACATCAACGACAAGGCGCCTGCTGAGGTAGAGCTCTTCCTGGTGTCCTCGGCTTCCCGCGGCCATGGCGTAGGCGGTCAGCTGTGGAGCCGTACCATGGATTACTTCGAGCGTTCGCATGCGCCGGCCTTCTATCTGCATACCGATTCGGATTGCGACGTGAGTTTCTACGACCGTCACGGCATGAAGCGCATCGCCGAACGAGAAGAACAGCGTCACCCCGATGACGGCCGCGACCCGCAGATGGCCCCGAGCAAGATGTATATCTATGCCGGTGTTCCGGGAAGGGTGAAGCAGACCGTAGCGTAAACGACTGCTAAAAACAAGCGTAAAGCGGTATGAAGCTATCGCTGGTGTAATGCAGGCAATGTTCGCTGTCGGATGTTCTTGCTTTCACCGGAATTCGGAAGGCGGCTTTGTGCCGCTTTTCGCATATTTTCATGGGTTATTCGGCGGTTTGCTTCAGCGCAAACCCCTGAGTTACGCTGCAGGCTTTTCGTCCGAGCCGGTTGGATAGACTGGATATATACACTGGGAATATCGAATTATGTGGTTGGCAAGTGCGTGGTGATTCGATGGTTTTTGGCATCCAATTGTGCGATTTCGATGCCGCCATGATCATCTTGTCTTGCCGGAAAGGATTGATGAGGAGTGACTAATGCAGGTCGTAGCGTGTCGAGCCAGCGTCACAAGTCGCCGTATGGTCGGCTTTTCGCAATACCCGGTGCCAAAGCGTTCTGTATTTCCGGGGCGGTGGCGAGGCTTCCGATTTCGATGATGAGCTTAGGGATCGTGCTGGCGCTGAACCATATGTACAATAACTGGACGATCGCCGGCACGATGAGCGCGGTGTATATTTTGGCAGTCGCAGCCGTCACGCCGCTATACGCTCGTCTTTTCGACCGGTTCGGCCAGCACAAGATCGGCTGGGCGGCTTTGGGCCTTTCCGTGGTGTTCATGCTTGTTTTCGCTCTCGCCGCCTGGGCTCGCGTCTCGATTCCGGTCCTTTTCGTCCTTGCGATTCTTATGGGCTGCACTCAGTTTTCGTTCGGGGCCTTGGTGCGTACCCGCTGGGCCTACGCGCTGCGCGACCCGAAGGATGCCGATCTGCTTGACACGGCCTATGCGCTCGAGGCCGGCATCGACGAAATGGTCTTTATTCTCGGGCCGATTCTTGCCGCGTTCCTCGCGACTTCTGTAAGTCCCGTCTCTCAGCTTTTTGTGCCGACGATTGCCTGTGCCATCGGCGGGTCTGTCTTTTTCTCGCTGAAAGATACCCAGCCTCCCGTCATCGAAACCGTGTCCGTTGTCGCCGCGTCGCCGACCGATAAGGACGTGAAGGCCGCATCCGAAAACCTCGGCGGCACGCAAGGTTACCGGCTTGACGAGGACGGCGTCAGCCTTCACCAGTTGCATACACATGCCGGCAAACCGAAAAGCGTGTTACTTTACGCCGGCATCATCCCGCTTCTGGTCGTTTTCGTCGTCTTCAACATGAGCTTCAACGAGTTCGATGTTTCGGTCACCGCGATGATGAAGGCCATCGGCCGCGAGCAGCTGCTTGGCCTGCAGCTGGCGATGTTCGCCGTCGGTTCTTGCATCGGTGCCTTTATTTTCGGCTCCAAGAAGCCGAAAGGCTCGAATTGGCAGCACATGGTGGTTTTCCTTACCTTGCTGACCTTCGGCTACGTCTTCTGCCGCTTGGCGATGGACAATCTCATCTTGCTGGGAATTGCCTCGGTCCTCTCTGGGCTTTGTGTCTCGCCGCTTTTCGCCACCGGCAACCTCATCGTCAAAGACATCGTCCCGCCGAGCTCGCTGACCGAGGGTCTTTCCTGGGTCACCACCGCCGGCTCAGTCGGCACGTCGTTCGGTTCCTCGCTTGCCGGTATGGTGCTCGACGTCTCCAGCCCCCACGTCGGCTTGCTGTTGCCCATCGCCACGACCTTCGCTGCTGTTCCCCTGGCTGCCTTGGGCTGGTTCCTTGCGCGCAAGCATAACGCGCAGGCATAGCGTGTAGGCATAACGCCATAACGCGTAGGCATAGCGTGTAGGCATAGCGTGTAGGCATAACGCCATAACGCGTAAGCATTCTGCTGTCTCTCGCGCTTGCAATCTTCATTTTTTGGGCCTCTTGGCGCACCAAGAGGCCCATTTTTTAAAGAATCACCTTCTATTCTCTTAAAAATCAACCTCTTGGCGCACCAAGAGGCGTGAAATAGTAAGAATGAGCCCTCGTTCTTACTAAAACGGACTACTTGGTGCGCCAAGAAGGTCAAATAACAAAGAATTGGGTATCTATTATTTTAAAAAATCGGGGATGTATGCTTCAGAGGTCTCAGAAAAGAGTGTTTGGCTATCCCTAAATAGCTGGTGCGACTAAAGAATCCTGTATCCCTGTCCGGCATTGCTCAACTTCGGGATGAAAATGCCGGTGTTGGTCAGGGAAGGGGAATGGATAGCTCACTCCTTTATGAAAATACTTTAAGATTTGAAATCATGGGAATGTTCGTGACGCCCCAATGAGGCCCCATCTCTTCTTGTAGGAGGGCAGGAGCGTTTTGTGATTGCATTGCGCTTCTGGTACTTTCTTTTCAGCAAAAGAGTGTCACCATTTTTGAGTAATTGCCGATCGGAGAAGGCTTCATGTGTTACCACTCGTTTTCCGGAATTCTGTTGTAATGCGGCAATGATGTTTTGAGCGATTTCCGAGCGTGGTCCGGTTTCAGAAAGTTCTTTTAGATCCTTTGCATATACTGTAATGATTTGCCATCCTGATTTCCGCAGACGTTGGCGCTTATGGGTATCAGCAATTATCTGTTGCTCAGAAAAGTGATAGTGCCCGTCGTATTCAAGGCCAACTCGGTACTTGCTCCACGCCAAGTCGATTGACCAGTTGTGTTGTTCTTCGACATCGAAGACCTGAGCGTTGACCTCCATTCCTCCCAGGCCGATTCGCTCAAGTTGCATTCGCAGCCTGCTCTCCATCGACGAGTCCGTGTTTGGCCGCATAAAGAGTAGAGCCGACTTGCATTTTGCCAGTTGAGGAGTGTTGGGTTGGAATTCATTGATTGACTTCCGAAAAGCTGCAGGTGTCATGCGCCTCAAGGACGAATTTTTACGCATCATGCTATCTCCCACGACCACAAGTTCCTCCCAATTGATATATGGGGACATCTGCCACCAGGCCAGAGCGGGAGGGGCTGATGCAATATAGTCCTCGATGTCTAGCGGCTCGTAGTGGATTCTAGTGCTATGGCAAGTAATCAAATTGGAATCAGGTAGTCGTCTAGTATGTTGACGATTGCTAAGAATATGGATTTTATTGTTTTTATTGGAGAGCGGCAAGGGCAATTCGACTCTTAACAATTTAAGCGCCGTTGTGTGGCTGACGATGATTGGTTCACCGAATATAGGCGCTAAACCACGTAAAACATCCATTGTCTCTTCGTAAGCAGCCTCAAGCTGTTGATGAGCGAGGCTTTCCGTCCGATATATCGTTGTCATAGCGGCAGTCTAAATGAAAATCAACTTTTACCGTGCCAAAAACGACCACTGTGGTCGAATGCTAGGGGTTATCCACATTTCGGGCGTGTCGTTTTTTTACAAAATTTTTGGGTTCATTTTCTAAATTATGTCTATTTGGACCCTCTTGGCGCGCCAAGTACCTCATTTTCTAAAGAATTACCCTCTATTCTCCCTCAAGTTGGCTTCTTGGCGCGCCAAGAGGGTCGAAAAATGAAGAATGAGTACTCAATCTTCGAAAAATTGAGGGCTTGGTGCGCCAAGAGGTCAAAAAAACGAAGAATGGAGGAATTTGGCACTGAGTGGTTGTTGTACCATAAAGAGAAGGCAAACTTTTATATTTATATTGCAATAGATGGTGAATTGGAGAAAAATGATCAAGGTTTCAGTGGTCGGGGCACAGGGTCGCATGGGTGGCAGCGTGGTCGAGGCCGTCAAGGCCACAGACGATATGGAAATCGCGCAGCAAATTGGCGAGAACGACGATATCGCTGCCATTACTCCTGAAAATACAGATGTAGCAGTGGAATTCACCGTTCCGGCCTCATCGCTGGCCAACGTGTTGAAGCTCGTGGCGCAGGGCGTCGATGTAGTGGTCGGCACCACCGGCTGGACCGACGAGAAGCTTGATCAGGTCAAGGCGGCGCTCGCAAAGTCCCCGCGTCAAGATCAGGCTGTGTTCATCGCGCCGAATTTTGCCATTTCCGCCGTCCTGGCAGACAAGTTCGCTGCTGAAGCCGCGAAATACTTCACTTCGGCCGAGGTTATCGAGCTGCATCACCCCGACAAGGTCGACGCGCCTTCCGGCACCGCCATTCACACCGCTCAGGCGATTTCCGAAGCCCGTCAGAAGGCCGGTTGCGCCCCGATGCCCGATGGTACACAAGGCGAGGCAGCCTCCCGTGGCCAGGTCGTCGACGGCGTGCATGTTCATGCCGTGCGGCTGCAAGGCCTAAACGCCCACGAGGAAGTCCTGTTGGGCAACACCGGCGAGCAGCTGGTCATTCGCGCCGACAGTTTCGACCGTGCCTCCTTCATGCCCGGCGTCCTGCTCGCGGTGCGCAACATCGCCTCGGGCGCTCACTCCGGCCTCACCGTCGGTCTCGACGCCTTCCTCGACCTCTAGGAGTCGTGCTTGCAGACGCCTGATAACCAAGAGTCTGATATTCAAGGTTCAGCCGCTGTCTCATCTTCAGTGGAACGGGAAGGCTCAGCTGCTGTCTCATCTTCAGTGGAACGGGAAAGCTCAGCTGCTGCCTCGCCACCGGTGGAACCGGAAGACTTTGCTGCCGTCTCGTTCCCAGTGAAACATAAAGGCTTTGCTGCCGTCTCGCTAGCAGTGGAACCGGAAGACTCTGCTGCCGCCTTGCCCGAGTCGGAGAGGACTAGTGCTGCCGAGGTGTCTGAAACCCCGCCGTTACAGTCCTCGCATGGCTCCAGTCAGCGGGTATCCTGGATCGACACGGCCAAGGGCATCACCATGTTTCTCGTGTTCTTCGGCCATCTCAACGCCACGTGGTTCCCCGCGCTGGCCTCAACGATCGGCGCCATCTTCCTCTTCCACATGCCCGCGTTCTTCGTGCTCAGCGGCATCTTCTTCCGCCCCGAAATGAGCTTCCCGCACCTGGTGAAGCATCGCGCCTGGCAATTGCTCGTGCCGTATTACATTTTCTCCGCGCTGTTGCTCGGTCAGACGCTGGGCAAGGACGTGCTGCCGGCCTTTTACGCAGGTCGTCCCGGCCGACAAGGCACCTTGTGGCAAGACGTGGTGGCGATCATCTTCAACACCACCGACGGCCTGTGGTTTCTTTGTTCGTTGTTCACCGCCTCGCTGCTGCTGTGGTGCATCGTCCGTGTCTGCGGCGAGCGTTTCTTAATCCCTATCGCGTTGGTGTTGCTGGTGGCTGATGCCGCGGTCCGGCATGTGCTCACGCGCCCTTTGCCCTTCACGCTCAACCAGGTACTCAGCTCCACGGCCTATCTCGCACTCGGTTTCGCCTGCCGAAAGGTGTTGCTCGCGCTGACCCGTCGCCGCGCCGCCTTGCTCACTCTGATCTGTGCGCCAATTTTCCTTTGCCTCGCATGGCTTTCCACGCTTCCGCTGGTCAACGCTCGATGGACGTTGACGTGGACAGTCTCCATTCTCGCGTCATTGTTCGGCACTGGCATGCTGCTTGGGCTCTCGCGTCTGCTCCCGGTATTGCGGCCGGTCACGTTCGTCGGCCGCTCGACGCTGATTTATTATTCCCTCAACGACATCATGCTCAAGGTCTGCAAGCTTGTCGTCTTCAAGCTGGTCCCGGTGGCCTCGGCCTCGTTGCCCGCTTTCGGTCAGTTCGCAGAAGGTCTTTTCGTCGTCCTCCTCGCCATGGCGCTGGTCGGTTTGCTTGTGCCGTTGCTGAAACGCTACTTGTGGTGGACCGTCGGCCTTTCCGGTCCGCAGCGCAAGAGCCGCAGAACAGGAGTCGCGGCGAGTCGCAGAGCTTGAAAGTCGATGCCGTTTAGTCGTGTGAAGGCATGGTCAGAGCGAATAGTAGCTAGGCGCTTGCGATGCCGTTGATGCATTATGATGGTGCTGTCAACGATAAGCGATGTGGATTGCCTGAACTTTTGTGGAGACGACGTGGATTACGACGATGGCGTAGATGAGGCGAGAGAAGGAAAGCCCGACGACGCGGCTTCCGCAAATTCGGCTACCCCTATCGCAGCTACAGCAGACACAACGGTCACGGTCACTGCAACTCCGACCACTTCATCCGCAGCGACGATCGTCTCAATCTCGGCCACTTCGGCCATGGGCACTGTCACCGATACCGCAACCGTGGAAGGCATACCATCCGCGCATTCTGGTGAGGTAACCTCGCGTCAACGTATCGCCTGGATTGATGTCGCCAAAGCCCTCACCATGTTTCTGGTGGTCTACGGCCATCTCAACACTGACTGGCTGCCCGGCCCAGGCATCTCCATCGGCGTCATCTACCTGTTCCACATGCCGGCCTTTTTCTTTCTGAGCGGCATTTTCTTCTCCGCCAGCCGCTCGTTCGCCTCGCTCGCCAAACATCGCGCCTATCAGTTAGTGATACCGTATTATTTCTTCGCGGCGTTGATGTTCATTAAAAAGGCGGTCGGGATTTTCGCCTCGTGGTTGCGGCTTAGGGACGGCGCTGGCTCGACAGTTGCGTTCAAAAACCTGCTCAAGAATCAGATTCCGATACTTTTTAATACCACTGACGGCCTTTGGTTTTTCTGGTCCTTGTTCGTTGCGTCTCTGCTGCTCTGGTGCATCCTCAAACTCTGCCGTGGCCGTTTTCTTATTTTGATTTCGTTGGTATTGCTGGTCGCCGACGCAGTAGTGAGACATTGCATTGTAACTCCTTTGCCGTTCAGTCTCAATCGCGTGCTGAGTTCCACAGCTTACTTGGCGTTGGGCTATGTCTGCCGCGCGAAGCTGCTGAAGCTCACCCGTAGGCAGGGAGCTGCGCTGTTCGTGGTGTGCGGCGCGGTGTTCGCCGTGCTGGCTTGGGCATCATTCGTCGTAACCCCCGGAAAGCCTTGGCTGTTTGTCGCGCTGCTGTCGGCGGTTGCCTCGCTTTTTGGCATCGGCATGGTGGTCGGTTTCTCCAGAATGGTACCCTCGTGGCGCGCATTGAGGTTCGTGGGTGAGGCGACCCTGATTTATTACGCTATCAACAATCCGGTTTTGAACCTTTGCGAGCACGTTTTCGCAGGATTCGTCAACGTCCCGTTGCCGGCACTGCCGATGTTCTGGCAGGATATGTTAGGTGTATTACTTACCGCAGCGGCCATGCTGGTGATAGCCGCTCTCGTCCCGTTGATCAAGCGTTACCTGTGGTGGGGCGTTGGATTGCCGAATCCGAGACGTGCGGCAAGGCGGGTTGCCTAAATCGTTGGGGCATCGGTTTGCGGTTCAAGCGGTTCAAGCGATTCCAACGATTCCAGTTCGGAATGATTGTTCTTGATTAATTGCCGATAAGCGTCCCGCCCGGCAAGTAGCGTTAAAACTATGAGTGAGTCTTCTATGCATCTTCTTGAGCCGGCGCCATTTGGCCGTGTTATTCCCGCGATGGTGACGCCGATGCACGATGATGGTTCCGTTGATTTTGAAGCATCCGTGGCATTGGCCAAACATTTGGTCGCTTCAGGTGCCGATGGTCTCTTGGTCAACGGCACGACCGGTGAGTCGCCGGTCACCCACATGGACGAGAAGGTCAAGCTCGTCCAGGTCGTCAAACAGGCTGTCGATGTGCCGGTGATTTCCGGCGCAGGTTCCAACGATACCGCCCATACGGTGCGTATGGTCGAGCAGACTCAGGAAGCTGGCGCCGATGCGGTGCTGGTGGTCGCTCCTTACTATTCTCGGCCTTCGCAAGAGGGTATTTTCCAGCACTATCAGGCGGTCAACGAATCGGCGGACAAGCCGATCATCGTCTATGATGTCCCCGGGCGTACCGGCGTGCATCTTTCGCTTGACACCTATTGCCGGCTTGCCGGACTTGACCACATCAAGGCTGTGAAGGATGCGACGGGTGATATAGCAGGTGCTGTGCGCAAGCGTATGGAAACCGGCCTGACTTGGTATTCCGGTGATGACGCGTTGTTCCTTCCGTTCCTTTCCATCGGGGCAGTCGGCATTATTTCGGTTATCGCGCATGTTGCCTCGAACCCGATGCGCCAGCTTGCTGATGCTTTCGACAAGGGTGATATCCACGAGGCACAGCGTCTCGCGGTTCGTCTTGCACCGTTGGTCGACGCCATCAACGGCACCGGATTCCAGGGAGTCCTGGCCAAGGCCGCGCTGCATGAGCGTGGATGGCTTGACGTGACCACGATGCGCCTGCCGAACGTCGGACCAGGGAAGCCGGAGTACGAGCGTGCCCACAAGGGCATGGTTGATGCAGGCATTTTAGACGCCTAGTTTTCAAGAAGGTTTGACGATCAAGCAAAGGCAAAAGCATAGCTCATTACAGCGGGGAAGTTGGTGACGCGTAAGCAGTCACGGCTTTTGTCCGCTGTTTTTATTCCTCGTCTGCACACAGGTGCAGACACTAAGTAAACAGAAGTTCAGTAATAGATATGACAGATACAGAAGAAAAAACCGCAGCGCCGACCACGCATCGTCGTGGCAGCGCCAGCAAGACACGTGCCCGTAAAAGCGAGGGTGCGTTTGAAAAAACCACAAAGCGCAGCAGTGCTAAAACCAGCACGAAAAGCAGCGAAAAGCGCACGAGCACCAAGCGCGGCGAATCCCGCGGTTCCTTGCGTTCCGGCGGACGTCGTTCCAGCGGTTCCAATTCATCACGCAATACGCGTGCTGGCAACCGTTCCACCAGTCGCCGTTCCAATCCGCGCGCCGTCTCGCGTACTCCGGGAACTTCACCCAACCAGGACGCCGTGCTGATCGCCCCGCCGAAGTACCGCAAGGGCTCGATGCGTATCGTTCCGCTCGGCGGCTTGGGCGAGATCGGCCGCAACATGAACGTGATCGAATACAACGGCCATCTGCTGCTCGTCGATTGCGGCGTGCTCTTCCCCGATGAGGAACAGCCCGGCGTCGACCTCATCCTCCCTGATTTCAGCTATATCAAGGACAGGCTCGACGACGTCGAGGCGCTCGTGCTGACCCACGGCCACGAAGATCACATCGGTGGCGTGCCGTACCTGCTGAACCTGCGCCCGGATATCCCGCTGATAGGCTCGAAACTTACGCTCGCCTTCGTCAAGGCCAAGTGCGAGGAGCATCACCAGAACCCGCGCTGTGTCGAGGTCAAAGGCCGCGACAAGCTCAAGGTAGGCCCGTTCAACCTCGAATTCGTTGCCGTCACCCATTCCATCCCTGACGCGCTGGCCGTGTGCATCAACACCCCTGCCGGCACTGTCATCGACACCGGCGACTTCAAACTCGACCAGCTGCCCATCGACCATCGTATTACGGATTTGGTCGAGTTCGGCAAACTCGGCGAGAAGGGCGTCGACCTGGTCATGGTCGATTCCACCAATGCCGAGGTCCCCGGTTTCGTCCGTCCGGAAAGCACCATCGGCCCCGAGCTCGAGCGAGCCTTCAGCGAGGCCACCCGCAAGATCATCGTCGCCTCCTTCTCCAGCCATGTCCATCGCGTCCAGCAGGTCGTCGACGCGGCGCACAAGGTCGGCCGCAAGGTCGTCTTCGTCGGCCGTTCGATGGTGCGCAACATGTCCATCGCCGCCGATCTCGGCTATCTGCACATTCCTGAAGGCACCGTGGTCGACCTGAAGAAGGCCAAGGACATCCAGGACAACAAGCTCGTTTACATGTGCACCGGTTCGCAGGGCGAGCCGATGGCCGCGCTCGGCCGCATCGCCGACGGCACTCACCGCGACATCACCATCAACGAGTTCGATACCGTCGTGATGGCCAGCTCCCTGATTCCCGGCAACGAGAATGAGGTCTACGGCATGATCAACAAGCTCGTCCAGAAGGGCGCGCGCGTGGTCAACCGCGACAACGCGAAGATCCACGTCTCCGGCCACTCCAACGAAGGCGAGCTCACCTACTTCTACAACATCCTGAAGCCAAAGTGCGTCATGCCAATCCACGGCGAGAACCGCCACCTGGTTGCCAACGGCCTCGTGGCCGTCAAGACCGGCGTCGACCCGAAGAACGTCGTGCTCGCTGAGGACGGCGATGTGGTCGATCTCTACCATGGTCAGGCTGCGGTCGTCGGTTCTGTGCCGTGCGCCTATGTCTACGTCGATGGTGATACGGTCGGCGAACTGACCGACGAAGAGCTCGAGAAGCGCAAGATTCTCGGCACCGAAGGTTTCGTTTCCATCTTCGCCGTGGTCGACACCGACGCCAAGAACGTCATCTCGGGCCCGAAAGTCTACATGAACGCGATTCCCGATGACGAGGGTGATCTCGACAAGGTGCGTCGTCAGATCGTCGGCCAGCTCGAGGACGCGATGATGCAGGGCACCCACGACACCCACAAGCTCCAGCAGATCATGCGCCGCACCATCGGCGGTTGGGTCTCCCGTCAGCTCCATCGCAAGCCGATGATCGTCCCGGTCGTCGCCGACATCGCCCACGACGTCATCGACGGCACGCCCTCCGGCAACTGAAGCTGAAGTTGAGGCTGAGGCTGGCCTGTTGATAACTTGTTGATATTCAGATCGGTTTATCACTGAAAATCTAAACAAGTTGTTATATGATTTCCCCGGTAGGTTTCGCACCTGCCGGGGAATTTATGAATTGCGAGGAATGAACGTATGAAAAAGATGTTTCCTGCCACTGCAATCGGCGCGCTGGTGCTGCTGATTGTCGGCACTTTTGCCGATTTGCGCATTGACCAGGCGGTTTATATGCCCGGCAATGGATTTTCGGCGTTCTTCGAACGTCTGGCTCCGATTATCGGCGCGACCGTTCTGATGATCGGCGCGGCGTTGTTGTTCTGGACTTACAAATTCGTCAAGGAAAATCTCGCGAAACTCGTGCTCTCCGGCCTTGTCTACCTCGGTTCGACGCTGGTAGGCCTTGCGCTTTGCTACAAATACTGTCACCTGTTCGGTGTCGCGTACGGTGTCATCGTCGCCGTGCTCATCGCCTGCATCGTCTACAAGATTCCCGACGGGCTGAAGCAGCGCTACCGCTGGGCCGGCATCGCCATTGTGGTTGTGTTCCTGGGCTCGATGTGCCTGCTGGAAGTCCTCAAGATTTTCTGGGGCCGCGTCCGTTTCCGCTCGATGCAGGGCCATTTCGACCTCTTCACCCCTTGGTACCACCCCAACGGCAAACACTATCTCGCCGCCGTCGGTGGCGTGGCCGAGGAGATTAAATCGTTCCCCTCCGGCCATTCCCAGTGGGCCGGCACCACCTTGTCACTTTGCCTGCTCGCGTTGGTCAGCCCGCATTGGAAAAATAAGGAAAGTATGGTTTACGGCGTCGCGTTGGTCTACGCGCTGGTGGTGATGTTCAGCCGCATGATGCAGGGTGCCCACTTCCTCTCCGACGTCACCGTTGGCTTCGCCCTTCCGATGCTTGCGCTGTGGCTGGCCCGCCATCTGTTGCTCAAGCAACTTGCGCAGCATTATCCGCAGGAATATGAACTGGTATGAGTGGTTGATACAGGATTAATAAGAGCGGTGGCTATCAGGTTTGGTGGTCGCCGCTTTGATATTGTCTGTTATTTCACCGCCGAAACGTAGACCTTGTGGCTGCGGGGAAATTCGCGCTTGAACGCCTGTTTGACGGCATGCTTGCATTCGTGGGTTGCCTCGGTTTCGGCGGTAACAGCGAAGGTCGTGCTTTCATCCTGATAACCTTGTTCCCGCAGGATAACGCCGCTTTCGTCGTGTTCAAGGCTGAGAGAGCGGTCCTTTTTCGCGGTTAGAAACGTGATTTTCCTATACTCCGATTTCGTTGTCGCTGCGTTCTCCATCATGCTTAGCGCCTGCTTGACGGGAATCAGTCGCATAGTCCTGCCTCTTTCAGATTGCGTTCGAGCATATGGGTGAATTCGTCCTTCTGTAGCACCGAGGAAATAAACAGCACATCGATATTGTTGTCGTTTTCATTGACAATGAAGGCGACGCGCGCCGAGCCGGTACGTTTAAGATTGATGCGGCATTCATAGACGCATTGCCCGTCGACCCGAGCCGACACAGCCCGCTTGACTTTCGACATTCCCGTTTCCAGTTGCAGATTGAGCGCGTTTTCGATGCAGCCTTTGATGGTTTTCTCGTCGTCGCGATGCTTCTTGAAAAACTGCTTGCACCCGGAACGCTCGTATTTCACGTCCATCACATCACAACCTAATTCTTTCCCAATACCTGTTTTCAGCATAAGGCACTGTGGGACATTTTATTCAATCGTATGTTCGCTCCGGCTAGTTGCCAATTGTCTTCACTGGCATCATTGTGTACTGGCCACGTTGCCGCTAGAAACTTGTATGGGCCGCCAGCCGAAGCCGACGACCCACACAAATCAACTATATTAATAGGACGAGGAAATCAATCGCCCTACCGGTGAAGCCCAACGAGGTGAAGCTTTAATGACCCGGGCAAATACCCCGAAGTGAACCGGCTTCGGCCGACATTTCGAGCGTATCATGGTCTTCCTGAATCCACAACTTTTCTCAAGGTTTCTCGATTTAGATATCAAGAAACCTTGATTTTTCTCTGATAGTGCCGTTTTAATTTGCAATTCGTTTCTCGATGTGTCACGTTGGATATGCCGCGCGTATGCGGCGGGTAATCCTTGAACCGGAGAACCGGAAACGTACGTGCGACCGGCTTGGACCAAAAGGTCGGCTGACAACTATAAGAAGGAGACCGATTATGGCATCCAACGAAAATCAAAAGCCCGGGGACTCCGGGCTCTGCTGGCTCGTGGCAACGGTGTTGCTCGCGATCGTGCGCAAGGTTGGTTCACTTGTAGCTGCGGCAATCCTGCTGATTTGCTTGCTCTATGCAATCAACAGGATGGGGTAGTGCCAGCACCTTGCTGCTTGTAAAAGAGTGAGCGAGGCGGGATTATCCGGCGGCGAGTCGATCTGCTGCCGGATTTTTATGTCGGTTGTTGGTTGCTGTCTGATTGCGTCAGCGTCCGAAGCCTTTGCGGCTGCGGTTCCACTGTCTGCTGCGGACATAGGCGACAATGCTCAAAGCAATTCCCGAAGCCACTAGCAGCATGAGTCGTTTCGCCATGGTCCACCAGTCATTGCCCGTGAACGGCAATGCGGACACCGGAGTCGGGAACGGATTCACCTGACCGTCGAGTATGTAAGTACCTGTCGAGTTGGTTCCTGCTGCCCGATCCGCAAGGGCTGTAGTATTTCCAGTCCAAGCCGGGTTCGTTAGTCCGCTTCTATCCGTCCAAATGCCCGGAGCTGGAGGCGCGACATTGGTGAACGCCCCGCTGATAAGTTTTGTCTTCGTTCCCAAACGCAGTGCCTTCAGATTCGGAGGCAGCATATTCTCCGCTATGGAGACATTGGTTGTGTCCCATCCCTGTAAATCTAAATTATTAAGGCTATTGGTTTTGTAGAACATGTGGCCCATGTCGGTGACGTGGCTGGTATCCCAATTTGATATGTCGTCTAGGTTGGTGAGCAGCCCGGATTCTTGGAAGGTGCTGCGCATGGTTGTGACTTTTCCGGTGTGCCATTGGTTCAGTCCGTCGATTTTGGTGAGTTTGGGATCGGTATCGAACATTGCGTGTATGTTGGTGGCGTCGCTAGTGTCAAGGTTGCCGACGTAGGCTGATTCAAGACTGGGCATCTTGTAGAACAGGTAGTCGCCGCCTTCGGAGGCGAGTTTGACCGTGGGGTTGACAGTAGCTTTCTTGACGTTGTCATCGTCGTGCCAAGGGGTTGCCGGGTCTAGGTCCGTCCCGTTGTGGTTAGGTACGGTGCCACTTTCCAGTGTGAGGACGCACATGGTGTCGTCGTTGTCATCGGTGTGTTCGTTCCACTTGAGGGTGTTGATGCCGTTTGCCCACCGATGACGCCCAGTCTTGGCCTTACACGGTAGTCCTGAGCCGGTGTACATGTCGTTGGTCGTGTAATCAATGTTGTCCGGTATGTTGAGTCCGGGATTACCTATGGTTTTCACATTGGCATCGTTGTAGAACATCTTGTCCATATCGGTGACACGGCTGGTGTCCCAGCTATCTAAATTTAAGTTATTAAGGCTATTGGTTTTGTAGAACATGTAGCCCATATCGATAACTTGAGAGGTGTTCCAGTTTGATATATCTAGGTTGGTGAGGAGCCCACATTCTTGGAAGGCGCTGCGCATGGTTGTGACTTTGCCGCTGTGCCATTGATCGAGTCCGTCGATTCTGGTGAGTTTGGAATCGCCACTAAAAATGGCGTGTATGTTAGTGGCGTCGCTAGTGTCGAGGTTGGCGACGTCGGCCGATTCGAGGGCGGTCATCTTGTAGAACAGATACTCGCCGCCTGCGGAAGCGAGTTTGACCGTGGGGTTGACGGTTGCTTTCTTGACATTGGTGTCGTTGTACCAAGGGGTTGCCGGGTCTAGATCCGTCCCGTTGTGGTTAGGCACGATGCCGGACTCGAGTGTGAGGACGCACATGGTGTCATCGTTGTCGTCGGTGTGCTCGTTCCATTTGAGAGTGTTACCGTTTCCGGTCCACCTGTGGCGACCGGTTTTGACTCCGCATGGCAAGCTGGTGGCTCCGGTGAACATCTCATTGGTGGTGTAATCGACACTATCCGGTATGTCGAGTCCGGGGTTGCCGAGGGTCTTCAAGCTGGCGGAGTGCCAGAACATGTCATGCATATCGTTGATGCTGTGGGTGTCCCAGCTCGACAGGTTGAGTTCTGTCAGAGCTGTGGAATTGAACATTGCGCGCGTGCTGGTGATTCCACCAGTGTTCCATTGATCCAACCCATCAATGCTGTTGAGGTTGGTATCAGTCCAGAACATGGCATATAAATCCTTGGCGTTATCGGTTTTCAAACCAGCAACGTTGGCGGTTTTGAGACTGGGAGTTTTCCCGAACAGGTATCTTCCTCCTGTCGGAGTAAGTCTGACTCCTTCGGTGACGGTGGCACTGACGATGTTGTCACCAGTCCAAGGAACAAGTGTTGCCTCGTTTGTACCTGTATGGTCAGGTACGGTGCCACTGTCAAGGGTGAGGTTACATTCGGTCAGTTCTGCGTTCGGGGCCTCATGCCAGGTAAGGGTGTTGGTGCCGTCGCCCCAATGATATTGGCCGGTATGTTCTCCGCAGATGAGGCCTGTATCACCGAGGAACCTATTGGTAATGTTGGCATTGGCAGGGAAGTTGAGACCGGGATTCCCTATTGTTTTCAGGCTGGGGTTATAAGCGAACATTCCTACTGCGGCATTCAGGCTGGATGTGTTCCATGCTGAAAGTTCAAGTCTTGTCACCTTAATGCCATTGAACATCGAGCGCATATCGGTGACACTGGAAGTGTCCCAATTCTCGAGGCCGTCGATTTCTGTGAGGTTGGGGCAGTCCCAGAACATATCGAACATGTCGGTGGAACCAGTGGTATTGAGCCCCTGAACATCCGCGGTTTTGAGATCAGGCATCATACTGAACAGATAACGGCCACCGGTAGAGGCGAGACTAACCTCTGCGTTGATTTTAAGTTTTGTGACGCTATGACCGGTCCACGGAATAGTAGTATCGGTGTCTGAGCCAGTATGGGCAGGTATGATGCCGGATTCCAGCGTCAATACGCAATCGCTCCCGACTGTTTCTTCTTTCCAAGTCAGGGGGTTGACGGCACCAGGAGTATCTGGCCATCGGTGTTCGCCGGGTGAGGTGCAGGTGCCATCTTGGGAGCCGACCGAATCCAGCGGGACAGGTTTTGGTTTTGATGGTGCGGGTTGTTCTGTTTGAACAGGGGGTTGCTCGGAAGAAGGTGTTAAGGAATGTTCTGTATTTCCGGTTTCGGTTTGCTTCGAACTATTCGTCGCAGAGTCTTGAGCGGGCGCATGAGAGTTGGAATCTTTAGTATCAGAGGTTTTGGATTGTTCAGAAATTGTTGGGGAAGTGATGTCATTTTGCGCGCTGGCTGGTTCCGCGGCGCTGGCGGCGGGCACGATGGCGAAGCAGAGGGTCAGTGCGGAAAGCACAGCCGTGAGTTTGCCCGCAAAGCCTTCGTGTCGCATCCTTGTCCTTTTCATCTAGTCCTGTAACCAGCCCCAATTGCGTGTCATACTTGCTCATCATCTTATCGTCTCAAGGGTACAAAAGCCACTTCGCTGTCTGTGGAAAATATCGAATGTTTGACGATAATAATCGATAGATATAAAAGCGATAATGGTGATATTCTGCAAATCGTATTGTGTACCTATTGTTTTGTATTTTTTAATGAAAACGTGCCACACCTTATATGTATGCTTGACCTGCCGGCAAACCGTCCGAATCTCCGTGTGCGCTGTGGGCGTGGTGCTGACGTGCCCCGTTGACATAATGGAATTAATCTCTTGATCCCGCGGCACAAGCCGTTGCCGCCGCATGCACAAACAATAAAAGGAGCGAAATGCCAGGAGCGAATCTCACACGCGTCGAAGCCGAGGAACGCAAGTCCATTATCACCGGGCCGGTCAGCTATCATGTCGATTTGGATTTGACCAAAGGGCCAAAAAATTTCCCGTCGATTTCCGTTATTACGTTTGACGCGAAGGCGGGTGCTTCAAGCTTTGCCGATCTCATTGCCGACGAGGTCAGTGATATCGAACTGAACGGCGAAAAGCTCTACCCCGATAAGTATTACGTCGATAATCGTATCGAACTTCCGGCGTTGAAGGAACATAATACGTTGAAGGTCGTTTCCTCCTGCCAGTACTCCACCACGGGCGAGGGCTTACACCGCAGTGTCGATCCGGCCGACGGCAACGTCTACCTCTATTCCCAGTTCGAAGTGCCGGACGCCCGTCGCGTCTACGCCGTCTTCGACCAGCCCGACATCAAGGCGACGTTCGATTTCGAAGTCACCGCGCCGCAATCTTGGCTCGTCACCTCTAACATGCCGGTCGCCTCCACTGCCGACCTTGACGAGATGACCGCCGAGGGCACGCTAGGTACGCACCCCGCCGAGTCCACGAAGCGTTGGGTGTTCGAGACCACGCCGAAAATGAGCTCCTACCTCACGGCCATCTGCGCCGGTCCGTACGCCGAGTGGCACACCACGTATGCTAACGAGGACGGTCGTACCGTGCCGATGGCGCAGTACTGCCGCCAGTCGTTGAAGAATGACTTTGACAAGGACGTGGACTATCTCTTCGACATCACCAAGAAGGGCTTCGCCTTCTATGCCAAGACCTGGGGCGTGCCCTACCCGTACGCCAAGTTCGACCAGATCTACGTGCCCGAATACAACGCGGGCGCCATGGAGAACATCGGCATGGTCACCATCCGCGATTCCTACGTTTTCGGTTCCAAGGTCACCGACGCGCTGGCTGAGCGCCGCGTCGTTACCGTTCTGCACGAGCTCGCCCACATGTGGTTCGGCGACCTGGTAACGATGAGGTGGTGGAATGACCTGTGGCTGAACGAATCCTTCGCCGAATTCATGTCAAGCCTGTCAACCGCAGAGGCCACGGAATGGAAGGATTCTTGGGCTACTTTCACCTCCGGCGAGAAGAGCTGGGCCTTGAATCAGGACCAGCTGCCGACCACCCACCCGATCACCGCGCCGATCAACGACCTGCACGACACCGAAGTCAACTTCGACGGCATCACCTACGCCAAGGGTGGTTCCGTGCTGAAGCAGCTCGTGGCTTATGTCGGGCGCGACAAGTTCTTCAAAGGCATCAACAGCTACTTGAACAAGCACCAGTACGACAACGCGACGTTGAACGATTTGCTGGTCGAGCTTGAGGCGGCGAGTGGCCGCGACTTGAAGACGTGGAGCAAGCAGTGGCTCGAGGAAGCCGGTATTAATACGATTGCCGCAACCGTAGAAGAGAACGGCGACGGCACCATCAAATCGCTGACGTTGACGCAGACCGCGCCGGCGGAACACCCCGTGCTGCGCGTGCATCGTATGGCCATCGGTTTCTACAACCGCGATGCGGCTAATGGTAAGGTTGTGCGCACCGATCAGATTGAGCTCGATGTCGACGGTGAAACCACTGTGGCTGCCGAAGCCGCCGGTAAGAAGCGCCCCGACTTCATCTTGCTCAACGACGATGACCTGACCTATACCAAGCTGCGTTTCGACGACAAATCCCGTGAGTTCGCCGCCGAGCATCTTTTCGAATTCGACGACGCCTTGGCCCGTGCCGTGGTCTGGCTGGCGTTCTGGGACATGACCCGCGACGCCGAATTCTCGGCCGAGCGCTTCATCGACCTGAGCTTGAAGATGCTTTCCACCGAGCATGAGTCCACCACGTTCCGTTATGCGTTGAGCTGCTTGAAGACCACGGCCACGCACTATGTCGCACCGGCACGTCGCGAGGCCGTCGACAAGCACGTTGCCGAGGGTCTGTGGAATCTGGCCAACGAGGCCGAAGCTGGCAGCGACGAACAGTTCCAGCTAGTCACTGCCTATTTGGGTTATGGCGAGCGGGGCGATGCCCTGTTCATTTCCAACGTCAAGAATCTGCTTTCCGGTTCGCTCAAACTCAAGGGTCTTGAAATCGACAACAACATGCGCTGGGCCCTGGTTAAGGCGCTCGCTTCCGTCGGCGAGATGGACGATGAGGCGATCGATGCGGAACTGAAGCTCCGCGATACCACCGATAATCGCGAGTTCGCCTACGGCGCCCGCGCGTCCGTGCCGACTGCCGAAGCGAAAGCGTGGGCTTGGGATGCTTCGATTCACGATTTGAACCTTACCAATTCGCAGCTCGCCGCAGCCGCTCTCGGTTTCTCGTCGAACCTGACTGGGAAGTTGGCAGAACCATATACCGCAAAGTATTATGATACCGTCGACTGGATTTGGGAAAACCGTACCTTCCACATGGCTGAAACGCTGCTGGAAGATCTCTATCCTGCTTATGCAGATCCGGCTGAACTGGTTAACCTTGGCGACGAATGGCTGGAATCCCACAAGGATGCCGCCCGCGCCCTGCGCAACATCGTCATCGGCAACGTCGAGTCCTCTCGTCGCGCTCTCAAAGTGAGCGCCTACAACGCCAGCTTGAAGTAATCCATCTGATCAGCAGAAGCAAGAGCGAAACCCCGTTGCAAGCAATCCGCAGCGGGGTTTCGCATACATAAGGCTTGAAAATCAGCGACGTACTCCGGCTGGTGGAGTCGCTGCAATCATTTCTTGCAAAGTAGCTATACAAGAAATACCGAAATCTTGTAAAGCTGCGTTGCAAGATTTTACTTTCTTCTGATGTCACCTTTCATGGGATACCGTCGTCATTTTGAATGATCATGTTGAAATGCGACGAAATCGGGCAGTGTTGGGGTAGGGTGCGGCGTTCGTGGAATCTCTTGAGTAAGATGAGACCCAGTAACATTCGCGCAAACGGAGGATGTGGCAGTATGCCCAATATGTTTGGAACCGATGGCGTTCGCGGATTGGCGAACAGGGATTTGACCGCAAGGCTGGCGCTCGATTTAGGCGATGCGGCGGTGCGTGTGCTAGGCGATTCTTCGGGAACGGAAGAGGAACACAGGGAAGGGCGTCGCCGTGCGTTGATTGGCCGTGATACGCGAGTTTCCGGTGATTTTCTCGCTTCGGCGCTTGCGGCAGGTATGAGCGCAGGCGGGTTCGATGTCATTGACGCCGGCATCATTCCGACCCCTGGCGTGGCGTATCTGACCAGCGAACTCAACGTTGAGATGGGCGCTGTCATTTCCGCTTCGCACAACCCCATGCCCGACAACGGCATCAAGTTCTTCGCCAAAGGTGGATTCAAGCTCCCGGACAAGAAGGAAGACGAAATCGAGGCTGTGCTCGGCAAAGATTGGGACCGTCCGACGGGTGCCGGCGTAGGCCGCATCAGCCATGACATCAGCACCGCCACCAATATGTACATCGATCATCTGGTCAGCGCTATCGCGCCGATTGCACCCGACAAGACCCAGCCCAAGCCGCTTAAGGGGCTGAAACTCGTGATGGACTGTGCCAATGGCGCCACCTCCGTGGTCGCGCCTGAAGCGCTGCGTCGCGCCGGCGCCGAGGTGCTGGTCATCAACGCTTCGCCGGATGGCTACAACATCAATAAGAAGGCTGGCTCCACCCACCCCGAGCAGCTGCAGGCGATGGTGAAGGCTTCCGGCGCCGCGATGGGCGTGGCGTTCGACGGCGACGCCGACCGCTGCCTCGCCGTTGACGAGGACGGCAACATGGTCAACGGCGATCAGGAGATGGGCATCCTCGCGCGTGCCAAGAAGCGCGAAGGCAAACTCAAACATGACACGTTGGTTGTTACTGTGATGAGCAATCTTGGCCTGAAGCTGGCCTTGAAGGATATGGGCATCGCGACGGTGCAGACCAACGTCGGCGACCGCTACGTCCTTGAGGAAATGCTCAAGGGCGACTATTCCATCGGCGGCGAGCAGTCCGGCCACGTCATCAACCGTGAGTTCGCCACCACCGGCGACGGCACGCTGACCGCGCTCACCCTGTGCAACGAGGTAGTCAAGTCCGGCAAGTCGCTCAAGCAGCTGGCCGCCGACTTCCCGCAGCTGCCGCAGCAGCTCATCAACGTTCCCAAGGTCGACAAGAAAGCCGCGCCTACCAACGCCAAGGTGCAGGATGCCGTGGCTCGCGAGGAGAAGCTGCTTGGCACCACCGGTCGCGTGTTGCTTCGTCCGAGCGGCACCGAACCGTTGGTGCGCGTGATGGTCGAAGCCGAAACGCAGCAGCAGGCCGACGAGGTCTGCCAGCGCTTGGCCGCTGTGGTCGCCGAGGAGCTGGCCATCTGATGTTTTCGCGCAATACCAAAGTCGACACCGAACTCAATCGTGCAGTTGAGCACCTGATTAAAACCGGCGGCAAGGAAAAGATTCTTCCCATCGTGCAGATGGGGGAGCCCGTGCTGCGTCAGAGTGCGGTGGAATATGACGGCCAGCTGAGCAAACGCACGCTGTCCAAGCTCATCGAGGCCATGCACGTCACGATGCTCGAGGCGCCGGGCGTCGGCTTGGCTGCGCCGCAGATTGGCTTGGGACTGCGTATAGCCGTGGTCGAAGACCACGTGCGCGTTGGTGGTAGAGGAGTCGACGACAATCCCGAAGGCCACGTCGGTAGCAAAGATAGTCAAGATTCATCGAATCAGCAAGACGATTCCGACGATGAAGATACTATCAACGATGCCAACGATCCGCGCGAAATCGCCGAATTCCCGTTCCGCGCCATCATCAACCCCACCTACGAACCCATCGGTACGCAGCAGCGCAGCTTCTACGAAGGCTGCCTGAGTTTCTCCGGTTATCAGGCGGTTCGCCGTCGCTGGCTTGACATCGTCGCCCGTTGGCAGGATGAGGAAGGCAACAAGCACCAGGAACACCTGCACGGCTGGCCGGCCCGCATCTTCCAGCACGAGACCGATCACCTGAGTGGCGAGGTTTACATCGATCAGGCCGAAATTCGTTCGCTCGCCACCGATGAGAACCTTGAGGACTACTGGTGCGAGGATCCGGTTCCGAGAGATGCTGCCAAAGAGCTAGGTTTCAAGCTTGCCTAGCGTTGGTTGAATCTCTGCATAACCAACTCATACATTTTTCCAGAACGCGGCAAACCAGGATTCGGTTTTGCCGCGTTATCGTTATGCGGTTCCGTTTTTCTTTCTTTCTTCGTATATGATGAGTGCCTCATGCCAGGAATGTACATGGTATTTGCCCATGATATGGCTCCGATGGGAGTAAACGGTGTTGGAAGAAATACTGAGAGAATCGGCAACTTCATCTGTTTCCATTCCCTGCGAGCACAGATTGATGACGCGTAGTTCGGCAGGTGAAAGCGGCAAGACCTTTTGTTGGAAACGTAGCGCAACGGTCATATCCTCCTGTGTTTGTGCAAGGTCGCTGTTGAAAGAAGAACCGACGCTTTGAAGATTAACGGCTGTGGGGAGGACATGGTCATGGTGATCATGATGTGGAATCCGTTTTTGAACTCCTTTGTTCGGATTTGTCAATTGTGTTGTTTGATCGGCAATGTTCCCATGACGCGAATCCGCAGTTTTATGGGTGATCAAGGTTTGCTGCCAGCTATGGTCGCCGTCATCACCAGTTGAGCAATGAGGGTCGCGGGATTTTCGATCCCGTTGCTTTCGTCGTTGTGTAGTTTGTCCGTTCGTGCAGTGAGAGGGAGGGATGGTTCTTTTCGGTTCGAGCGGTCTCGTAGGAGGATGCAATATTTTTTCGTGGTAGATTGCTTCGATCTCTGCGGGAAGTGCGTGGTTGAGTTCGGCTTTATCGATAATGCAGTTAAAATACTGTCTTGATGTTTCCGAATCGTCATATCTGTCGATGTGTGCGGTGATGCCAATGAGGATGATATCTGGTCGAGCGTTCTTGATTTTTTCGGCAATAGGTTCGATAACGGCCTTGTTCATCGAAATATCGACGATGACTACATCAGAACGGAGCGGAGAATATAGGGATCGGTGGAGTCCGGCATCCGGTTTTGTTGTAGGCCATATTTTGATATGACAGCCGTCACGATTCTGAATACGACTGACGATGCTGGCTTCATGCTCTAATGCGCAGGGGTCATCGTCGATGATGACAATACGTAGTTCGCGTCTTGGCGATGATTTTCTCTCTTCCATGACTCAATTTTATACAATGTGTTTAAAAACGCCAATTATTTAGACAAAATTCAAGATTTCTTGATTTTTATGAATTTGTGTCTTTGAATTTGACATTCGTGAATATCGTGCAACTCAAGGTCTCATCCATTGACCAACTGGCTTGCGCGCTGGTAGGAGATGCCCATAGCCTGGCCGATTTGACGCAAAGTGAGGCCGACCTGGCGCAATCCTTTAGCGGCTTTGCGGGATTCCTTTGCTGCCAGCGTGTTCGCTTTCTTGGACTGCTCGCGATAGCGTTTCATGGCTTCCAGATGCTCTTCGACTTCTTCCGGGAACTTCATTTCCTGCTCGAGGGCGAAATTCCGGTCGCCGGTCATGATCTCAATGAGGTCGCGCGCCATGGTGTCCACTTCGCTCAGGGTTCGTGCTTGCGTCACTCCGACGTCGGGAATGGTAAGAAACCAATATTTCCCATCTGGCTCGATAGTGACGCGGTAACTTTCCTTGTGAATGGTTTTGTTGCCGTCCACGTCGTAGCCGGCTTTGAATTTTTTGAGTCTCATTGTGTGTCCTTTCTTTTCAGAGCGTACGCGACTTCCTTCATGATCATTTCTGCTTGGTGCTTTCCGATTTCCTTATGTCGAGGAACCGGGATTATCTGATTATTGAGATAATAAATTTCGTGATTTCCTCCCTGCCGGCGATGGTAAAATTTCACCCCTTGCGCCTTGGCTTCTTTGCGTATCTCCTTGATGAGCCATTTCCTAAGTACCATATACTAAACCCTCCACTAGATTAAAAACACAATCCTGCACTAGACAAAAGCAATGTGACGTATTGCTTTTACCTCTGTCCTTCGAAGCTTAGGGAACTTGGCTCGTAAACCGTGCCAAAAACGGGTGCTGTGGTCGAATGCTCTGGGTTATCCACATCCCGGGCGTGTCGTGGTCAAGTTGTCGACATTCCGGACATTCTCGTTTGATTTATTCACATGAAATGGTGATGGGCAAAAACTTGATTGGTCGGTTACGACGTGAGGATGAATTAGAAAACGATGATTGTAATGACGACTCGCGCTTGGCAACGGCTACGTGTAGGATAGTGTTTAGCAAAATGTGAGCGTTCACATTATCGATGACAAAATAGTCGGTAACGGTAATGCGTCGCTTGCAACCAAAGGAATACGGCTCGTGGCAATCGACAAAGCGTCTGTTTTGTCCGCGGCGATGGCGGGTTCCTGCGACATAGTGATGATGACGATAGTAAAGGAGCTACAACACGATGGCAGTTGCAACAGACACCACAGAGCATGTGGCGGCGATAGCCGAGAAAATACGGGCAGGCAAGACCTCGCTCGGTATCGAGTTCGGGTCGACTCGCATCAAGGCCGTGCTTATTGACGATACGTATACCACGATTGCCGCCGGCGATCACGGTTGGGAAAATCATCTTGAAAATGGTTTGTGGACCTATTCGCTCGATGAGGTATGGTCCGGTTTGCAGGCGGCGTACGCGGCGCTCGCCTATGATGTCGAAAACGCTTATGGCGAGAAGCTCACCAAAATCGGTACGATGGGCTTCTCCGCGATGATGCATGGCTACCTTGCATTCGATAAGGATGGCAAACTGCTGGTCCCGTTCCGTACTTGGCGCAATTCCAATACGCACGCGGCGCACGAAAAACTTTCCGAACTTTTCCAGTACAACATCCCCGAACGCTGGTCGATTGCTCATCTCTATCAGTGCATTCTCAACAAGGAAGATCACGTGCCAAACGTCGCGTTCTTCACCACGCTCGCCGGATACGTCCATTGGAAGCTCACCGGCAAGAAGGTGCTTGGCATCGACGATGCCTCTGGCATGTTCCCGATCGACCCCGAAACCCACGGCTGGAACAAGCATATGCTCGCGCAGTTCTCGGCACTACCCGAGGTCGCGGCCGAGCCTTGGAAGATCGAGGATTTGCTGCCGACACCATTGGTGGCCGGAAGCGATGCGGGAACGCTAACATCCGAAGGTGCAAAGCTGCTCGATCCAAGCGGCACCTTGCAGCCCGGCACACCGCTGGCCCCTCCGGAAGGCGATTCCGGCACCGGTATGGTTGCCACGAACTCCGTGCGCGTGGGCACTGGCAACGTTTCGGCTGGTACCTCGATTTTCGCCTCTGTAGTGCTTGACCATCCACTCGAGCGTCTGCACCCCGAAGTCGACTTGGTTTCGACTCCGGCCGGTGACCCTTGCGGCATGAGTCACGCCAACAACTTCACCTCTGATCTGAACGCCTGGATGAAGGTCTTCAGCGAATTTGCCAAGGCCATCGGCACCCCGCTCGATGCCGGTACACTTTACGGCACGCTGTTCCGTGCTGCCATCGGGCCCGAAGCCGACGACAACGCAGGCGGGCTCATCAACTACTGCTTCTATTCCGGCGAATTCCTGGCCGGGCTTGAGGAAGGCCGCCCTGTCTTCGCGCGCGGCCCGGAAAGCCATATGAACCTCGCGAACTTCATGCGTGCCCAGCTCTTCGGCGCATTCTCGCCGGTCAAGATTGGCATGGACATCATGACCAAGGACGAACATGTCAAGGTCGATTCGATGGTCGGCCACGGCGGCATTTTCACCACGCCGAAGGTGGCACAAAAGATTCTCGCAGCGGCCTTCAACACCCCGATCAAGGTCATGTCGACGGCGGCCGAAGGCGGAGCCTGGGGCATGGCCGTACTCGCCGATTACCTCTGGCACAAAGACACTCCGCTCGACGTTTATCTCGACGAGCGGGTCTTCGCCGATGCCGAATCGACCACCGAGGATCCCGACCCGAAGGACGTCGCCGGTTTCGAGGACTTCTTCGCCCGGTTTACCAAGGCACTGCCGATCGAGAAGGCAGCCATCGAGACCATCGACTTGGAAAGTTAACACTAGCTAACACTATGGTTTCCCCCATATTCAAGTCGCTGACGGCCGCTGAGTGGCTCATTTATGGCGCTTATCTCCTTTCCCGCCATAAAAGGCCACTGGCCGCAAGTCAGTGACTTGAATATGGCGGAAACCAGAAACTGTCAACCAACAATGAAGTACACAACAGAAACAAAAGGAAGTAATGATGACATTCGAAAATCCATTTGAAGGCAAGACCATCTGGTTCGGCGTCGGTTCGCAGGACCTCTACGGTGAGGAGGCGTTGCGCCAAGTCGCCGAGCAGTCCACTAAGATCGTTGACGCGTTGAACGCCACCGGCAAGATCCCGGTCAAGCTGGTGCTGAAGCCCACGCTGAAGTCCTCCGACGGCGTCAAGCAGTTCATGACCGAGGCCAGCGCCGATCCCAGCTGCATCGGCGTTATCGCTTGGATGCACACGTTCTCGCCGGCCAAGATGTGGATTCGTGGCCTTGAGGTGCTCACCAAGCCGCTGCTGCAGCTCAACACCCAGTTCCACAAGGAGATCCCGTGGGACACCATCGACATGGACTTCATGAACCTGAACCAGTCCGCCCACGGCGACCGCGAATTCGGCTACATCGTCACCCGTCTCGGCATCCCGCGCAAGATCGTCGTCGGCCACTACACCGACCCCGAGGTCGCCGAGAAGATCTCGACTTGGGTGCGTGCCTGCGCCGGCTGGAACGAATCGCAGAACATGCGCGTGATGCGCTGGGGTGACAACATGCGCAACGTCGCCGTCACCGAAGGTGACAAGACCGAGGCCGAGCGCGTCTTCGGCACGCAGGTCAACACCTGGGCCGTCAACGAGCTGGTTGGATACTACGAGAAGGTCAAGGACGATCAGGTCAAGGGCATCATCGAGGACTACAAGGCCAAGTATGACGTGGCTCCCGAGCTTCTGGACTCCCGTTACGAAGAGCTGTTCATCGCTGCCAAGGAAGAGGCTGCGATGGTCAACATGATGAAGGACAACGGCGCCACCGCCGCGGTCGACAACTTCGAGGATCTCGGCACGCTGCCGCAGCTGCCGGGCGTGGGTGCCCAGCGCCTGCCCAGCGAGTACGGCTACGGCTTCTCCGCCGAAGGCGACTGGAAGACCTCGGTGCTCGTACGCATCGCCAGCGTCATGGGCTACGGCCTTGAGGGCGGCTCGAGCCTGATGGAAGACTACTCCTACAACTTCGTCGAAGGCCACGAGATGGACATGGGCTCGCACATGCTCGAGGTCTCGCCGTCCGTGGGTACCATCGCCAAGCCGAAGCTCGAGATCCATCCGCTCGGCATCGGCAACAAGTCCGATCCAGTGCGTCTGGTCTTCACCGTAGCCCCGCACAAGGCCGCCACGGTCATCTCCATGGCCGACATGCGCGAACGCTTCCGTCTGCTGATGGATGTGGTCGACGTGGTTGAGCCGGAAGGCTCCTTGAAGGCACTGCCGTGCGCCCGTGGCTTGTGGAAGCCGCGTCCGAGCCTCAAGACCGCGGCCGAGTGCTGGCTGCGCGCCGGCGGCTCGCACCACACCTGCATGACCACCTCCTTCGGCCGTGAGGGATGGGAAGACTTCGCCCGCATCGCCGGCGTCGAGCTGGCCACCATCGACGAGAACACGACGCCGCGCGAGTTCGAGCGCGACCTCGAGATCTCCGAAATGTATCATCGCCTCGACAACCGCTGCTGAAACGGTTTCCGGCTCGCTGATGGCAGCATGCTATAGCTGAGTTGCCATTGATCAGTTAAATAAGCTGGTTGTAATCAATTGGGCACCTTATGGGATTTCCATAAGGTGCCCAATTTGTTGTCGAAGATTCCTTGGCTGTGTTCATAGCAAAGGTCTTGAAAGCCATTGTGCGAATATAGTTAAAATAAAATTCAATAGATAAAAAATTAGACTTATCGACTAGAATTGACAACCGAATGCAATTGTGTGCCATAAGTGAGCATTGCCGATGCATGGTTGTATCGAACAACCGAGTGTCCATGGAGAGATCCAAATCTGCCGATTGATGATTCGAAGAGCACGCGGATAATTCAAATAGGACTTATGGATGATGCGGCAAGGTTCAAAGTAAAGGAGCCGAATTGAGCAACGTGAAGAAGACCATCGCGGTTGTAGCTGCTGCAGCGACGATGATAGGTCTGGCAGGGTGCGGTTCGGGCGGTTCGAACAATGCCGGCGCCAAAGGTTCTGATTCCAAGGGCGATTTGGTTTTCTGGGGATGGGATAGCGGAAATTCGATGAAGGAAATCATTGCAAATTTTGAGAAGGAGAACCCGGGGATCTCAGTGAGTTTCAACAATACCGCGACGGCCGAAAAGACCTCGACGGCGTTGAGCGATGCCATTGCTGCCAAGAAAGGCATCCCTGATGTGGTGATGCTTGAGGACCCTACGGTCACACAATTTGCCGTCACGGGCGATTTGGTCGATTTGAGCCAGTTCGGAGCCGCGAAACTGGCTGATGATTTCACGTCTGGACCTTGGAACAAGTTGCAATATGCCGGCAAGCCCTATGCGTTGCCGATCGACGCCGGTCCTGAGATGTTCTTCTACAACAAGGCCATCTTCGATAAAGCGGGTGTCGATGGAGAGGCAATCAAGACATGGGACGATTACTATGCGGCGGCCAAGAAAATCAAGGCGGCAGGTTCGTATATCACCAACAGCTCAGGCAATTCAGGCGATTACCAGCCCTTCACGGCGCAGGTTTGGCAAGCCGGTGCGAAACCTTGGACGATTGACGGAAAGCAAATCACCATCAATATGACCAAGGATGAAGGCATGGAAGGCTACATCGACTTTCGTCAGAAGCTGATTGACGAGGATCTGATAGACACCAAGACTTCCAATTGGTCCGTTGAATGGAACCGTAAATTGAATGACGGTACCATCGCCTCGCTGACCATCGGCGCCTGGATGCCGGTCGACCTTCTCAGCGGCGCCCCTGATCAGAAAGGCAACTGGCGTGTAGGCTCGCTGCCTCAGCATCAGGCAGGCAAGCAGGTGTCGGCAGAGGACGGCGGTTCCGCCCTCGCCGTGTCGAAGACCAGCAAATCGCAGGCAGCTGCCTACAAGTTCGTGAAATATATGACCCACGGCGCGGGTGCCCAGCAGATGGCCGATACAGGCACGTTCAGCAGCTTGAAGAAGATTCTCAATTCAAATTCCTTCACCGATCCGACCACTGAGAGCAACAAGAAGATCAACGACTATTTCGGCGGTCAGAACGTCAACAAGATCCTGGCTGAAGGCGCTCAGCGTCCCGTTGAAAAGTTCCAGTATCTGCCCTATAACCAGTTTGCCCAGACAGCTTTCGGCGATGAGATTTCTAAGGCCTACAGCAAGAACATCCCTTTGAAGAGGGCCATGGAAAATTATGCCCAAAAGCTCGCCGATTACGGCAGGGAGAAGGGGTACAGCGTCACCGTCAAATGAGGTGCGGGACCGCAGAGAACCGATTGAGCAGAGAAGATCACGGCTTGACTAATGTTCTTTTCTGCTAGTAATAATTAAAAAAGAGTCTATTTGCCGGCGGAACGCTGATAACAAGACAGTCGCAGTGATGGTAGATTAAAAATAAGGCAAAGGAGACTTGAAATGACGCATGATGTAACGAGGCATAATGTAATACGTGAGGATATGAACGACGATGATTTGCAGCGTAAGTCGCGTAGCGTAGCCGACCGTGATCTGAATCGCGGAACCACCGGATTCATCACACTCGTTGTACCCTCCCTGGCGCAGCCTTATCTTGGGCAATTGGCGGACCGTGTAATCGGTGAGGCGCGGAAACGCGATTATTCCGTGTATGTCACCGCGTATGCGGAAGGCTCACCAGGCGGTGCCCGCGAAGTCCTGCAGTCTTTCGACCCCGCCGTCTCAGACGGGATTATTCTTTCCCTCAGCGAGCTTGAGGATATCTCTCCGGACAATTTTGACGTCGATTATCCGCTCGTCGTTTTGGGTTCACGCACTACTTGGCGGCGTGTCGACCATGTGACTCATGACGATATTGAATCTGCCAAAATCGCGGCCAGATATATGTTGGAGCATGGAAGTTCCCGGATTGCCGTCATCGGAGCACGCGAACCGTTGGATGTAAGAAAATTGCGCAATGCCACGGAAAGCAGTGCCCAGTTGCGTTTGAAGGGGATTGTCGAGGAATGTCGCAGCTATCACCGACAGCTTGACCCAGCGCTCGTCGGAATAACTCCGGGCAGCTGGACCATTGGTGCAGGAGCCGATGCAATGCGTCAGCTGATTGACAGTCATGTCCCATTCGACGGTGTAATCGCGTTGAACGATCAGCTGGCTTATGGAGTGCTTTCGGCCCTTGCAACCAGTGGCATCAGGGTTCCTGGGCAAGTACAGGTCATCGGTTTCGACAACGCCGAGGAATCAGCATATCTGCAAACGCCGTTGACCAGCATGGACTCGGGCCTGTATTGGATCGCTTTCACGGCAGTAAAGCGCATTATCGGCAGGATCCAAGGAACGATCACGACCCCCGAACTGTTGAAGGCCAAGTCCAAAATCATCGTACGAAAAACAACGCGGCCTTAGATTGGTTACTGGGCGTTTAACCTCACGCTGATGAGACAGCGTGTTTTCCGTGAACCCCCAAATCCCATAAATTTAGTATTTTTGTGATGAATTTTGCTTCAAGATAGCATCGTATTCGGCCTACAGTATTGTGTAATAGGCGTTTCATGGAATGTATCATCACGCTTCCTCGATGCATAAGCCATGGATTGCCGCTGGAAAGGTGCTTCTATGTTCGATCGTCGGCTATTCACCCTCGTTCCGCGCAGTGGCGCGTTCGTCGTCGCGAAAGTGCTGAGTCTTTGGGTCTCGTTGCTGGCGGATATCGGATTCGCGTTCATCTCCGTCGGCCTTCTCGGCAATCTTTTTCCGGTGCTCACGTCTGCCAACGATGGGGTGAAGCCCGCAATCGTAAAAAAGCTGCTGAAGGATTTTCAAGCGGTGCCAGAAGGCTACTCTGCCTTTATCTTTGCGCTGGTAGTGGTGGCGATTATCAAATACCTGGCCGTCCGCGCCTCCCATTTCTTTGGAACGGAAGCCTCGGAACGCGTCAAAATCGCGCTGCGGGAGCGCTTGTATAACAAAATGCTCGATTTGGGCCCTACCTATTCGGAACATGTGAAAACGGCCGATGTAGTGCAATCGTTGGGTGAAGGCGTCGACCGTATCCAGAGTTTCTTCGAAACCTATCTGCCACAGCTTGTTTTCGCCGTTCTTGCGCCGTTGACGCTTTTCGTAGCAATCCTGCCTTTGAATGCGCCGACGGCGATTCTCCTCGTGGTTTGCGTGCCGATTATCATCGGCATTGTCTGGTGGGTGGCGGTGGCGACATCCCGTGCATTCGGCAAATACTGGGATTCATACACTGATATGGGTGCCGCATTCCTTGACAATGTTCAGGGTTTGGAAACGCTCAAGACTTTTGATGCCGACGAAGCGGCCGCCCGACGCATGAATCAGAAATCGGAAGATTTCCGTAAGACCTCGATGAAGGTCCTTCATCTTGAACTTCGCGCCCGCCTTGCGCTGGATCTGGTTTCCTACGGCGGAACCGCCGGCGGCATCGGCATCGTCATCTGGCAGGTGGCGAGCGGTCATCTGAAACTTCCTGCGGCGCTTGTGGCCATACTGCTTTCGGTGAGCTTCTTCGTGCCGCTGCGTCGGCTCGCCTCCTGTTCCCATACAGCCATGAACGGCGTGGCGGCAATCAAACGTATTTATGCGATGCTGGACGTTCCGGTAACTGGGGACGGGCAGTCCGCATTGCCGCAAGGTGTGGAGGATTGCTCGATTACATTCCGTAATGTCGATTACACCTACAAGCCCATTGACCAGGCAGTAGATGGTGTGGCATCCAACGTTAATGCCGCTTCCGATAACGGCACCGCCTCGAAAAACGCTGCCGGAAACGGACAAGATGGCGATTCCGATGGTCATAAAGCCTTGGACGGTGTCAGTTTCACGGCCCGTGCAAACGGTTTTACTGCCATCGTCGGCGTCAGCGGTTCGGGCAAATCCACTATCGGCGCACTTATCGCCGGCACCCGCAACGACTATCAGGGTTCCATCCGTCTGGGGTATCGTGTGCTCGGAAGCGTGGGAAGCTGCGAGCTGCACAGCCTCAAAAACCGTTCGCTTTGTGATGCCGTCACATTGGTTGATTCCCGCAGCCATCTTTTCACGGGTTCTCTGCGCGAAAACCTCTTGATGTCCAAGCCGGATGCCACGGCCAACGAGATGTGGCTTGCCCTCGAAGGTGCCCATATCGATGATTTTGTCTATTCCCAGCCGCAGCGCCTCGATATGCGTATCGAACCGGATGCCAGTAACCTTTCAGGCGGGCAGCGCCAGCGTCTCGCCATTGCCAGGGCATTGCTGCGTGACAGTCCGATTTACGTTTTTGACGAGGCCACCAGCAGCGTCGATGCCGAAAGTGAGGAGCTGATTGATGGCGCGATTCGCAACCTGGCCAGGACGCGTACGGTTATCGTCATCACCCATCGTCTGACCCAGGCTCGCGATGCCAATAATATCGTGGTTCTCGACGGCGGGCGAGTAGTGGAAAGCGGTACCCATGACGAGCTCATGGACGTTCAGGGACGTTACGCCACGATGTTCGAAACCCAGGCGTCAATCGAGCATGTTTCGCATCGCAACAGCTGGGGGAGTGCTTACGCCAAGCCGCAATCGGCCAAACCCAAGGTGCGCAGGCCGTTTGATTTTGCTTTGCTGGGTTATCGGGAGCACGATGATTTTGACGATTTTGGTAATAGGCCCAAAGCTCAAGGTTCAGAGCGCTCCGGCTCGGATACGCAGCAGGCGCGACATCTGACCGCCGCTGAGGCTGCTGCCGGCCATCCGGCCAAAACCGAAGATGCCCGAGTCCATACTCCTGCTGCAAAATCCGTAGCAGGTTCCGCCAAACGCAACGGTTCTGCAACCGGAAAGATTTCTACGAAGAAGTCCGGGGGCACCTCGTCCGATTTCCGCAATTCTGCTTCTGCTTCTGCCACGGCTGGAAGCCGACATTCCAACGGAAAGTGCTCGGATGAACCGGCAAAACAGGGCGACGAAACCGATGCGATATTGGATGTCGCCAATCGTCCCCATAGCGAAAACAAGGATATGGGAACCTTCCATCTGACGTTGAGGCTGCTGGGCTGTGTTGGGCGTCTGACCCCGTTCATCGTCGGTGCCAGCCTCTGCGGGACCATTGAACGGCTTGCAGAAACCTTCATGCCTGTTTTCGGTGTACTGGCCTTGATGGCGTTCTTCGGCCACCCGGTTTGGGGCATGAACGTCGCCTTCGCAATTGTTGGTGTGGTGGTGTGTGCCATTCTCAAGAGCTTCATGCATTACGCCGAGGAATATATGAACCGTGAGATGAGTTTCCGCGTGGTCTCGCTTTTCCGCTCAAAGGCCTTCGAATCCCTTCGTCGTCTTGCCCCGGCGAAACTGGCTGGGCGAGGCAAAGGCGACCTGACGACGTTGGTGACCTCCGATGTCGAGTTGCTCGAGACGTTCTTTGCCCATGCCATTTCTCCTGTCGTCATCGCGGTGACGACTTCGGTGGTGTTTGCGGTGGCGCTGTTCACCCTCGATCCTTGGTTCGCGCTGTTGCTCATTGCCGCCCATCTGGTCGTAGGCTTTGTCTTGCCTCGTCTTTATACGGGTAATGTGCGCGGGATAGGTGCGAGAATTCGTTCCGATTCCGCCAAACTCGGCGACAGGCTTATCGATGATATGCACGGCATGGACGAAATCATCAGATTCAATCAAGGCCGTCGGCGTCTGACCGATATTATCGCGGAAGACAAAAACCTATGGCTTTTCGAGAGTAGGCTGAGCCGCAAGGATGGCGTGTTCGGAGGTCTTGACGCGGTTTGCGTCATTGTGGTTACGTTTATCGCGGTGAGAATCATGTTCGGCATCGTTACAGCCGATCCTGTCTCGATGGCCAAGTGTGTGGTTGCAGTGATGCTCATTTCCGGCTCGTTCGGCCCTACTCTTGCGTTGAGCGATTTGCCTGGGAATCTCAACCAACCGCTGGCGGCTGCCAGGCGCATGTTCGCCTTGTTCGACGAAGTGCCTGCGGTTCAAGAGACCGGAAAGGACACGCCGAAATTCGAAACCGTCTCGCTCAAGGATGTGACTTTCGGCTATCCGCTTTCTTCCAACGGTTCGACTTCCATTCCTGCTTCTGCGTTGGTGCTGAAAGACTTCAACTTCACCACGTTGCACTCGGGGATTCTTGGAGTGCAGGGGCCGTCTGGACACGGCAAATCCACGATCTTGAAACTTATGATGCGCTATTGGGACCCGCAGGGCGGCGCCGTCGATTTCTCCGGCGAGCCGTTGCCGCAGGTCGAAGCGCATTATCGCCGTCGTGTGGAGACGATGATGGATCAGGATACGTATCTTTTCGATGGAACGATTCGCGACAACCTTCTGGTCGCCGACCAGCATGCCTCGGATTTGCAGATGCATGAGGCGCTTGAACGCGCTTCGATCGATTCCGTTATCAGCGCGTTGCCGGATGGTTTGGACACGCAGGTGGGTGAGCTCGGCTCCAGGCTTTCGGAAGGCGAGCGGCAACGTATCAGCCTCGCCCGGATTTTCCTGACTGGCGCCTCTTTGGTGCTTTTCGACGAACCTACGAGTCGAGTCGACGCTTTGAACGAATCGGTGATTCTTCATTCGATCAACACGCTTGCAAACGAGCGTCCGGTTTCCATCGTGCTGGTCTCGCATCGTGCTTCCACCATGCAGATTGCCGATCGTGTGATTACGCTCTAGCTTTACCGGGCAGGGTTTGATTCTGTGGCTTTCCGTATGTACCGGTTTCTTTATGTGACGCTTTCTTGTTTGTCGTTTGCCGATTGTGCAAAACCGTCAGCGGATGTTTCTTAGCGACCGATTCCTTGCATCTGCAAGCATTCAAGCAAGAAAGCGGCCACTGACGGACGCTAAGTGACCGATTTCTTGCATCTGCAAACGTCCGTGCAAGAAAACGGTCATTTAGTGTCCATAAGTGCTTGTTTTCGGCATGAATGTTTGCAGACGCTGGAAACCGTTCATTCCCATTTGTTGGCTGGACGGGGTTGACTAGTAGTCTGGATACCAGTTGACGGCAAAAGGAGCAGTGACGATGAGCGCTGGAGAAACCAAAGGAACAGTACCGAAAATTCCGAATATCACGCTAAGCGATGGCAACAAAATCCCGCAAATTGGACTTGGCGTACTGCGTATCAGCGACGACGACGTGACCGCCGTTGTCGAATCCGGACTTGAGGTCGGATACCGGCATATCGATGCTGCCGCGGGCTACAACAATGAGCCTGGCGTAGGGCGTGCGCTTGCGGAAACCGGTTTCAATACAGGCGAGGCGCGCAAGTCGCTGTGGGTGACCACAAAACTTAAGGATTCCGAACAGGGTTATGACAGTGCACTCAAGGCGTTCGACCGGCAACTGGGTGACTTGCGGCTTGATTACGTTGACATGTATATGCTGCATTGGCCGACTCCGTTCAACTGGCGTTCCGGCGAGACATGGAAGGCGCTGATGAAGCTGCGCGACGAGGGACGTGTGCGCACGCTCGGTGTCTGCAATTTCCTGCCTGAGCATCTCGAGCGCTTGCATCGAGAAACAGGGGAGTGGCCGACGGTTAATCAGATTGAGCTGCACCCCACGTGGCAGCAGCGCGAGGTCGTCGCTTTCTGTAAAGCGCATGGCATCGCTGTAGAAGCATATTCGCCGATGGCCCGTGGAGCCGACCTCAATGCTGGAGATGGCACCATCGCCCGGATCGCTGCAGCACACAACGTTTCGCCCGCTCAGGTCATCTTGCGTTGGCATATCGAAAACGGCACCATCATCATCCCCAAATCCGTGCATACGCAGCGCCAGCGCGAGAACCTCGACCTCTTTGGATTCGCCTTGACCGCAGATGAGCATGCGCAGATAGATGCCCTCGACGGCCCGACGCGCGCCGGCCACGACCCGATGACCTTCACCTATGCGTGATCCGCGGTGGAGAATGTAGAGGTTATAGAGATTCAGCGTCTTTCGTTTTTTTCGAAAAGAACGAAACTTTACTCTCATGCAGAATGTGCCAAGCCTTTGCGCTTCTCGGTGCATTCTGCATTTTTATAGCATTATTTCTTGCATCTTTAAACGTTGGTATTAGGCCAGAATAGAGCAGCGGGTCTTCAATCAACATCATTAAATCTTGGTAAAGTGACAAAAATCACTCGACGATAATAGCCGCTAACGATAAAAATAGATACAATTCGAGTACTGTTACTGATTCCTTGATGGACGCAAACAATGAATGTTTGTATTGATTGGGTTGAGGGATGGTGACGGTAATTGTTGGTTGACACGGTGTCACCTGCAAATATCGCGAAGGAGCGTGTATTATGCCGCAAACAATTAAGGCGTCGGTTTCGTATGGTTTGAATCAAGGTTTCTCAGAGCCTGAAGATGTAGTGATTGATGATCCGAAGGGCGCTGAGGTACTGGTTGACATCAAGGGATCAGGTCTATGCCATTCTGATCTGCATGTTGTCGATGATGGTAATGCGCTCGGATTCTCGTTCCCCATGATTTTGGGACATGAGGTTTCCGGTGTGGTCGAAGCGGTTGGGCCATTTGTGTCCGGCTTGAAGGTCGGTGATCGTGTCGTCGCGTCCCTAGAACAGGTATGCGGCCATTGCGCGAACTGCTTGAACGGTCATCCTGAGGTCTGTACTCAGCCCCAGGAATGCGTGCGTGGCGCGGATGAGACCCCGCGCCTTTCCTTCCCCGATGGACGTCCGATTTACCAAGGATGGGGCATTGGCGGATTTGCCGAGAAGGCGCTGATTCACGAGAACCAGCTCGCTGTGATCAACGACCAAGTGCCGTGGGATCAGGCCGCCTGCCTGGGTTGCGCGACGATTACCGGTGCCGGCGCGGCGATCAATACGGCGCATGTCCGTCCTGGCGATACTGTGGCCGTCGTCGGCACGGGCGGTGTCGGCCTCAACGTGATTTCCGGTGCCAGAATTGCCGGTGCCAGCAAGATTATCGCGATTGACATTCTCGATAATAAGCTTGAGTTCGCTCGTAAGTTCGGCGCGACCGATGTGGTCAACTCCAAGAAGGAGGATCCGGTCGCCAAGGTTCGTGAGCTTACCAACGGCGGTGTCGACAAGTCGTTTGAAGTCATCGGCTTCCCGGCTACGGTCAAGCAGGCGTGGGATATGCTGGGCATGCATGGCACGACCTATTGCATCGGCATGTCCAATCCGGGCTCGAAACTGACCATCGACGTCGACACTGCGAGCATCCTCGTTCCCGAGAAGGGGCTGCGCGGTGTGTCGATGGGCTCGACCAACATCAAGCATGATTTGCCGATGTATGCCGATTTCGTGGTCGACGGGCGTCTCAACATGAAGGATCTGATTAGTCAGAATATCAACCTCGGCCAGATTAACCAGGGCTATGACCAGCTGCAGAAGGGCGAGGTCATCCGTTCGGTCATCACCGAGTTCTGACATTCGCTTTCGGCGATGCGGCGGTTGCGTTTGGCCTATAGCCGATCGCCGCATTGCCTGTATTTGGGCCGGTACCTGCCTGGAAGGCTTGGGACCGGCTCATTTTTTCTTGTTTGTCGTTTGAACCGATCTGCTTGATTCTATTGTTGGGGTGTAAAGGAATCGATGAATGTATCAAACCTGTCGAGCTGGTTTGATTGATTCCTTTATGGTTTTCATTGTGTCGCGATGTCGTGAATTTGCGGTTTTACTATTTTGGGTTAATGGTATATTTTGATTTGTTTTGTGTACTTATGTCCAGTTGTTGATTGTGTGATGTGATTCTTCTGCGTCGAGAATGTGAACAATTGTTGTGGAAACGCGACGATTCGAAAATGGTTGCGTCATTCGATTCCTATGTTGTAATGTGACTTACGTTACATTTCAAAGAATTGAGGAGCGTAACTATGCCACAAAAGATCAAGGCATCCGTAGCGTACGGCATCGGCAAGGGATTTGCTCAGCCGGAAGAGATTATCATCGACGACCCGATTGGCGCCGAGGTTCTGGTGGACGTTCAGGCGAGCGGCCTGTGCCATTCCGATCTGCATCTGGTCGAGGACGACGACCAATTCTTCCCGTTCCCGGCCGTCATCGGCCATGAAGTAGCCGGCATTGTCGAGGCTGTTGGCCCCGAAGTCCAGGGCATCAAGGTCGGCGATCACGTCGTCGCCTCGCTCGAGCAGGTGTGCGGCCATTGCGCCAACTGCCTCAACGGCCATCCGCAGTCCTGCTCGCAGCAGCAGGAGTGCGTGCGCAAGCCCGGCGAGAAGCCGCGCCTGTCCTTCCCCGACGGCCGCCCGATCACGCAGGCCTTCGGCACCGGCGGTTTCGCCGAGAAGGCGCTGATCCATGAAAACCAGCTCGCCGTGGTCAACAACGAGGTCAAGTGGGACGAGGCCGCCTGCATCGGCTGCGCCACCATCACCGGCGCGGGTGCTGCCATCAACACCGCGCACGTTCGTCCCGGCGACACCGTGGCCGTGGTCGGCACTGGTGGCATCGGCCTCAACATCATCTCCGGCGCTCGCATCTGCGGCGCCAAGAAGATCATCGCCATCGACCTGCTCGACAACAAACTCGAGTTCGCGAAGAAGTTCGGTGCCACCGACGTGGTCAACTCCTCCAACGAGGACCCGGTCGCCAAGGTGCGCGAGCTCACCGACGGCGGTGTGGACGAGGCGTTCGAGGCCATCGGCTTCGAGTCGACGATGAAGCAGTGCTGGGATATGCTCGGCGTTGACGGCACCGCCTACTGCATCGGCCTGGCCAAGCCCGACGCGACCATCAACCTCGAGATCAACCCGGCCGACCTGCTGGTGCACCAGCGCGGCTTCAAGGGCGTCTGGATGGGCTCGACCAACATCAAGCACGACATCCCGATGTATGCCGACCTCGCCGTCGACGGCCGCCTGAACATGCACGACATCGTCAGCCAGCACATCAACCTCAGCCAGATCGACGAGGCCTACGTCCAGCTCAAGCAGGGCAAGGTCATCCGCTCCGTCATCACCGAGTTCTGATCGCTTAGTTTCGCGTTCGGCACCGGCCCCACTCGTCGCGGTCGCCGAATGCGTATCAGTAATTGAATAACCCTCATTGGCCGGTCTTGTCTCTCCGCAACAAGCCCGGCCAATGTTGTTTGGCAAGGTGTTTTATTCCCCTTGCTGAGAGGTAAAAACCTCTGGAATTTTAATATTGTTGTCACTGTTCTCGTAAACCCTTGAAATATAAGAGTTTGTGAGCTGTGCCGCGACGTTTTACGCACTTCAAAAGGTGCTTTCTGCGACGTTTTACACGTTGCAAACACCGTCTTTTGCAACGTTTTGGAAAGTAAATCAACGTCGCAGCGATATATAGGCCCATTCGCTATAAAGCGGATTTGCCGGTCAGGTGTCTAAACAGCTCCGGGTCGACGGGCTTGTCGAGACGAAGCGTAGAGATGACGACATTCAGCTCCTTCCCATCGTCAGCAAGGTTATGGTCCGGATGGATGTCGGCGATGGCGGCGACATGGCCGACGTAATAATAGGTCTTTTCCTTCTCCTCTTGTTTACGACGAATGAAGATCGGGACGAAGTGAGAACGTTGCCATTCCGGTCCTTTGGCATTGGTCATGAGCCAGACAAATTCATTTGAGTTCAACGTTCTCTGATTCTTGCTGAACCATTCGATTTCGCTGGTGTTGAGGAATCGGTCACCATACTGGCTTGCTTCGTATTTGATGAAAATGGGCAATGAATCCGTCTCACGGTCAAGCTTGTAACCGCCCACGTTTTGCGGTACCTGCTCGTTCTTCCATCCGCACAGCCTCATGACGTCGAAGATACTGTATTTCTCTCCATAGATAAATCCGCGTGTGCGTTCGAGTGACGTATTTGAGATTTGCTTGTATCGTTCCTGGCAGTTAAACAGGCCTGCTTGTATGGTATCGGCGAAGAACTGGGCGAACGTTGAATTTGAGCGTAGCGATTGCAGCAGCCAATCCTCGAGGATGAATGTACCGTTTTCGGTCTGACGTATCAGCGGCACATTGCCGAAGCGTTCTTTGTTTTTCGTAGTGAAATACGTCAGATCAAGCACGTGGAATGCTTGTGTGATCTGCTCCGGGCTGTTGTCCGCCTGGGAAAATCGAGTCGACAGCATTGCTCTCAGATTTTCGGCTGAGAGCTCGTGATAGGAATCAGGCCCAAGGTAACGAGCGATATGATGCTCAACCGAGGTGTTCGATGGGTCCGGCAACGTGATATCGCAAAGGTTCGCCAGAATCATTAACTCATGTGGTCGCAATCCGCGCAGTAATGTTGAGGTCAGCATTTTAAGAATACCGTCTTCGCGCGCGTCGGTCGGTTGCAGCAGTTCCAGATATGACGTCTGCGTGTTCTTGCCTCTCGAAAGGCTTTGCTCGCGGGAACGGACGAACTGCAGATAGCTGTCCTTCTTGTCAGCCAATGTATAAATCAACGATGGATCGGTTTTGGCGAAATCGGTAAGCATGGGGATGCGGTTCAGCTGGTTTCGTAGTTGCCGGTATTGGCTGGAAAGCAGCTGCATTTCAGAAAGATCAGCCTTGTCGATGGATGCCAGCACTCTTTTCTCGGCGATAGGATCGAAACTCACCGAAGAGAGGCCGATTGTTTTTCGCTGTAGATTTTTGCGTTCGATGTCTCGATCTCCGGTATTGCCATACAGGGCGATGGGGATGAGATAGTTGTTGGCGTAGTTACCGATGAAGTCGATGATGGTGACGGATTCCTTGCCGGGATATTTACGCAGGCCTCGACCGAGTTGCTGTGTGAACACGATGCTGGATTTGGTCTGGCGCAGCATCACGATCTGGTTCAGCGAGGGGATATCGACGCCTTCGTTGAAGAGATCGACGGTGAAGATGTAGTCAAGTCCGCCGTTTTCAAGCTGCCTGATAGCTTCGTCTCGGTCGACGGCATTATCGCCGGTGACAGCTGCCGTGTGATATTTTCGTTCGGCTTGCTGATTCCATTGAGCATTGAACAAGGCCGAGAGTTCTTTTGCCTCTTTCTGCAAGCTACAAAAGACCAAGCCTTTTACCGGGGTTCCTGGATCTTCATAAGTCTGCAATCTGTCGATGATGTAGTGGACGCGCTGCGGCGACACCAGTTTCTGTATCCATTCATTGAGCGCCGTGCGCTCTCCGGTTTGTGCCACGTCGATGCGTCTATTGAGCTCACCTATGGTGCTTGGATCAGGCTTGTCCTCGATATACTCATGAACGCCGTAATAATGGAACGGACACAGCATGTTCTCTTCCAGCGCTCGTTGGAGGCGAATGTTATAGGCAATGTTGTTGCCGAACAGGCCGAAGATGTCGGCGTCGTCTGTCCGTTCTGGTGTCGCCGTCATCCCGAGAAGAAAATCGGGCGTGAAATGACTCAGCACTTTCCTGTAGGAATCTGCTGCGGAATGATGTGCCTCGTCAATAAGAATATAGTCGAAAGAATTTGGTTCGTAGGAATCCAAATTGTTGACGAGCGTTTGCACCGTTGCGAAGACATATTTGCGATCGCCTTGCTTACTTGTTCCCGAGAGCAAGCCAAGATCGCTATCTTCACAACCGAGCACTTTCTGATAGGACTCCATGGATTTCTTGAGTATCTGTTGCTGTTGGGCGACGTAAAGCATCCGCTTTGGCTTGCATTGACGCACGTCAAATGCCGAAAGATATGTTTTGCCGGTTCCCGTGGCCGAAACGATGATGGCTTGGCTCTCTCCGGCTTTTCTCAGCTGAGCCAGATTCATCAACGCTTCCTGCTGCATGGCGTTGGGTTCGATTTTCGTGATTTTATGTTGTGGCAGGACTCGTTGCACAGGAGCATAATGTTTGAAATCTTCCTCGTATTGTTTCAGCCATTCGTCCGTGAGCTGCACCGATTCGCTCAACTGGTCATCGATCTCGTTGTTGATTTGTCGAGTCAGACCGCTGTTGGTCTGTGAGGAAACCCTGAGGTTCCATTCTTTGTTAAGCTTGAGCGCACTGGATGTCAGATTCGAGCTGCCAATGTAGGTTGAATCCAGTTCTTCTCCGCTTTCGGTGCGACGGCGGAAGACATACCCTTTTGGATGATATCGATAGCTTGGTATCGAGGTCGAACCGTGATTTTCAGAGTCGGCTTGCCAAATATATATCTTGATATTGGTGCGAGCCTGAATTTGCAGAAGAGTTTTGAAGGCTTCAGGTTTGTTGAAATAGTTATAGGTAGAGGTGATGATGCGACCTGATCGCTCGCTTGTTTCTTTACCGAAATTCAGAAAATATTGTTTGAGGCTTTTGAGTTCCTCGTTGTTGAGGAATGCGACAGACATGTCGAAATCATGGCACTGATCCAATTCTGACTCAATGGATTCTTCCATGGTCAACCCGTTGCGATTCGCAATGAGAGTCGGCGTAAGCGTATTGTCGGCATTGGGATTTTGATGGATGAATCCTGAGGTTATCGCTTCCACCAACGAATCGTTTGAGGATACGGTTTCGTTGGTCGTGTCTTTCTTGTTTGTTTCGTGTTCAGTCATCGTTTTTCTCGCCTGTCCGGTTCGCCACCGCTAGATGTTGTGCCGTTTCTCGATCGGCTGGAGCCCAATTCAGTGTTTTGAGTTTGCTTTGAGAAATCCAACGAAGTTGGGTGTGTTCGGTGAGTTCGGGTTCACTATCGACAAGGGAGCATAAAAAGGTGGTAAGTTCAATAGTCCCGAAATCATAGTGTTGCTGGGTTGAACATATTTTGGGACCAACTTTGATATCACAGAGCAGTTCTTCTTTGATTTCACGTCGTAACGCTTCCTCTGGTGTTTCACCGCGTTCGATTTTCCCGCCAGGAAATTCCCAATACCCGGCCAAAGATTTTGATGGCCCTCGTTGCGCACAAAGAATTGTGCCATTCCTTCTTATCGCAGCTCCGACGACCTGCACTGGCGCAGTACCCATATCAATAACATCCTTTGAAAAAACGTTACGTCCAGGATAGCGCGAAAGGGCACTTGTTTTGCAACTATTGCTGATTGATTGTGCGACTATTGTTGCTTGATATATGGGGAGAGATTGTTTTAAAAGCAATATCAGTGGGGGATGCGGATTGTTTTTCAAAAAGTAAATTTCTGATGGTTACCGAGATTGATCTTTTTCAACGACCGATCAAGGCGCAAATTTAACAAATATATTTGTGTAAGCCTATGCAGGAATTAGGGCATTGAAATAGTAAATAATTTTGTTTCATGAGTTTGAACTGCGATCTAGTGACAAGCCGTACGGTTCACTTCGCTGGGGTAGATATTCTATATGAAACAGGTAATCAATCCAGTGCAAATTATCCGTTGAAATCTATGTTAATTGTGGAGTAGAAGTTATGTTAATTGGGTAGTAGGAGTTATGTTAATTGTGGAATAGCGGGAGAGCGGGCTCTCTAAAATCTCCATTTTTCTACTGTGTTTTCTTGTTTTATCCCTCCAACAGCCAATCGAGGGCGTAAACCTGGCGGATGCCTTCGTGACTGGTGGGTCGTTCGTCGTCCAAGGTGATGAGGGTCTTGGGGTAGTTGTCGTCGATGCCATGGAACGAGGAGAGCTCGCGCTCCAGGGTTTTGGGGATGTGAACCGATTCCGAGACCTGATAGTAGGCGGGGCCATTCACGCCATTGGTGACGAAATCGATTTCTCCGCTGGCGCTTTGTCCGACATATACCGTTCTTGTGCGACGCTTGAGTTCAAGGAACACGATGTTTTCCAGAATTCTGCCGGTGTCGCGGACCTTGCCGGAAATGAGTATGCGACGCAGGCCCATATCTACGGCGTAGTATTTGCGTTCCTGCTTGAGGATTCGCTTGCCTTTCACATCGTAGCGCTGGGCCGGGTAGAAGATGAACGCGGAGCAGAGCGCCTCCAACAGATTGGTTACCGTAGGTGCCGAGATGCGTGTACCGAACGAGGTCATGGTGTCGCTGATGGTTTTCGCCGTTGTCAGATTGCCGATGTTATCGAACATGAAACGGGTGACTGCTTCCACCGCTCCTGTGCGGGTGCTTCCTAGACGTTGTGAGACGTCCTTGATAAGAATGGTGTTGAGGATGCCTTCCAGATAATCGTGGATGAGGGTGTCGTCGCCATTGAATTCTGTGGTCGCGGGGAAAGCCCCGTCATGGATGTAGCGTGACCAGGTGCGTTGAACTGATTCGTCTTTCGGCGCGGCCGAACGATATTCGTCGAATGAAAGTGGCATAACCGGTATCTCAACGTATCTGCCGGAAATCAGCGTGGCGAGCGTGCCGCTCAGCAGCATTGCGTTTGAGCCGGTGACGTACAGGTCGATGTTTTGGCGGGTCTGCAGACTGTCGAGGACCTTTTGGAAGTCCGGTACGTTTTGGATTTCATCAAGCATCACATAGTACATTCCCACACCTTGGCAATGCTCGATGATGAATTCGTGAAGCCGATGATAGTCGAGCAGTGGCTCATTTTCGAGTCGTTCCAGATTGATGGAGATGATGCGGTCTTGTGGCACGCCACCAGCAACGAGTTGTTTGCTGAACAGTTCCAGAATGGTTGATTTGCCGCAGCGTCGCACGCCGGTGACCACCTTGATGACGGGCTTGTCCCGCCATTGTTCCAAGTGACGGAGATATTGCGGTCTGTCAATCATGGTGCCTCGAATGCATAAGTTGAAAAATATTTTTTAACTTCTCATAAAAGAATACTAAGTTAAAAAGTATTTTTCAACTTGTCTGAGAAATTGCATAAGTTGAAAAATACTTTTTAACTTACCGCAATATGCCGCAATGTATCGTGCTGTTGGACGGCCGCTCCGATTTACTCGAACGGGAACTTGAGGCCCCACTCGCCGCGAATTTGGTCCATGAGCTTCATGATGCGCAGAGTGTCGGCGTGGGGCATCTCCTCGCATTCGCTCTTGCCGTCGAGGATGGCGTTGGCGGCGCTCGCCACCTCGTACTCGTAGCCGGTGAGCTGCGCGGGGACGTCGATGTGGCGGGTGAGGCGATGGTCGAGACCGTAGAGGTCGATGCCCTCGATGTTGTTGATGTTCTGGCAGACCATGTAGCCCTTGGTGCCCCAGATGGACCCGGTTCGGTCCGAAGGGCACATCATCGAGGCCGTGGCCGTGGCCATCACGCCGTCGTTATAGTGCAGGGTGATGGAATCGGTGGCGTCTACGCCGGTTTCGTACGGCACCATGGAAGTCGAGATGTCGGAAATCGTGCGCTCGCTGGTGTCGGCGCCGAGCGCCATGTCGAAGAAGTTCAACGGATAGACCCCGACGTCGAGCAGCGCCCCGCCGGCCATGGCCGGGTCGGTCATGCGGGCCTTGTGCGTTGTGGGATAGCAGAGGTTGGCCGTCGCGGCCTGCACCTCGCCGATTTCGCCGGACTTGATGATATCGGCGACGAGCGCGCGCGAGGGCATGTAGCGAGTCCAGATGGCCTCGGTGCAGAGCAGTCCGGTCTCCTTGGCAACGTCAAGTAGTTCCTGCGCTTGCTCGGTGTTGGCAGTGAACGACTTCTCGACCAGGATATTCTTTCCGGCCTTGAGACATGCGATGCCTTGCTCGGCGTGCAGTGCGTGGGGCGTGGCGATGTAGACGAGGTCGACCTTTGGATCGGCCAGCAGCTCGTCGTAAGAACCGTAGGAAACGTCGAATCCATACTTTTGCGCGAAATCGTTGGCACGATCGGCGTCGCGTGCGGCCACGGCGTAAGGTTCGATAAGGTTGTTATACCGCGAATCGCCTGCCATCTCGACCAGTGTGTTCGCCATCGATTTCGCGATGCCGCCAGCTCCGAGAATCGCGACGTTGACCTTGAGTCCCTGTTCTTCCGCTTCGGCGCGTTTGCCATTCAGCCTACTCATAAAAGTCCTTTCTGACATGAAAATCTACGCAGCGCTTCCATTCTAAAGTCTGGCACGCCTTATCTGTCGAAGCCGAATAAGCAGGGAGCGTCAATATGCGTTCTTAGATGTATGTGTGCCGCAAAGACGTAGCAATGAAGCCAGAATCGTGAATTTGCATTGTTCGGTGCTGCTCAGGAGGAGCGAGGCGAATTTAAAACCCCGCAATAGCAACGTTTGATATTTTGTACATAAAAAATTCGCAGCAGAGAACGTTGATTGAATCCGATTTCAACGTTCCGTGCTGCGAATCAGGGGAGAATAGCTACTGGTTTATTTTGTTATCATCCTCTGATACTTTTAGCTTCGTTTCAGTCTTTCTTGGCATCCTTAGTGGAGATATCGGCAGTCTTAGGGGCGCTAGCAACTTCGTTTGCTTCGCTGTCATCGGCAGCGACCAGTCCCTTCTTCTCGTCGTGACGACGCCACCAGGAGGAGAGCACCGAGCCGGAGATATTGTGCCAGACACTGAAGAACGTGGACGGGATGGCAGTAATCGGGGCGGCGGCGAAGGAGGTTAGCGCCAACGTGGCGCCCAGGCCGGAGTCCTGCATGCCGACTTCGAAGGTGATAGCCTTCTGCTGCGCATACCCGAAGCCCCTCGGATAGATTTTGTACATGAGCCTTGAGAAGCCGAAGCCAAGCCCGTAGCCGCAAAGGTTGTGCAGGATGACCACCGGTATGGCCAGAGCGGTGGCTGTGCTGAAGAGGCCGGCATGGTTGGCGGCGACGACGATGCCGATGATTAAGAGAATCGCGGTCTGCGAGATGATCGGCAGTACATCAGTTACCTTAGCGATCTTGTCTTTGAAGATGGTGTGGCAGATCACGCCGAGAGCGACGGGGATAAGCACGACCTTGACGGCTGTCAGGAAGAGCGACTGCCAGGGGATCGCCACGTACTTCGAGGCGAGCAGCTGCATCAGCAGCGGAATCATGAACGGAGCAAGCAATGTGGAAAGCAGACCGATGGAAACGTCGAGCGCCACGTCGCCGCGGGCGAGGAAGCTCATCACGTTCGACGAGGTGCCCGATGGGCAGCAACCCACGAGGATCACGCCGACGGCGAGCGGTCCGTCGAGGTGGAAGATGGCGCAAAGGGCGACGGCGATAAGCGGCATGATGACGTAATGGGCCACGGTGCCCACGATGACCATCAGCGGTTGCTTCAGAATTCGTGCGAAATCCTCAAGCGAAAGCGTCAGGCCCATGCCGAAGAGCACAATGCCCAAGAGCCAGCTCGTGTCGTGCTTGGCCCACTTGCTGGTCTGCGGCACAAAATAATTGAACACCGCCCAGACGATGACGATCAGCGTGAACCATTTGGTGATCCAATCCGCTACTTTTTTGACCTTTTCCATCTTCCCGTTACTTCTTTCTCTATTTTCAGGGTTGTGTGCCATGCTAAGTAGGTGTTCGCTGAATTGAGCGAGTTGTCTCAAAAATAGAAAAATGTTTCATATAGTGGACATCCGTTCCGGTGATATCAGCTAAATAACAGCATTGTTGGTTATACAATGAAAAATTGTTGGGTTTCGTAGGCTTTCCACCAAGTGCTCGCGAGCGATTCGATGTGATATTCCTTTCTGTGATTTGTCGCGCGCTGAAAGTGGAATGGAGGCGTGGCACGGCAATCAGTAACGGCAGACAAGAACGCTTCCTTAAAGCAGGATGATAGCGATGGCGTTGCAACCGACGTTTCCAAGGCATCGAAACCAACCGTAAAAGCGCCGGCGAAAGGTGGAAGACCCGGTTCAGGAAAAGTGAGGAAATCCGGCAAATCCAGCAAGTCCCGCAAGTCCGTCAAGGTTGCTGAGAAATACGAACGTGGCACCCGCAGTTACACTATGTCGCATATTCGCGGCAAAAACACGAAAATCGAAGTGCTGGTCCGTTCCTATCTGTTCCGTCGTGGGTTGCGCTTTCGCAAGAACGACAAGCGTTACCCGGGGCATCCGGACATTGTGTTGCCTAAGTGGCACACGATCGTGTTCGTCAACGGCTGTTTCTGGCATATGCACGAAGGTTGCACAAAATTCTCGATGCCCAAGTCCAACGTTGAGTTCTGGACGGCGAAGCTCGTTCGCAATCACGATCGTGATATCCGCCAGCGTGCCGAGCTCGAGGCTGCCGGTTGGAAGGTGCTCGTTGTGTGGGAATGTGAGCTGGCCAAAGATCGTCGTGAGGAAACGCTGGAACGGCTCTATCGGCAGATTGTCGGAACTGATGAGTCCGGTGAATTCTCCGATAATTCATGAGCTGTAGGTAAAACTAGCGTATGGGTCGTAGCACTGAAGCAATATAGTCAGATTTCTGAGATTCCCTGCTTTTTAAAGCCGCGATCGAGAATTTCTCAAGTGTTGATATTCCAACGATTTGGCGATGGAGTAATTTGCGATTTCGGGTTTGACATAGCAGAGAACGCGTTTATGATGGTGAGTTTTCGTTCGCTGCTATATCAGGTGAGGCGCGTCGTCAGGTGTGCCGAGATAAGCCTCTTCAGCTCTGCAATTCTTCCAACTGTTTTTTGGCTTTGTGCAGCTTGACGTAGATTTCGTTGCGCTTGGAGCCATCTTTTGCGCGGGCATGATCGCCTTCCAATTTTGTAATTTGGGCCGTGAGCTCAGCGATTGCCGCCTGCTTGGCGAGGCGTGCATCAAGATTGCTGCCGTCGGTGTCGCCGAAAATGACCTGTGCGCACAGGCTTTGCCACACTTCGTCAAACGTGGTGCCAGCCACTTCCAGATGTGCCTTTTCTGGTTTCTGCCATTTGCCGACGTAGGTTTGCGTCTGCGCTTCGCCTTGATGCCCGGCGCGAACAGGTAGAATGCGTTGCACGGCAAAAGCGCATTCTAAATCCGCGTTGTCCGTTTGAGTCTCGTTATCGGCGTTCTGAGCGTGAGCTTTGTCGTCTGCACCGGTAAGGCTCGCATCGCGTACACAGACAAAAAGAATCTTCGAAGCCGATCGCAATTTCGCGATATGCTCCATCACTTCGACGGGTGCATCCTTGCAGTTCTGTTCGATGCCCATCACCAAGATTTCGCGGGTTTTCGTGCCGGCTGCCATGCCGAGGGTGTTCGGCCGCAACAACGCAAGCATGGTGATGGATTCGACGTCACCGACGAAACGTTGCTTGAGCCGTGCCGAAACCGGCGGCTTCATATAGAACATTTGCTTGGGAAGAACACTTTTCGCCTCGGGTATGGCGCAGGTTTGGGGAAGTCCCAGCGTGAGGGCAGATATGTTTCCGCAGTGTGCAATAGTCATCGTCGACCTTTCCCTAGTGCCGTTTGCGTTCCGTGAGTCTAAAGGATATGACCTACTTAAAGGATAATATGCATTGCTGATTGTTCGCTGATTTCTCCTGCAATCTGTTCTGATCGATTTCCTGATGAATTGATTACGACTTGTTGCTGGGCATGATTTGCTAGGGGAATCCTCTTCGTCGCCTTTGCAATCGCGGGGGTTATTCTAGCTTGCCGTGATGTACGGGCCAGGTTTCCGTGTACAATACAAGATGTTGCCCGGGTAGCTCAGGGGATAGAGCACCGCTCTCCTAAAGCGGGTGTCGTCAGTTCGAATCTGATTCCGGGCACGAATCCTCCTTCTGGGAAGCTTTCACATAGACCTTGACCGACAATCGGGCTGGGATTTCTCAATATTCGGGGTGTTCCACTAATCATTCAGACTCTGTGCCGATTGGGTTTTTGTACGAGTTATAAGTTTTTTCTCTAGCTTGCGATGCGGGTTTATCTCAATTTCGCCGTGCTTCATCATTTAGAAACAAAAGGGTGGCCTATAATCCAAGCTACGTTATTAGTATAAATTATATATATACATACATTATATGGTGATATGCGCTGTTTTTAAATAACGATGATCGAGAAGAAAGGGCAAATCATGGCTTCGAAGGCATGGAATAAAAAAATCGTAGCCGCACTTGCTGCGGGGGCGGCGCTGGTTTCCGTCGCCGGTTGCGGAAATTCCGGCAGTAATAATGGGTCACAGGCAAAGAAGGCGACGACCACCGATCAGATCATTAAGGTCGACAACACTGAGCCGCAAAGCCCGCTTGTTCCTTCCAACACCAACGAGATGGGTGGAGGCAAAGTCATCCGCTATATCTTCGAAGGTCTGGTGAGCTACGACGCCAAAGGCAAGCAGCATATGGAGGTCGCCAAGTCGATTACTCCCAATGCTGATGCCACGCAATATACCATCAAGCTCAATGACGGATGGAAATTCACCAATGGTGAGAAGGTGACGGCTTCGTCCTTCGCCGACGCTTGGAGCTATGCGGCAAACGTCAAGAATGCTCAGAAGCAGTCCAGCCGTATGTCCATCATTAAGGGTTACGACGATTTGCAGAACCCAAGCGTTGCACCCGATGCAAAGCTCTCTGGCATTGAGGTCAAGGACCCGCTGACGTTTGTGGTCACCTTGAAGCACCCCGATTCGGTCTTCCCCATCCAAGTCGCCCACCAGTCCTTCTTCCCGCTGCCGACTGTTGCATACAAGGATATGAAGGCCTTCGGCAAGAACCCGATTGGTGATGGACCATACAAGTTCAAGTCCTGGCAGCCCAACACCGACATTCTCGTGGTGAAGAACCCGGATTACAAGGGCAGTCGTAAGGTCGCCAACGCCGGCATCGATTACCGCGTCTATACCAGCGAAGACGCTGCCTACTCCGACCTGCAATCTGGCAACCTCGACGTCATGGTGGAAGTGCCGCAGTCGGCACTGAAGACCTTCCGTTCCGATTCTACGGTCAAGGCGTTCGTCCAGCCCGGTTCGTCCTATCAAGGCTTCGTCATTCCCGAAAGCCTGCCGCACTTCGCGCTTGGCAAGGAAGGAAACCTGCGTCGTCAGGCCATTTCCATGGCCATCAACCGCAAGCAGATCGTCAGCAAGATCTATCAGAACACGAAGACCCCGGCCACCGATTTCACTTCGACCCTGGTTCCCGAGCATTCGTCAAAGCTGAAGAATTCCGACAACTTGCAATACAATCCTACGAAGGCCAAGGAGCTGTGGAAGCAGGCCGACGAAATTTCAAAGTTCACCGGAACCTTCAAGATCGCCTACAATGCCGATGCCGCCCATAAGCCTTGGGTGGATGCAGTCAGTAACAGTCTGAAGAACACCTTGGGCATCGATGCTTCCGGCGATGCGTACCCGACGTTCAGCGATATCCGCAACCAGGTGACCGACCGCAGCATCAAGACTGCATTCCGTTCCGGCTGGATGCTTGATTACCCCACGGCCGAGGATTATATGACTCCGTTGTATTCCTCCTCTGCCGCCGACGGCCATGGCTCCAACGATGGCGATTACAAGAACCCGGCGTTTGACGCAGCCCTGGCCAAGGCGTTGGGCCAGACCGACGTCGCCAAGCGCACCGCCGATTTCCGCGACGCGCAGGACATCCTCCTGAACGACCTGCCTTCGATCCCGCTGTGGAACGAGGACGTCGCCGCCGCGGCCTCGACCAAGACCAAGAACGTCCAGTTCGACTACACGAACCTGCCTACATACAACACCATCACCAAGTAAGGTGTGCGTTCGCAGTTAAGTGAGTAAAAGCTAAAAAGGTCGGGCAACTGCCGATGAAGCGTTGCCCGACCTTTTCGTATCGTTGCCACTCGCGTTATCGGAATCGCTAGGGCTCGGTGCCCCAATCTATATAGGACTACAGATTGTTCGGCACTGGGCCCGTTTTCAAGAATCGGTTGGTGAATCAGCCCTGCACGTAGCTGCCGATGGGGGACTTATAGCCGCAGTTCATCATTTCGCTGTTGTAGGCAATGACGCCTTCGCCCTTGGCCGGCAGCACGATCAGACCGCCGTCACCGCGATGGGCCTCGATGTCGTTGAGGGTGGCGCTCGCGGATTCGAGCGGGGTCTGGCCGGCGAATTTCACTCGATCCGAAACCTGATGGCAGGCCACCGTGCGCATGAACGCTTCGCCGATGCCCGTGCCGGAGACGGCCACCGTTGCGTCATCGGCATAGGTGCCACAGCCTGGAAGCGGTGTGTCGCCCACACGGCCGTGCATCTGGTTGGTGATGCCGCCCGTCGAGGTCGCTGCGGCAAGATGGCCCTGCGCGTCACGGGCGACGGCGCCGATGGTGCCGTGCTTCTCCCACTCGTCACCGTTCGTCTGTGCCTCAATCAACGATTGCTTACGCTGCTCGGTGATGAAGTAGCTCGGGTCGCGCGTCTCTACGCCCCAATCCTTGATCTCTTTGTCCTGCGGGTCGGCAAAGAGCACATGCTTGGTCTGTTCTTTGACGGCACGAGCGGCATCGATAGGGTTCTTCACGGTGTGTACGCTCGCGACGGCTCCAACTTCTCCGTCCCCGCCCATCAGGCAGGCGTCCATCTGGGCGATGCCATCGCTGGTCAGCGCGGCTCCGTGGCCGGCATTGAACTCGGTGGCGTCCTCCATGACGTGAATCGCGGCGACAACGGCGTCTTCGGCGCTAGCCCCGGCTTCAAGTTTGGCATACCCGGCATCAAGCGCACGCTGCAAATCCTTCTCCACCTGTGCCTGGCGTTCCGGAGTGCTGTGCTTGCCGCGGCTTCCGGCACCGCCGTGGATAACCAGCAGAATGCCGTTTTCCGCACCTTTGGTAACGACTGATTTGACTGGGCTCGATGTCATGGGTTTCTTCCTTTCGACGGGATACCGCCAATTCTTGATTGTTGGCCTTGCTTTCCAGTTGCCATGGTACGCCAGAGGTGAAGATTCTTTGGCGCGTTTTCGAGGAATCCGTTAATGTTAAGCAAAAATCGGTATCGTTTCCATGTTGTTTATATATGATGGATTTGCTATTTTTCCAAAGTCGCAGAGGGTGAGCATGACAAGACCCCTGCAGAGAAACCCTAAGCAACATCTGAAAACAAGACGAAAGGCAAAGTGAAAAAGACAGCAACCAAACCGCGTTCGACGGCAAGAGGCAAGTCGGCATCGAAAACGAAACCGGCGCCAAAAGGCAGAACGAAGTCGAAACCAGCAGCGAATAAGCGGAAGCGGGCAAGTTTTCCGAGGAGGATTCTTGCACTTCTGGCGTGGTTATGTCTGCTCGTCGCATTGCTCGGGACGGTGAGTTGCGAACTGCCTGAGGAATTGCAGTCGTTGCCCTATGTGCCCGTAGTCGCCGCGTTCGCTCCGTGGTTCGCTGCATTGGGCTTGATTGCGCTGTTGCTGGCTTTGGCCTCTCGCAGATGGTTTGCGGCCTTGCTGGCGCTCGCGTGTCTTGGACTTCAGGGTTGGTGGCAATACCCGTATTTTGTCTCGCACACGCATCTCGACAATGCTGCGGTCTCGGCAGTGGGCGAAAGCCACGCAGATACTCATGATTCCTATGCACGCGTGATGACAGCCAACGTTTATAAAGGTCAGGCCTCCGCAAAAGCGGTGGTCGAGACGGTGAGCAACCAGCGCGTGGAAGTCTTGGCATTGCAGGAAACCACGAAGTCCTTCATCCGCGCGCTCAAGGAGGAAGGCATCAACGATTACCTGCCATATTCGCAAGTTTCCTCCTCGGACGGCAAGTACGGCAACGCGCTGTTTTCAGCCACGCCGTTGGATTCGCCGGCCGATGATGACGTAGATTCCAGTGCTTCCTTCATGCCCGGCGGCACGGTTTCGTTCGGGAACGGCAAGGCACCCATCCGTTTTGTTTCGGTGCATACCACGTCTCCCAAACCGGGTTATTGGAACAAGTGGCGCACCTCGCTCGATGATGTGGCAGCAATGCGCTCGCACAAGGACAACCGATACGTGCTGATGGGGGATTTCAACGCGACCACCGATCACACGCCGTTCCGCAACATCCTGGGTTCGCGCTTCCATGATGCCGCGCAAAGTTCGGCAAGCGGGTTCGTGTTCACCTGGCCAGCGGACAAGCCGGGAGTGCCGAAATTCACAGGTATCGACCATATCGTTCTCGATCAGGGCATCGTCGCCGGGCAAGTCGCCACCGTGCCGATACCCGGGTCGGACCATGCCGCGTTGCTGGCCACCATTGCGGTGCAATAATCGATTGCGATAAAACATACTATTTTTAATTATCCGTTTGGTTTCCTGCTAGACGTCTTGATTTATTTTTATCACAATTTAATATAAATTGTGACACGGTATACATTCATCTACATGGGTGGCTAAGATAAAATGCAGGCAGTGAATGCCGAACGTACAAGTGAGATTACAACGAGGAGTGCTCATGGACGAGAAAACATTGGTAGACAAGCTCTCGAAGGTTACTACCATCACTGATTTGCAGGAAGTTGCCAAAGAGGTCGGCAAGCCGATGACCGTCGAACAGGCCGACAAGGCACTGAACCGTCTCTTCGGCGCAGAGAACGATACGGGCGAGCTCATGGGTGACTCTGTGGCAAAGGCCGCCAAAGATATCTTCGGCTGAGTTTCGTCTCAGTTGCTTTTAAACGATTTGGGTCTATCCACTTTGTAAGTGGATAGACCCAAATCTTGTTTATAGATGCGTTTTGCGCTCACACCGCGTTAGAGATGGCCTCCACGCTGGCTTTTGCGTCGCCGAAAAGCATTGACGTGTTGTCGTTGAAGAACAGCGGGTTCTGCACGCCGGCGTAACCGGTGCCCATCGAGCGCTTGAGCACGACGACCTGCTTGGCTTCCCAAACACGCAAGACCGGCATGCCGGCGATGGGGGAGTTCGGGTCCTCGGCGGCAGCGGGGTTGACAGTGTCGTTGGCGCCAATGACGAGGACGACGTCGGTATTGGCGAAGTCGTCGTTGATCTCGTCCATTTCCATGACGATATCATACGGCACCTTGGCTTCGGCCAGCAGCACGTTCATGTGGCCGGGCAAGCGCCCTGCCACCGGGTGGACGGCAAAGCGAACCTCGACGCCCTGGGCGCGCAGCTTCTCGACCAAGCCGGCGACGGCCTGCTGGGCCTTCGCCACGGCCATGCCATAGCCTGGGGCGATGATCACTGAGTTCGCGTTCTTGAGCATTTCCGCAACGTCAGAAGCGGTGGTCTCGTGCACCTCACCCGTGATTTCCTTGGCATCGCCCGACTTGGTCGGCTTCTCGCCGAATCCGCCGAGGATGACGGACATGAACTTGCGGTTCATGGCCTTGCACATCAAGTAGGAGAGGATGGCGCCGGAAGCGCCGACCAGCGATCCGGTGATGATCAGCAGGTTGTTGTCGAGCATGAAGCCCGACGCGGCCGCGGCCCAGCCCGAGTATGAGTTGAGCATCGAGATGACCACCGGCATGTCGCCGCCGCCGATGGCCGCCACCATATGCAGGCCCAGCAGGAGCGCCAACACGGTCATGATGGCCAGCGGCCAGATCGAGTTGGTGGGGATGAACCAGGCGATCATCGCGATCATGACAATCAGCACAATCAGATTGATGAGGTTATGGCCGGGGATGATCAGCGGCTTGGACTTGATTTTGGCCGAAAGCTTCAGGTAGGCGATGATGGAGCCGGTGAAGGTCACGGCTCCGATCAGCACGCCGATGTAGGTTTCCGCCAGATGCGCGCCGTTCGGGCTTTTTTCGGTCAGCCACGAGTTGTAGCCGATCAGCACCGCCGAGATGCCCACGAAGCTGTGGAGCATCGCGATCAGTTCCGGCATCTGCGTCATTTCGACGGTGCGTGCCTTGTAGATGCCAAAGGAGGCGCCGACGATGAAGACCAGGGCGATCAGGAGGGCGGTCACCCAGACCGGGCGCTGAGAATCAACGAGTGCCAAGGCGATGGTGGCGACGATGGCGATGAACATGCCGATCATGCCGAGGATGTTGCCGCGACGGGCGGTTTCCTGCTTGGAAAGGCCTGCCAGCGAGAGGATGAAGAGCACTGCCGCCAGCAAGTAGGCGGATTGGGCAATGGATTCAAGTGTCATGATTTCACGCATCCTTCCTGAACATGCTGAGCATTCGGTAGGTCACCAGGAACCCGCCGAACACATTGATCGAGGCGATGGCCGCCGAGATCACGGCGAGCACCGTCACCAGCGTGTTGGACGAGCCGATCTGCAGCAGCGAGCCGATGAGGATGATGCCGGAAATGGCGTTCGTCTGGCTCATGAGCGGGGTGTGCAGTGAGTGGGTGACGTTCGAGACGACGTAATACCCCACGAAGATCGCGAGGATGAAGATTGAGAACGTCATCAGAAGCTTCGAGTCGGCGAAAGCCAGCGCGATGGCGAGCAGAATGGCTGCAATGGCCATGAGCACGGTGTTGCGCTTGCTCTTTTGTGCCGCAATGGCGGCTTCCTTGGCTTTGGCGGCTTCCTCCTGAGCCTTCTTTTCTTCAGGGGTGAGTTGTTTGGCTTTGTCATCGGTTTTCGCTGCGGCCGAGACCGAGACCTTTGGCGGCGGCCAAAGAATCTTGTCTTCCTTGGTCACGGTCATGCCGCGCTGCACCTCGTCGTCAAGGTCGAGCGTGACTTGCCCGTCCTTCTTCGGCGTCAAGAGCTTCATCAGGTTGACCACGTTGGTGCCGTATAGCTGCGAGGTCTGCTGGGGCATACGGCTGGCGAGGTCGGTGTAGCCGATGATGGTGACGCCGCCCTCGGTCGTGATCTTCTTGCCTGGTTGAGTCAGCTCGCAATCTCCGCCTCCGCTTGCTGCGAGGTCGACAATGACCGAGCCGGGCTTCATACCGGCCACCGCGTCCTTGGTGATGGTCAGGACGCCTTGGCCGCGCACCAAAGCCGTGGTGATGACGATATCGGCGTTCGCTGCCTCTTTGGTGTAAAGCGCCAACGTTGCCTTCTCCTGATCGTCGCTCAATGCCTTAGCATAACCGGTGTCGGATTTCTCCTGTTGTGCACCCTCCGCGCGAACGAACGTGGCACCGAGCGATTCGATCTGTTCCGCTGCTTCGGGACGCACATCGAAGGCGCGGACCTCGGCGCCCATGGATGCGGCCGCACCAATGGCGGCCAGACCTGCCACGCCGCCGCCGATGACGAAGACCTTGGCGGGGGCCGTCTTGCCGGCTGCGGTGACCTGCCCGGCGAACATGCCGCCGTAGGATTCCGCGGCCTCGATGACGGCACGGTAGCCGGAGACGTTCGACATGGTCGAAAGCACATCCAGTGACTGCGCTCGCGAGATACGTGGAACGGCATCAAGCGCCAGGGCTGTGATATTGCCATGGGCCAGGATGTCGAGCAGCTTGGCGTTGCTGTGCGGTGCGAGGCGCGAAATCAGCATGGCACCCGACTTCATTTGGGCGATTTGTTCGGGTGTCGGCGTGTCGACGGTGACGACGATGTCGGCGTTCCAGACGTTCGCTGCCTTGCCGATTGTTGCGCCTGCTTCTTTGTAGTCGTTGTCGGAGAAGCTTGCCTCTTCTCCGGCTGAGGTTTCGATAGAGACATCGTAACCGAGCTTTTTCAGCTGGCCGACGGTTTTCGGTGTCGCCGCAACCAGTCTTTCACCCGGGGAAGTCTCCTTAGGTATTCCGATAATCACAGTCGCTCCTTTCATGGGGCAATGATGCTAAAGCATCATCATAGTTACTGCACAACTTCTCTGTCGCTTTCATGTCCCGTCTTTGGGCACTTTGCAATTGCCAGTATAGTCGTTCATTGTATATTGTCAGCGGGAAACGTGCGGTTTGCTGATAACCGTATTCTCTTCTCAATGAGTTTTAAGATTTATGAATAATGGCCGTTGCATTTTAGAGCGCGAAATATTGACTTATTCGAGGTTAGATTGCCGAGCCGTTAAAAACGAAGCCCTGTGGGCTCCGTTTAGGTGAGGTGAGCGCGCAAATCGCGCGAAGGCTCAATCTGATTTGGCATTACTCCAAATTAGATTGAGTTCCAGCCGTCGCCGCTGTGGACTGCTGCTCGGCTTCGGCATTTTCGAGCTTGGCGCGCACCTCGTTCAAGAGGCTTTGCGCGCGCTTGGCCAGCGCCTCGCCGACCTCCCATTGATGCATGGACTGGTCGAGGTTGAGGCCGCCGGCCTCCAGCGCCTGCACAGCCTTGATGAGATTGTCGCGTGCCTCTTCATACGGCATTTGCGCAATCTGATCGCGTTCCTTGTCAGTGAGGCTCGAAGCGGGGGCAGTGGTTTCTGCCGCTTTCGTGCCTTCGGTCTTGTCGTCCTGTGAGTCCTTGTTTGCTGTTGCCATGATCAGTCCTTTATATTTTTAGTTCTATTTATTGATGTTATTTATTTGTTCGCTATATTCAAATGTCAAATGCCGCCACCGATATTCTGATTTCTGATTGCGGCAATCTCGTTCTTTTTCTATTCTGGTTTCACTGATTTCGCCTCGGTGACTACCTCGCCCTTCTTCAAGGTCAAAGTCAGCACGTCGCCGGGGGAGATGGCTGTTGCGTCGTCGAGCACATGCCCGTTGGCCGCCTGCACCACGGCGTAACCGCGGTCGAGCGTGGATTGAGGGCTCAGAGCACTCAGGCTGGCGTGCAGCTTTTCGATGGTCAGGCTGGCGTCGTCCACAATGCGGGTCAGCCCGAGCTGCATGCGCTGTACGGATTCATCGAGGAACCGTTCGTGTGGCTCAAGCATGGTTTGCGGATGGGTGAGGCTTGGCCGGCTGGCATAGCCTTCGATGACGCGAATTTCGTTGTCGACGCGGGCATGCACGCGCATATTCATCTGCGCACGAGCATTGGCGATGAGCTGCCATTGTTCCCTTACGTCCGGCACCACTTTCTTCGCGGCGTCGGTCGGAGTGGAGGCGCGCAGGTCGGATGCCAGGTCGATCAGTGTCCAATCGTCCTCGTGGCCCACCGCTGAGATAATAGGAGTCTCGCACGCTGCGGTGGCGCGCACCACGCCTTCGTCGGAGAAGCCGATAAGATCCTCAAAGCTGCCGCCGCCTCGGGCGACGATAATGACGTCGACTTCAGGGTCAGCATCCAGCTTTTGGATGGCTGCAATGACGTCGGACGGGCATTGCACGCCCTGTACGTGGGCATGAACGACCTTGAATTTTACGGCCGGCCAGCGCAGGTTGACGTTGGTGATGACGTCGCCTTCCGCTCGTGCCTGCGGTGCGCAGATGAGTCCGATACATTTCGGGAATTCGGGGAGCTCGACTTTGTTCTCAGCGTCGAACAGCCCTTCTCCCTTGAGTTTCTTGCGCAGTTCATCTATTTGCGCCTTGAGGTCGCCTGCGCCGATGCGGCGGATATCGTCTGCCACAAAGCTCAGACGGGTTGCCTTGACCCAGATATCCGGCTTGCCGTGGATGACCACGCGGTCGCCCTGATGGAAGTTCGAGGCCATCGCCACGAAATTGCGGAATCCCATCACCGAAATCGAGATGTCCTCGAAATTGTCGCGCAACGTGATGTAGCCGGAACTGGCGCGGCGCATATTGATCTCGACGATCTGACCTTCGATCCATGACCCAGGCCAGCGCTTCACCGCATCGTGGTATTTCTGGCTGACTACACTGACTGGCCACGGGTTCTCCGGTGTGGTGTCCCGCGCGAGCCGAGGCAGCTGGTCCAGCGGCCTCGGTCCTTGTTCGTTTGTGCCCGCACCCGCTGCAAACCCTGCTTGTTTGGGTGCGGTATACCCGTATCTCGTATTGAAAGCCATGCTTCCACAATCCTCTTTATGAAGGACAAGAATTCATTTCCTTGATGGCAATGTGAAGATTTCTTTTGTGATACGTATTGTAGTTTGCATGGACAATCGTGTTTGCGATGCAATGCGACACACCGAGGAAAAAATTTTGTGGTTTATTTCACATCTGCTTTTCGCGTTATTCCGCCATTATTACTAAATCTGGGGTCAAAATCCTGAATATATCCCTAGATATAGTATTTAGGGGGTCGTATAGTGATGGAAGACACAGAAAGTTACACGCGTGTGATTTCATCCATGTGATTTGTAAGATTCTGTATCGGTTTCTTTGATTTTAGAGGAAGGTATGTGATGCAGGCTCAGGTTCTGGATGCGCCCACAAAGCCAACGACGGCGACAAAAACCGTACTGGTGGAAAAGCGTGACGGGCGGATTGTTGATTTTGACCCGGTGAACATCATCGCGGCAGTGAAATCGGCCTTTAAGGATCTCGACAAGGAAGTCGGTCCTGAAGAGGAACAGATGATTCGCGATCTCGCCAACGGCATCGAAGGCGAAGTCAAGGAGCGTTACAGCGGCCCGGCCAAGATCGAGGACATCCAAAGCCTCGTCGAACACGGTCTGGTCGAAAACCATCTGTACGAGGTGGCTCGCAATTATACGAACTATCGTCTCAACAAGGACATCGACCGCGCCAAGGCCACCGATATCAACGCCGCCGTCGACCGTTTGGTCAACAAGGACGAGACGCTGGTGCGCGAGAACGCCAACAAGGACTCCAACGTCTACGCCACGCAGCGCGATCTGCTCGCCGGCGCCGTCTCCAAGGCATCTGCGTTCTCGATGCTTCCCAAGCGCGTCTCCAACGCCCACATGAAGGGCGACATCCACTTCCACGACGCCGATTACTCGCCGTTCACCGCCGAGACCAACTGCTCGCTGCCGAATTTCGCCGACATGCTGCACAACGGTTTTGAGCTGGGCAACGCGATGATGGACACCCCGAAGTCCATCGGCACCGCAGCCACGCAGATCACGCAGATCATCAAGGACATCGCAGGCGACCAGTACGGCGGCCAGACCGTCAACCGCGCCGACGAGATGCTCGACGAGTACGCCCGCAAGGACTACAAGAAGTTCCTCGAGCAGGCGCGCACCATGATTCCGGATTCCATGCCCGAAGATGTCGCCCAGGAGATCGTCGACGGACTGAAGGCCAACGAGCCCAAGACCCTGCATTTCGACGCCGACCGCAAGCCGATTCCGCAGGATGTTCCCTTCCATACCGACGTGCCTCGCATGGAGCAAATCCGCGAGATCTACGCCAAGATCATGACCCGCAAGGCCATCTACGACGCCATGCAGACCATGGAATACCAGATCAATTCCAACCGCGTTTCCAACGGCCAGACCCCGTTCGTCACCGTCGGCTTTGGTCTCGGCACCTCGTGGTTTAGCCGCGAGATTACCCGTTGCATCTTCCTGGTGCGCATCTTGGGACTAGGCCGCGATCACCACACCGCGATCTTCCCGAAGCTTACCTACGCCATCAAGCACGGCATCAACTCCGAGCCCGGCGATCCGAACTACGATTTGAAGCAGCTCGCGCTCGAATGCTCCACCAAGCGCATGTACCCCGACATCCTCTTCTATGAGAACCTCGTCAAGATCACCGGCTCCTTCAAGGCGCCGATGGGCTGCCGTTCCTTCTTGCCTGCCTGGACTAATCCCGACACCGGCAAGGAAGAAGAGGAAGGCCGCATGAACCTCGGCGTCGTCACCGTCAACATTCCGCGCATCGCGTTGGAATCGCGCGGCGACAAAGATCGCTTCTGGAAGATCTTCGACGAGCGCATGGATGTCGCCCACGAAGCCATGCAGTTCCGTATCATGCGCTGTAAGCAGGCCAAGCCGATCAACGCCCCCACGCTCTATCGTTACGGTGCCTTCGGCCGTTTGGATGCCAACGACAATGTCGATCAGCTCTTCAACCGCGATCGTGCTACCGTCTCGCTGGGCTACATCGGCCTCTATGAGGCGACCAGCGTCTTCTACGGCAAGGATTGGATGCAGGATCATAGCTGGGATCCGGAAGGCAAGGAATTCGCCCTTTCGATCGTGAAGAAGATGAACGCGCTGTGCGCCAAGTGGGCCAAGGAAGAGGGCTATCACTATTCGCTCTACTCCACGCCTGCCGAGTCGCTGACCGACCGCTTCAACCGCATGGACCGTGAGAAGTTCGGCCGTGTGCCGGGAGTGACCGACCACGACTTCTACACCAATTCCTTCCACTATCCTGTCTGGCTTTCGCCGACCCCGATGGAGAAGCTCGACTACGAGAAGGACTTCCCGTATTACGCTTCGGGCGGCTTCATCAACTACTGCGAGTTCCCGACCCTGCAGACCAACCCGAAGGCGCTCGAGGCCGTGTGGGACTATGCCCACAACATCGGCATCGGCTACCTCGGCACCAATACCCCAATCGATCACTGCTATGTTTGCGGCTTCGAGGGCGACTTCGAGCCCACTGAGGAGGGCTTCAAGTGCCCCGAGTGCGGCAACTCCGACCCCGACAAGTGCAACGTCACCAAGCGCACCTGCGGCTACCTCGGCAACCCGGTGCAGCGCCCGATGGTGCACGGCCGCCACGAGGAAATCACGCATCGCGCCAAGCATATGTCCGGCGAGACCGGTCACGTCGTGCTGAAGGATGGCACCGAGCGCGAATGGTACGAAGAGGCCAAGTAAGTTTCTAATTTGATTAGTAAAGGCGGTTCACTGTTCGTTCGGTGACCGCCTTTACTTTGCATGGTAATGCTGGAACTGCTTATTGGCTACGTGACTAGGGTCAGTGGCTGGGTGGCTGGACGCACGGCTGGGTGCCTGGACTGCCGGTTACCAAATAGCCCCGCTGCTGGTTACGGAGTTGCCGGCTGAGGGTTGTGGGACTGCCGAGTGATGAAGTAGATTCTTTTTATTGTTGTGCGAGAGATTTTCCCACGTCACGGGTTTGAGGTGGCGGTTGAAGCAAAGGAGGAGCGATATGGGCAAGCTGGCAGGCGGCAAGCTGCATGATTTCGCAGCGGACGAGGCTGATCGTGGCCCTTGGATTCCCACCGCGTTGGCCAACAACCCGAAGGCTGGTCAGTGGACCAGCGATAAGCTCAGCCACGACATGATCGCCGACTACAAGCCGCTGGTGATGACCGACGGCGAGGGTATCCGTTGCTCTATCTATGTTTCCGGCTGCCCGTTCCATTGCGTGGAATGCTTCAATGAGTCTATCTGGGATTTCCAGGCGGGCCACCCCTATACCCAGGGTTTCGAGGACAAGATCATCAAGGATTTGGGCAATGATGTCGTTCAAGGCATCACCTTCCTTGGCGGCGAGCCGTTGCTCAATACCGCTGTGCTGCTGAAACTCTCGAAGCGTATCCGCAAGGAGTTTGGGCACAGCAAAGACATCTGGTGCTGGACCGGCTACACGTGGGAGGAGCTGCTGCGCCCCGGCGAAAGCGCGGACAAGCTCGAGCTACTGGATTATGTCGACATTCTGGTCGACGGCCGCTATATGAAGGACCACCACGATTCGCTCCTGCAATTCCGCGGCTCGTCGAACCAGCGCATCATCGATGTACCGGCCTCGCTGCGTGCCCATACCGACAACGGTTCGATCGCACCCGTCATCTGGTCGAAGTTGCACGATCAGCATCGCTTCATCCCGGAGGTCTACGGCAAGGACCGTTCGGCAGGTGAAGGCGCTGCCAGCTGAGCGGCGTGAATATGGTCTGTCCTGTGCGATAAACTATGGATGTGATAAAGCTGGGCAGTGTCCAGTTCGCAAGACCGTTGGTGAGTGATTACCAGCGGTCTTTGTGCATACAGCGAGGGAGCCGCAATGCATAAGCCATATACTTCAATTGGCCAACAGGTTGAGTTGATGCAAGCCAGAGGAATAGCCACATCGCCTCGTACAAAATGGATACTTGAACGTGAAGGTTATTATTCGGTGGTCAATGGGTATAAGGATCTATTTTTAGATAATTCCGGTGTTGCTGATCAGTATCGAGCAAATACGGCTTTTGATGATATATATCGATTATTTGTTTTTGACAGAGAACTGCGGTTCCACCTGTTTCAAATGCTTACCTTAGCAGAAGCCGAACTTAAGACGATATGTTCTCATGAATTCAGTGGTCGGTATCGGGGAATAACAAATCCTTTTCTTATGTTATCTTGTTACGCTCAGACGGTGGATGGAACGCGCAATGGCTCCGCTGACCGTCTTATCTTAATTTTCAGAAAGATACTGGAACTGGATAGTCCTGCAAGAAGTGGAAGTGACCATCGCTTTGGACGAGAAAGATATGGTGGGAAATCGTATCTGAGACATTGCATGGAAGATCACGATGGGGAAGTGCCGATGTGGGTATTGGCGAACGACTTGACACTTGGCCAGATTTACTGGTTTTATCAGGAACAAAATCATGAGGTAAGAAAGAGCGTAGCCCGAAGTTTCACTTCGTTGTATGCCAATACACACAGAAGACAAGTGGATGTCACCTCGGAAAGGTTGGACAAGATTTATCGGCGTTTCAAAGATTTTAGAAATATCTGTGCTCATGATGAGCGGTTGTATTGTGCGCATCCACATGATCGGAATGCCAGTGTGTGGCAGGTAATTCAGGACTTGCGCTTCGTCATTGACAAACGTCGGTATCTGGAATTTCTTCGTCTGATTGAGCGGTTGACGAAAGGCATTGTTTCTCAATTGCCGAATTGTGGTGAAGGTATCGTACGATCCATGGGAATGTCGGATGTAGGAGATTTCGCCACGTATGCTTTTCGAATATCGCTCTCATAGGAAAACGCACAAGAGTGGTGGCTGAGTTGAGGGTGGACAATAGGCAGTAGACAATATTGGCATGCTCATATTCTGTGAATCTTTTGGGCACAGCTGTCGAACGGGATTGTGGTCGGTCTGAATGTGACTGATTGTGATAAATGGCAATGACGCGGTCGCCGTAATCATAGTTTAAAAATATTCAGCGCATTAGGTAAACTGAATTACAGAAATGGTTTCCATTCTAATGATGGAGGAAGTCGTGCGCTTGTTGGTCAGGGGTGTTGCTGCGCTTATATCGGCGTTGTCGCTGATGCTGGCTAATTCGCCTGCTTCTGCATTGACTCTATCTTCCCGTCAAGTACATGGGAATGAGCGTCTGTCATCTGCTTCGATTGTCAGTCCCAGAAAGCCGAATAATCCGGTTTCCTTTGCAGTCGACAAGCGAATCAGACAAGGTAGAGTGAACTTTGCATCACAGCAGACTCAGTCGGCTCTGCCGGATGGTTATCATCATGGGGAAACCGCAGGGCAGAAGGTTGACCCTGCTGATTCGCAGGGCATGGCTGTGGGAACATATGCGTGGCACGGTACGATTTGGGGCAATTCCTTCAAAGTGTTCTTCCGCGATCCGGTAGTGGCGAAAACCGTCGCCGAAATGCTGGGTAAGCAGGTCTCAGATTCATTTACATATGAGATGTCGCTGAGTATTACTTCTCTGGATCTATCCCATAGAAATGTCCAATATCTCGATGGTACGGAGTGCTTGACAATGATGACGAGCCTTAATGCATCCTATAACAATATCGCGGAACTTCCGGATCTTTCTGTGAACAGCATGCAGAATTGGCATAGTTTGCAGTCTTTAAGTCTTGGAGGAAACCAACTAACGAATGTTGATGGATTAAAATATGTTACAACGCTAAAATATCTTGCGTTATACGGGAACAAATTAGGCGATAATGCGCATCTTGGAGCACTTGGTTCATCTGCCGGACTTTGGCAGGTAGATTTGACCGGTAATCAGTTGAACGATGTCAGTAAATTGAATACTCTGACGAACCTGCGAGAACTGTATCTGGGTAATAACCGAATAGCCGATATGTCGGTGATTGCATCGCTCCCGAATCTTACCTTCCAAGGTACAACATCGTTTCCCGATCCTATGTCGCCGCAAACTATTGTTGCACCGTCGGTGCGCACCAAAGTCGGGCAGCCGTTGTCGGTTAATGTCGCAGGCAAGCTCAAGGGCGGTAACAACTCGCTTCTAGCATTGTCTGGGCCGCAGCCGTCGACCGGGGTCACGATGAACGGGGGCACAGCTTCGTGGGCAGCAGTGCCACCTGGCCAACCGCATCAGGTTTCTGTGCAGTTCAGTGAGCCGGCGATTGGTTCGAGCGGCAAGACCACTCCGTTCCATGGAACTGTCGTCCAGCCCTATGAGCTGGACTCCTATACCGTGTCGTTCGTGGGGCAAGATGGTACAACGATGTCACCGGTGCAGACGGTATTTGACAGTGACAAGGCTTTGCGACCCACCGTCGAACCAGCACCATCGAATGCGGGCCTGAGCTTCATGGGGTGGGGAACTGTCGCCGATGCATCACCCAATGGCAAAGGGCTCATGCAGACCTACGATTTCACAACTGCCGTGACTTCGAATCTCACGTTATATCCGCTTTGGGGAGTGAAATGGTCGGAAAGTAGCACCGCGAAATCCTGCACCATGGGCATCGATACGATAACGGCATGTTTTCCAGACACGCATTTGGCCGCTAAAGTGGCAGCGACATTGGGATTGTCACATCGGGTTTCCGACGTATTTACACAAGCCAATGCAGAGTCGATCACGGATTTGGAAGCTAATGCCAGCAATATTGCGGGGATTCAGGGGCTTCAGTTGCTGACAAAACTTACAAACCTGAATCTAAACGATAATGGACTGATTTCTGACATTTCTCCAATCGCAACAATCGTTGAGTTGCAGGAGGTTATGCTTGGCTCAAATGCGATTACGACGTTGGAACCGTTGCGAACCGCAAGTCTTCCCAATCTCGTATCTCTGGCCGTTGCCCATAACCAGATTTCTGACTTTAGCCCGCTTGTACATATATCATCGTTGACTTCTTTGGATGCGGGGGCCAATAAAATAACTGATCTTTCTGCAATCTCTGAAATGACCGGGTTGAAAAGACTAAGTATTAATCTCAATAATTTGGCCGATATCTCAAAGTTAGCAACGCTGACCGCTCTTGTTCATTTTGACGCAAGCGAGAACGACATTAAAGATATCGGTGTGGTGACGTACTTTACCCATATCCAAGAATTATATTTGGAGAAGAATCACATTTTCGATATATCGCCTCTCAATGGATTGACAACGCTTACGAATGCCGATATTTCAAATCAGACCATTACTTACCCAAGTGTTGTGGCGAATCCGAACGTGAGTGTGGAATCTGCTATCGGAGTGGATGGGAACCATGTCGTTCCATCGGCTTCGACCCCTGCTGGTGGCAATTTTGATGCCGATACCGGCAAGGTGACTTGGACAAAACGTGCTGAAAACGGTACAGCCATCGTTGATTTCAATAAGACATTATCTATTGGCACGGCGTCGGTACCATTTTCTGGCCGTATCACTCAGCCCTATACGGTTATCAAATACATGGTGAGTGTAGATAAGCATGATGGTTCGGCGCAGACTTCCCAACAAATCGCGCTTGGCCAACCGATACCAGATCCGGGAACGCCACAACGTGACGGCTACCATTTCATAGGCTGGACCACCGATTCAAGTGGCGAGGGAGACAAAGTCGATTTCGCTACGGCAACGGTGACCGGCGACGTGACGTTGCATGCCATGTGGGAGAGAGCTTTGACCGGATTGCCCTCCACTGGTCACAATCCATGGATGACGTGGTTCGCGCTCGCAGGAGGTATCGTGCTATCCGTATTGATTGTCGAAGAGACACGACGTAAACAGGCATCTTGGCTTTGACCAAGACTCGGATTTGGCCGGATTCTAGTGCTATCGCTATCTGATGGAATCAGAATGAGTGACGATAATGATTGGATTTCCGAACCATTGCCCAGCTTATGGCAGTGAAATGGTTGCTGGGGATTCCTTGGTGACCAGTTTTCAGGATGGGCGATGGTGCGATGCAGAAACGCGGTCGCTTAGACAAGTCGATTGATTGCTGATTGCCTAAAATGTGACGAAGCGTGTTGGTATGGCAATGCGACAACGAGGATTTGCATGAATCATTACGTTTGTCAAGAGATGTAGGTCACACTAGTTGTCTCTTTAAGCTGAATCATGGTGAGGGGTCTGCCCAATGGGTTGTGCGGCGACTAATCTTGCAATGTATATGTGTGTAAATTCACAGCGTTTTAAGTGTCGGATTACGCAAAACGCGGTGAATTTACGGGAATGGTAAGGATTCAGGCATGGCTGACGTGATGGAAACCAAGACAACGGAGCATGAGGTTACGCCCCTGCGGGTCGGGCTCGATATCGGTTCAACTACGGTCAAGGCCGTCGTTCTCGACAAAAGCAGCGACTTGAAGGATGTGCTGTTCGCGGATTACCGGCGTCATAACGCCAATGTGCGCGCTACGGTGGCAGGGTTGCTGCGTGACATCAAGAAACAGCTTGAGGAAGAGGGTCGCGGCTCACAGCCGATCAACCTTGCGATTACCGGTTCCGGCGGCTTGGGCTTGGCCGACGATATGAACGTTCCGTTCGTCCAGGAGGTCATCGCCGAAACCAAGGCCATCGATCAGGTCTATCCCGAAGCCGACGTCATTATCGAGCTCGGTGGCGAAGACGCGAAGATTACGTACCTGAAGCCTACTCCCGAGCAGCGTATGAACGGTTCTTGCGCTGGGGGTACCGGTGCGTTCATCGACCAGATGGCGACGTTGCTCGATACCGATGCTTCCGGTCTGAACGATATGGCCAAGAATTACAAGCTGCTTTACCCAATTGCCTCGCGTTGTGGCGTGTTCGCCAAATCCGACCTGCAGCCGCTGATTAACGACGGTGCGGACAAGCCCGACCTCGCCGCCTCCATCTTCACCGCAGTGGCCACGCAGACCATCGCAGGCCTCGCCTCCGGCCGTCCGATCCATGGCAACGTGGTCTTCCTCGGCGGGCCGTTGTTCTTCCTTTCCGAGCTGCGTGAGGCCTTCGCACGTGCCCTTGAGGGTAAGGTCGACAGGTTCATCGTTCCCGAGAACGCCCACCTTTATGTAGCTTATGGTTCCGCACTGATGTGCGGCGACGACAACGAGCTCGATGTCGGCCAGCATTTCGAGCCCCGCAGCTGCCAGGAGATCATCGACGACCTTGAAGCCTTGAAGAACAAACCGGTCGACACCGCGACGATGCCGCCGCTGTTCCCGACCGAGGAGGACCGCCGCAAGTTCAACGAGCGCCATCATAAAGAACAAGTCAAGGTCGGTACGCTCGAAGGTGCGAAAGGCCCGCATTTCCTCGGTATTGACGCTGGCTCGACCACCATCAAGGCGACGCTGATTAACGACGACCGTGAGATCGTATGGTCGTCATACGGCACCAACGACGGAAGCCCGCTCGATGCGGCCGTCGAAATCGTGCGCAAGATCGAGAACGAATTGCCGGCCGAGGCGTGGATTGCGCGCAGCTGCGCCACCGGATACGGCGAAGGGCTGATCACCACTGGTCTGCATCTGGACGAGGGTGTGGTGGAGACCATGGCGCACTATCGTGGCGCCGAAATGGTGAGCCCGGGCGTCACCGCCGTCATTGACATCGGCGGACAGGATATGAAGTATCTGGCCATCGCCGACGGCGTGATTGATTCCATTTCCGTCAATGAGGCCTGCTCGTCGGGCTGCGGTTCGTTCTTGCAGACCTTCGCGTATTCCATGGGTCTGACCATCGAGGAATTCACTCAGGCCGCGCTGAATTCTGACCATCCGGTCGACCTGGGTTCGCGCTGCACCGTGTTCATGAACTCATCGGTCAAGCAGGCGCAAAAGGAAGGCGCCACCGTCGAAAACATCGCGGCGGGCCTGTGCTACTCCGTGGTACGCAACGCGCTTTACAAGGTCATCAAGCTGCGCGATTCGGGCCAGCTTGGCGACACCATCGAGGTGCAGGGCGGTACGTTCCTCAACGACGCGGTGCTGCGCGCCTTCGAGCTGCTTACGGGTAAGGAAGTCACGAGGCCCAATATCGCCGGTCTGATGGGCGCGTTCGGCGCGGCGCTGACCGCCCGTATGCATTATGAGGATGCCCATGAACTCGATGAGAGCGCGGAACACACCAAATCCGCCATTGTCGAAGGTGACGAGCTCGACCATCTGTCGATGACCTCCGAGCGTGACGTGTGCAAGCGCTGCCAGAACCGTTGCAAGCTCACCATCACCACTTTCCAGGACGGTTCCCGTTACGTCACCGGCAACCGCTGTGAGCGCGGCGCCGACGCCAAGGCAGAACGCAGCGACCGGCCGAATCTTTACGATTACAAGTACAAGCGCGTCTTCGCCTACCGCAGGCTCACCGACAAGAAGGCCTACCGCGGCGAAATCGGCATCCCACGCGCGCTCAACATGTACGAGAACTATCCCTTCTGGTTCACCCTTTTGACCAACCTCGGCTTCAAGGTCCGTCTCTCCGGCCGCTCCAGCCACGAGCTCTTCCAGTCCGGCATCGAATCCATCGCCTCGGAGAACATCTGCTACCCGGCCAAGATGGTGCACGGCCACATCAAGTGGCTGCTGGACCGTGGCGTCAAGACCATCTTCTATCCGTGCGTCTCCTACGAGGAGAACCTGGTCGAAGGTGATACCGACAACCATTACAACTGCCCGATCGTCGCCAACTATCCGGTCGTCATCGAGGCGAACATGGCCGAGCTGCGCGAGCCCGGCATCCGCTACATGCGCCCCTACTTCAACCTCGCCGACCATGAGCTGATGGTCGACCGCATCGTCGAGGAGTTCGCCTGGACCAACGTCACGCGCGAGGAAGCCGAGAAGGCCGTCAAGGCCGCGTACGCCGAAGACAAGATCTTCAAGCACGACGTGCAAGAGGAAGGTCTGCGCGCGCTTGCCTATATGAAGGAACACAATTGCCGCGGCATCGTCCTGGCCGGCCGTCCCTACCACATCGACCCCGAAATCAACCACGGCATCCCCGAAACCATCTGCTCGCTGGGCATGGTGGTGCTTTCGGAGGATTCCATCTGCGAGCTGCAGCCGGGCCAGAACCTGCACTTGAGTGACTATCTTGACGAGGGCGAAAAGGACCCGCGTGCCAAGGACGAGGGTGGGTTCCGTGAGGTCGGCGATCGCAAGGTTATCAATATGCCTCTGCGCGTGGCCAACCAGTGGGCCTATCATTCCAGGCTTTACGCCGCGGCCAATTTCGTCGCTTCCTACCCGGGGCTTGAGCTTGTGCAGCTCAACTCCTTCGGATGCGGCATCGACGCCATCACCACCGACCAGGTCAGCGAGATCCTCGCCGACAAGGCCGATGTTTACACGTTGCTCAAGATCGACGAGGTTAGCAACCTCGGTGCGGCGAAGATTCGTCTGCGCTCGCTCAAGGCGGCCATCGAAGAGCGCGAGAACAACAAAGCGAAACTCAAGAAGGCTGCGGATATGGCGAAGCTTGAAGCGAAGTCTGCGGTCAGCGTCGCAGGCAAGGGAGATACCATGGAATCCACAAAGGTTTCCGTGCAGGATGAGGCCAAGAACGCCGCTGAAGAAGTCAAGGCTCGTCAAGAGGCCGCTGCCAAGCGTGAAGCTGAACTGAAGGACGCCGAAAGCAAGCTTGAAGATGCCAAGGCACAATTGGCCGCCGCGCAGGCTGCTGTTGACGCCGCTGAAAGTGCCAAGCAGAATGCCGATGCTTCGGCTGCTGAGAATTTGGCTGAGTCCGCTGATTCCGTCGAAGATTCCGATAACGCAGACGTTCCTGCCGACAAGCAGGGCGAGTTCCGCAAGACCGGTTCCAAGGCTCCGACCGCAGGCCGTCAGGTCTTGCTCGACAGCGTCATGAAGGCGAACCCGAAGCTCACCGAGTCGATGAAAGAGGCCTCTCGCCGGGCCAATGGCAAGAGTGCCGCCGCAGGCAGCGCGAAAGCCGGCGAGGCAAGCGTCGCTTCGAGCGCCGACAAGTCCGCCGATGGCAAGGACAAGAAGCGTAGCAAGGGTACGATTTCCGCCTACGCTCACAAAGTCCGCTTCCAGAAGACCATGCGCCGCGACTACACCATCGTCGCCCCGCAGATGAGCCCGGTGCATATGAGCCTGGTCGAGTCCGTGATTCGTTCCGGCGGCTACAACTTTGATGTCTTGAAGATGGCCGACCAGCAGGATGTGGAGACCGGCCTCAAGTATGTCAACAACGACGCCTGCTACCCAGCCATCATGGTCGTGGGGCAGCTCGTCGACTCGATCATCAAGGGCAAGTATGACCCCGACAAGGTCTGCCTCGCCATCACCCAGACCGGCGGCATGTGCCGTGCCACGAACTATTATGGCCTGATTCGTAAAGCTTTGGTCGACGCCGGTTACCCGCAGGTGCCGGTTATCGCGTTGTCCACGCAGGGTATCGAGGACAACCCCGGTTTCACGGCGACACCGACGCTGCTGTGGCGCGCGGTCAAGGCCTTGGTGATCGGCGACCTGTTGATGAAGTGCCATTACCGCGTGCGGCCGTATGAGAAGGTCAAGGGCAGCGCCAACAAGCTCTACGAGATGTGGGACAAGATCGTGCGCGAGACCATCGAGCACCACGGCCATTCGGCGACCGCCAAGCGGAAGATCGGCAAGGGCTATCTGCCGTATCAGACGCTGTTGAACGAGATCGTCAAGAGCTTCGACGCTCTGCCGCTGCGCAACATCCCGCGCAAGCCGCGCGTCGGCGTGGTCGGCGAGATTCTCGTGAAGTACCATCCCGATGCCAACAACCATCTGGTCGATCAGATCGAGGAACAGGGTTGCGAGGCCGTGGTCCCCGGCATCATGGAGTTCATGACCACGCGCCCCTACATCACCGACTGGAACGAGAAGAACACCGGCATGGGCGGCAACAAGAAGCTCTACGCGCTGATGCGCTGGGGGCTTGATCGGATTCTGAATCCGGTGCGCCGCGCCATCGATCTTTCTCATGGCAAGTTCAGCCAGGACACCCCGATGCCGGAGCTGGTCAAGATGGCCTCCACGGTCACCTCGATTGGTGTGCAGGCCGGTGAAGGATGGCTGTTGACCGGCGAAATTCTGGAACTCATCAAGTCCGGCTGCCCGAACGTCGTGTGCGCCCAGCCGTTCGCCTGCCTGCCCAACCACGTCACAGGGCGCGGCATGTTCGGCAAGATTCGTCGCCTGCACCCTGAGGCCAATATCGTTTCGATCGACTACGACCCCGGCGCCTCGGCTGCCAATCAGTTGAACCGGATCAAGCTGATGATCGCCGCCGCGAAGAAGGCCGACCAGAAGCTGGCCAAGGCCGACTGAGTGGCAGTTTATCGGTATTGGCAGTTGGCATATCGGTACCGGTAGTAGCTGACAGAAGCTACAAGATATATAAAAGCTGGGCGATACCTCCTCGTGGGTATCGCCCAGCTTTTGTTATCGGAACTGCGGTTCAATTATCATTTTATAAAGCCCTATCTGAGACGAATAGCAGACGCTCAGATGTTTGTCGCGAAAATTAGCTGTTCCACTCTGCGCGCCAATATTGCGCGGCGGCAGGAATGTCTTCACGCGGGACGCCGAGACGTGCAGCGGCCATGGCGGGCCAGTGCGGGTTGCGCATCGCGGCGCGGCCGATGGAGACGGCGTCGACCTGATGGGTGCGCAGCATCGTTTCGGCCTGCTCAGGGCTGGAAATGCCGCCGACGACGCTGACGACCGCATCCGTGTCGGCAAGCGCCTGCTTCATTTGTGCGCCGAGGACGGCGTGGAAGCCGGGGCCGGAAGGTTGCAGCGGGGTATTGACTAGTCCGCCGGAGGACACGTCGACCCAGTTGATGCCGTGGTGTTTGACCAGTTCGCGCATCAGGCGTGCGGTGGTCTCGATATCAAGTCCGCCCTTGACCCAGTCGGTGGCGGAAATGCGGATACCGAGCGGCTTCGAGCCCGGCCACACGGCACGGATGGCATCGACGACCTCGCAGATCAGCCGCGAACGGTTTTCGAAGCTGCCGCCGTATTCGTCGGTTCGCGTGTTGATCAAAGGCGAAAACGCCTGATGCAGCAGATAGCCATGTGCGGCATGGATTTGGATGGCATCGTAGCCGGCGGCATCGGCCCGACGCGCTGCTACAGCAAAGTCCGAGACGATTTGCGCGATTCCAGCTTTGTCTAGTTTCGTCGTCGGCCGGTAGCCTTCGGCGATGGATTGGTCGGTCATCCCCACCGTTTGCCACCCGCCCTCTTCAAGAGGGGCGGAACCGCCGTGAATTCCCGGAAGCCAAGGCTTTCCCGAGGCGCGACCTCCTGCATGGTTGAGTTGAACCGCAGCAGCGGCGCCCTGAGAGTGGATGAAGGAGACCAGATGCCGATGCGCGGACTCCTGTTCGTCGCTATACATCCCAAGATCGTACGGCGAAATCCGACCAACGGGGTTCACCCCGGTTGACTCGATGGTGAGCATCCCGAAACCGCCGGCGGCAATCGCTCCGTAATGCTGCAAGTGCCAGTCGGTGGCGACCCCGTCTTGCCGATTGACGGCATATTGGCACATGGGGGAGAGGATGGTGCGGTTGCGTAAGGTGAGGCCCGTCCCGTCTGGCGTGGAAAGAGTCAACGGCGAAAACAACGTGCTGCGATTATCTGTGGTCATCAAGCGCTCCTTTGGTTATCAACGATCAGATACCTTCATTCTAGATGGTCGGCCGTCTCACGGCAGTTTTGTTTTCGTCGAAATAGAATTTCATTTCGTAGGGGTTCAGAAAGTCGGGAACGTAATACGTAATGTGGAATGTAGGACATACGAAGCAGGATACACGACGCAAAACACTGGGCAGGAACATATGATCCGGCGATAAGTCATATACGCATACGATAGCCGAATTCAGTGCTGCGAGAATTTTGGCACTGCAGATAGTAACCCGGTAAAGGCCTCTCTCTGCGCCTGACTTGCGCTTCTCCTATACTGGAAACCATGTCAAAAGCCAAGCAGCGCCGAATCCGCAAGTCTCCCGAAGAACGGAGGCAGGAGATTACGCAGGCTGCTGCCAAGCTGATCAGCACCAAAGGATTCAACGGCATCTCGCTGAAGGACGTGGCGGACGAGGTCGGCATGAGCCAACCCGGGCTTCTCCATTATGTCGGCAACAAGGACGGTTTGCTTTCGCCGCTGATCACGGATATCTACGACACGTCCGGCACCCCGGAAGATTTTCTGAAATCCGGATTGCCCGGCAGCGATCCGCAAGCCCCATTTTTCCCGGCCTATCTTCGATTCTTGGTGCGGCATAATGCAGGTCGAAAAATGATGGTGCAGCTCTATATGGTTCTGGAAACGGAATCCTTCAACCCTTCGCACCCTTTGCACGACTATTTTGAAAAACGTCCCGAATCGGTGTGGGGATATTATTCGAAATTCGACTGGGCCCTGCCTGAGGAATTTCGTCCGTGGACCGACAAGATGCAGCCGGTGGTCAGGCAGTGTATCGAGGCCATGGATGGCATTCAGCTGCGTTGGCTGCGTGAGCCGCCGATCGATCTTTATGATGAATGGCTGGGTTTTGAAAAGATCATTTTTCCGGATGGGGTATGGGAGCATTATCGCTGAAGTGATATCGCTGTGATGCTTTACGCAATAATGCTTGGGATATAAAGTACTTATTAGGTAATACAACAAAAACTAGTCATTGGAAATTATTTTTTGCAATTTTAAATCACTTTATCGAGTATTTATAAGTTAATTATCATTTTTCTAGATCTGTGATATATGGCGAAAAATCAATCGTTTATAACGAGAATTGGCATAAAAATGACGTTATTAAAGAAAAATATAACCAAAAAGGATGAAAAGTCGAAAGAAATGTCTTAAAAAATATTAGTTATTTGATTTGACAAACTATATCGAGTTTATTATTATCTCATTTATCTAATGGTAGTTAGATAAAGTGCTATTATTAGAAACGTCATTGTTGATAGTGAAAGAAGTGGGTCAATGAGTGATTCCGTAGTCGCCAGCAAAGCCGAGCGCCTTGCTGCGCATAACGCCGCGATAGAAGCGGCAGAAAAAGATCCAGCCTTAAGCCCCGAGACGGGTAAAAAGGTCCCCAAGAAGAAGCTGGTGCGGTTCGGTGCCGGATTCTTCATGTTCGGCGTGTTCTGGATGACGGGCCTCGGCATCGTCTCGATTGTCTTGTTGCCTGAACACTACAAACAGGTGGTCGGCATTCGTCCTGACGTCTTGATCGGTTACGTCAACGCCTGCACGGCGGTCGCCTCCTTGGTCGCGAATCTCGTGTTCGGCACGTTCTCCGACCGTTCCCGTTCTCGTTTCGGCCGTCGTACCCCCTTTATTCTTTTCGGTGGCGTGCTTGGTGGTGTGATGCTTTTCCTGACGGGCACCACCAACAACGCGGTATTGCTCACTGTCTATTACTGCCTGTGCATGTTCGGCCTCAACTGCATGATCGCACCGATGACGGCGACCATCTCGGACCGTATTCCTTCGGGAGTCCGTGGCACGATGTCGGCGTTCTATGGGGCTGGCTCCACCATCGGTTCACCCATTGGCTCGCTCATCGGCGCGTTCTTCGTCACCAATTTGGTGCCAGGCTTCGCCTTGGCCGGCGTACTGATGTTCCTCGGTGGCGTCGTGGCGGTGGTGCTCATTCCTCGTGAGGAATCGGCCGACTATCTGCCTCCTGCCAACAAAGGCTTCAAGGACGTCATCATGTCCTTCCGTCCGCCGAAGTTCTCCACGGGCCACGATTTCTACAAGGCGTTCGTTGGACGTCTGTGCATGCTTGTCAGCTACCAGATGATCAGCGTTTACCAGATGTATATTGTCGAAAACTATGTCGGACAGTCGGTCAAGCAGGCCGCTGCCACTATTTCTGTGATTTCGGTGATTACCATGGTCGTCTCCCTGGTCGGTTCCATCGTCGCCGGTCCGTTCTCTGATTTCATCGGTCGCCGCAAGGTCCCGGTCGTCGTCGCTTCGGTGTGCTTCGCCATCGGTATCGCAATGCCTTGGATTTTCCCGACCACGACAGGTATGTATCTCTATGCCGCCATTGCCGGATTGGGATATGGTGTTTACTCTTCGGTCGACCAGGCATTGCTCGTCGATGTGCTGCCGAACAAGGAGCAGGCCGGCAAGGATCTTGGCATTCTGAACCTCGCCACGACGTTGGGGCAGATGTGCGGCCCGCTGATCATGTCGAGCATCGTCGTCGCCGCCGGCTATTCATTGGCGTTCCCGGTGGCCATCGCACTCGCGCTTATCGGCTGTGTCTTCATTATGTGGATCAAGGGCGTGAAGTGAGTCTCGCGGACTTCCGTTGAACGAAGTCCGGTATTGCTGAGTTCCAGCGGATTGCGGAATCGCAACAATCGTTTCGCAATCCGTACGAAATCACAAAATAATAGAAAACTTTAGAAAGGCAGAATAATGACTGCGACATGGATTGCATCGACTCCTGATGCGAAATTGGTAGAAACGACATTGGCATCGCCGCAAAATGGTACTGCGCCGGTTGCCGGCAATGGTGAAGGTAACGGCAGCGACACCGGAGGGCTCAAACTTACCGGCGAGATTTTCCAGAAGATTCGCGGTTTCGGTGGTTGCTTCAACGAACTTGGCTGGCAGGCGCTCACCAAATATACCGATGAAAATAGCGCCGATACCGTGTTCCACGAGCTCTTTGGACAAGACGAAATGAACTTCCGCTTCAATCGCGCGCCGATTGGTGCCAACGATTTCGCCGAAGAGTGGTACAGCTACGACGAAACCGACGGCGACTACGACATGAGCCACTTCAGCGTCGAGCATGACGACAAGACGCTGGTTCCCTATATCCAGCGCGCGCAGAAGTACCAGCCCGACATGCAGCTTTTCTCGAGCCCGTGGAGCCCGCCGACGTGGATGAAATTCCCCAAGGCCTATAATTTCGGCCGGATCGTGATGACCCCGGAGAACCTCACCGCCTACGCCAAGTATTTCGTGCGTTACATTCAGGAATACGCCAAGCGCGGCATCAAGGTGACCCAGCTGCACGTGCAGAATGAGGTCTTCGCGGACCAGAAGTTCCCGAGCTGCCTCTGGAGTAGCCACGACCTGAAGGTTTTCATCCGCGACTATCTCGGCCCGGCCTTCGAGCGCGAGGGCATTGACACCGACATCTTCCTTGGGACGATGAACGGTCCGGAGGACATGTCGTGGACCGGCGGCGGCTACGGGATGAGCCTCAACAACTACAACCGCTACATCGACGACATCCTCTTCGATGCCAAGGCGCGCGGTTACATCAAGGGCATCGGCTATCAGTGGGCCGGGCAGAACGCCATCGCCCGCACCCACGAATCGTGGCCGGAGCTCGAGCTGGAGCAGACCGAATCCGAATGCGGCACCGGCGACAATTCTTGGGACTACGCCGAATACGTGTTCCATCTGATGAACCATTACTTCCGCAACGGGGCCACCGCCTACGTTTACTGGAACATGGTTTTGACCGAGATCCTGAGCACTTGGGGCTGGAACCAGAATTCGCTCTACACGGTGGATTCCAAGACCGGCAAGCTCACGCGTAACCCTGAGTGGTACGTGATGCGTCATTTCTCGAAGTACGTGAAGCCCGGCGCCGTGAGGCTGGGCACGACCGGACGCTTCAACTCGATGGGCATCGCCTTCCGCAATCCGGACGGCTCCATCGCCGTGGTGGTGCAGAACGCGCTCGAACGTCCACTGGACTTCAGCTTTGAGGATCCAGACGATGCAACGCATGCGGTCAACGCAACGCTTGCCCCGCGTTCGTTCAACACCTTCGTCATCGACTGAAGGATGCGTTAGCAGGATGCGATAATCGCTGACAAAACTCTTGCAGGTATGGTCGTCGCTTGTCACCGGCGGCGGCCATGTCTGCATCTTTCTTATCGTCATTGTCGAACGTTGTATGACGATTTGGTGTTGGTTGGTTGTTGCGAGTGGCGGACGATACTTTGGGCAACGACAAGGTATTGGTGAATTGGGCAATGTGGCAAGGTGACGGGCGAAACGACGAGGTCCGTTGGTCAAGGAAGACAATATGAAAGATAGGATGAACGACTATGAGTGAAACAAGCCGAGCGGCAAAGCTTCCGGACAGAATTCTTTTCGGAGCAGCGTATTACGACGAGTACATGCCGCGTGACCTTGACCGGGTCGACACGGATATGGAGATGATGCGGCATATTGGCATCAATACCATTCGCATCGCCGAATCGACCTGGAGCACTTGCGAACCCCAACCCGGCGTCTTCGATTTCTCGCATATCGACCGCGTGCTCGATGCCGCTCAGCGCCACGGCATTTCGGTTATCGTCGGAACGCCGACCTACGCCGTGCCGACCTGGCTGGTGCGTATGCATCCCGATGTGCTTGCCGTCACCCCCGACGGCCCCGGCAAATACGGTGTCCGACAGATCATGGATATTGTCAATCCTTCCTACCGCTATTATGGCGAGCGGATCATCAGAAAGCTGATTGCCCACGTCGCCCAAAATCCTGCGGTCATCGGCTATCAGGTCGACAACGAGACGAAATACTATGACTGCGTTTCTGCTGATATGCAGGCGTTGTTTGTCAAATACCTGCGCAAGCGTTTTGATGACAATCTGGACGAGCTCAACGCTACATTCGGGCTTGATTATTGGTCGAACCGCATCAACGCCTGGGAGGACTTTCCCGATGTGACCGGCGCGATCAACGAGTCGCTGCGTGCCGAGTTCGACAAATTCCGGCGCACGCAAGTGGCTCAATACCTGGCTTGGCAGGCAGATATCGTCCGCGAATATGCCAGGAACGACCAGTTCATCACCCATAATTTCGACTATGAATGGCGCGGTTATTCCTTCGGCGTGCAGCCGGCGGTCGACCATTTCAAGGCGGCCAAGGCACTGGATATCGCCGGCGTCGATATTTATCACCCCACCGAAGACGAGCTGAGCGGCAAGGAAATCGCGTTCGGCGGCGACATGGCCCGTTCGATAAAAGGCGGCCAAAATTACTTGGTGTTGGAAACCGGAGCGCAAGGCCAGCATGGTTGGCTGCCCTATCCCGGCCAACTACGCTTGCAGGCCTATAGCCACTTGGCCAGCGGTGCGGACAGCGTGATGTACTGGCATTGGCATTCCATCCACAACTCCTTCGAGACTTACTGGAAGGGCCTGTTGAGCCACGATCTTGAAGCGAACCCGACCTACGAGGAGGCAGGCGTCTTCGGCCGTGAAATCGCCAAGTCCGAGGTGCAGAAACGTCTCAAGCACTTGAAGAAGCGCAATCAGGTCGCCATCATGATCTCGAATGAGGCGCTGACGGCACTCGACTGGTTCACACTCGAAACCGGATTCCCGGCGGATGGTGGGTTGCGCTATAACGACATCGTTCGTATGTATTACGATGCGTTGTTCGAGCTGAATGTCGAGACCGATTTCGTGCCTACTGATGTCGACGCCGAGAAGTTGAGCCAATACCGCCTCGTGGTGACGCCGGCGCTTTACTGCACGTCGCAAAGCACCATCGACACCTTGCGCGATTATGTCAAGGCTGGCGGGCACCTGCTCTCGTCGTTGCGTTCGTTCGTCGCCGACGACGATGTTACGGTCTGGCATGATTCGGCCCCTCACGGACTTACCGATGTGTTCGGCATGAGCTATAACCAATTCACGAGACCGAACGATGTCGGTGTCGTGCCGGCTGAAGAAGGTGCTGATACTGCGGCTGCCGCGGCGCAAGTTGGAACGAAGGGCGGAGCGAAAGCCGGTACGAAAGCCGAGGCGTTGATTGAGCTGCTCAAGCCGAACGAGGGCAGTACGCAGGTTTTGGCCGACTATGAGCATCCGGCTTGGAAAGCGTATGCGGCGATCACCCGACATGCTTTCGGTTCCGGTTGGGCGCAATGGGTTGGAACGGTGCTTGACGCCGATGCAACCCGCGATGTGGTCCACGGTGCCGTCGAAGCGGCTGGTATCAAGCCGTTGGGTGCCGATTTGGCGGGTCGTGTCACGGTGCGTGTAGGGTTCGACCAGCAGGGTGAGTGTGTGGTGTACCTGCTCAACTACTCGCCCAATTCGGCATCTTTCGCTTCTCCCATATCCGGCAAGGTCATTGTGGGCGGCGTCAAGGTCGCTTCGGACGGATCGGTCGTTGAGGACCGCGCATCTGGC